>JAEWBW010000116.1 GCA_023390955.1 Pseudomonadota bacterium
CTCGTATGTCTCCCGCTTGTAGAGCGATTGCCGATAGCCGCCGAACACCTTGCCATCTGGATAGTTCGGAAAATTGGTCAGCATGGTGACCTGATGACCGCGCTCGATCCAACGCTTCGCGTGCATGCTGCAGCGGACGGACGCCGCGCTCGCCTCGGGAGAATAGTGATCGCTGACGAAAAGGATGCGCAAAATCAGAGCTCGAACCGGGTTTCGACGTCCATCGGTAGCTCGCCCGTATAGCGCCATGCAAGGACCGGTCGCAAGACTCGCTGGCCGAAGCTCGGCGCGTAGTACCCGTCGTTCAGCACGAATTTGGAAGCGCCGGTCGCAGACACACGAAGCCGCCGCTGGCCGGGCAGCTCGATCGACCAGCCCTGCCCGTCCGGCTGAACACGATCGATCAGCGGGTGCAGCGGAAAGCGGCCGACGATCGTATGGCTTCCCTCGCCGGTGACACGGTCCCGAACGACCAGCGCATTCGGCGACACCGTGACGGTGCGGTGGTGAACCGGCTGGCCCGGCAGCCACTGGTATCCATCGTGGCTCGCGGAGGCCGACTGGGTGTCCCCGCTCACCGATTGCGATCTTTCGCGCGGATGCGCGCGTCGCCCGACGCGAAAGCTTGCCCACACTTCGGTGGAATTCTCCGCGTCGATCTCGACGGTCGCATGCGCCGCAGTCGACCGCTCTTCATCCCGAACCACATCGTGACCGTAGGACGACGTTCCGGAATTTGTGATCAGGCGACGGCCGCCGAGCGACACCTCGAGCGAGAGCGTGTCCGCATGCGCATGTCCCGGCAGATAGGACGGTCCGACTTCAGCGGCGTCCAGGATCGCGAGCCAGGGTCCGGCGCGCAGCCGCACATAGCCGCTGTCCCCCAGATGCCCCGAAGCGCCGTCGCCCGGCGGGACATTCAGCGACGCCGCATAATCCGCCAGCTGCCCATGCGTCCTCGCGATGCCGAACGCCGCATCATTGAAGAAAGCGATCTCCCCGTCGGGATGGATCATGTCGCCCAGCCAGGCCAGCATACGCGTCGCCAGCGCCGGCCATGTCGCCGCTGCTTCGGCAAGCTCGCGCGGATAGATCGCCGCGAGCTGAACGAGATCCAGGACATCCTCGAGCAGGATGGCGTGATACATCGGGCTGAGCTCGAAATGCCCGCCATCGGCAAGCACCTGCTCGCGCCACTCCCGTTGCAGCAAATCGAGGCCGGTGCGCCGCCATTGATCGGCTTCGGCTCCCGAAAAATAACAGCCCGCGAACACCAGGGCCTTCGCGTTCGCAAGCAGGTGATTGCCGAGCAGATGATACTCGAGCGAGGCGCCCAGCGCCCGCGCCTGTGTTGCCAGGCTGTCGCGCGCGGCGGCGCCGAGATCGTTGCCCGCGAGCGCCCACGCAATCCAGTTCACGATACGCAGCGATACCGGATATGGCTCCCAGCCATTTCCGGACATCGGCGGGTTTTCGGCGACCCAGCGCGCGATCAAGTCGTGATGCCACGCCGCGCGCGTCTCGCTAGCCTGCGCGCGTAAATCGTCGAAATAATGCAGGTTGTACAACCAGAGCTTCGGCATCGCCGATCGATTCCAGCCACTGGCCCCCTGCAGCTCCGCCTCCTGCCCGAGGAAACGAAAACGCCGCGGCGACAGCAGGCTGGCCGCGCGCCCCTCGCAATTCCTCCAACTGGCTGCTGGCGCCCGCAGCCCCGGCGCCGGCCCGGCCGCGACCCGAGGCGGAAAGAGCCGGCGCTTGATGCGGTTGGTGATCTGGCCGGCTCGGAGATGACGCACCGTGCGCGCTAATCGCGCGGGATTGCCCCATAGGTGACGCATCATCTCTCCTGATCTAAGCCTTATGATCCAAGGCTTTCAGTCCGTAACTTGCCGGATGGTCATAGCATTTCCGCGCAAAAGCAGAACAACCTAAGCTTCAATCCGGCGACACTCCAAGGGCCCACGTTGCATCCCCGGAATCGATGATATAAAGCGGACCGGATTTTCACTTCTTGAAAGGGACCCGACATGGCATTGTCGGAAGCCAATCTTCAAGCTCAAGCGACATGGAACAACCGCGCCTGCGGAACCTTGTCCAGCAGCGAAAACGAGGCCGCGGGAACGATCGAAACGTTCGACCGGCTGGCCCAGCGTCGGTACCAGAACGACGATCCTTGGGTACCCATCGTGCTGGATTTTCCGTCGATGAAGGGTAAGGAAGTCCTGGAAATCGGACATGGTCAGGGCTGCGATCTCCTGCACTCGGCAAAGGCTGGTGCGCGGGTCCATGGGATCGACCTCACGCCCAACCACCACAACATCTGCAAGAACTACTTCAACGCGCTGAACCTGCCGGTCGACCTGCATCTCGGCAATGCGGGCGACCTTCCGTTTGCATCGGAGAGCATCGACGTCGTCTATTCGCTCGGCGTTCTGCACCATACCGACAATACGGTGCGTTGCATCAGCGAGGCTTACCGTGTCCTCAGGCCGGGCGGCACGTTCAAGATGGCGCTCTACCACTTCTGGTCGCTGCCTCATCTTTGGTTGCTGATATCCGGAATTCGAAACGGCAATTTGAAGCGGCTCGGCTATCGGCGATTGCTCTCGACGGTCGAGAGCGGTGCTGATGGCGTCACAATCGCACCACTGGTCAAGCTCTATTCGTCACGTCAGGTGCGCACGATCCTGGAAGATTTTTCCAAGGTCGAGATCAGCATCCACGGACTGGCCTATCGCCGCATTCCCTTGGTCGGCCGCTTCCTGCCGCCTTCCATCGGCAAGGCCATGGAACGCCGCTGGGGCTGGTACGTCGTCGCCAACGCGACGAAGTAGAACGGTCATAAATGAGACGACATGTCGGTGTTGCGGCATCCCTGTCGCGCACGGCGAATTTTTAGTTCAGGGAACCAACAAGCTCCGCTAGATCCTACTCGCGAGATCCTAGTTCATGCCGGACTATCGGCACCTGCCTTGATTGTACCTTCCCGACCAAGCGACGCAGCAGGGCATAGCCGGCCACCAATAAAGCCCACCAAACGAAGCCGTGGTCGTACACGACTGCTCCTTCAAAGGGCAGTTGCGAGAAGAAATAGGCCGACAGGATTCCCATGACGGCAATCGTGCTGGAAATTGAGCTTTGCTTCACTGGCACGGCCATGAAGGCCCCGATGACGATCGCGGTCAAGACGCATTCAACGATCGCACCGAACCAACTGTCGAGCGCGTATCCGGTCACATGGAAGGGCGCCGGCGCCGTTCCTCGGCCGGCGAAACCGTCGTTCTTGAACATGCGCTCATAGATCAGCACACTTGGCAGGCAGGGGCTCGGACGGCGCATTACGCGGTCCAGAAGGCTTCCACACACCTGCCCTTCGTCCGTGAACGTCCTGTAGTAGAATGGATAAGGTATCGCCATTCGTACGAGGCCGGTCACTGCCAGTTTGGGGCTGGCGAATATTGCCGTCTCGACCGTCCCCTGCAGTTTCGCAACTATCGAGTTCGGCGACATCGACGTGTTGGCGTGATCAGGCCGCTGCGATGGCGCCCCAGGCTGTGGTAAGCGGAGAAGCACTGTCGCAACCAGCATATAGACACAAACCATGCCGAACACTCCAATCGGCAAGTATATGCGCCGCCGCTCCCCGACCAGCGCGATCGCCGCGACGACGCCGCCAAACAGCACAACGATCGGCCATTTCATATTCAAGAGAACCAGGAGTGCCGCCATTGCCACCAGATTGACGGCAAAGATGAGCAACCAGAGCAAGCTCCGTGAACGGATCGCCCGTACCAGCGAATAAAGGGTGAGGAAGACTAGCACCGATTGCAGGACCGCTCGTTCGAGCAGGTGTAGCCGTCCAAGAACATCAAATCGCGCTGCAACGGAGGACGCTCCGTCGACCCCCTGCAAAAGCAGCTCCAGCGCATCGGCGCGGTACATGGCCACGCTCACGACCAGATAGCAGATGCCGGTAATGAAGAGATAATCGAGCAGCCTGAATTCCGGGACCGCAACAATTGCAGCTTTTGCACTCCGCTGGAAAAGCCGTCTGACAAACAGGGCAATCGGAGGCAGCACCGCGAATGGAAGGAACAGCAAAACCCAATAGCCGACGGTCTGGATCGGAAAGTCCAGGATCGAGAACGGCCGAACCGATTCGTCGGCAGCACTGTCGTCGTATAGGAAAACGACGTTCATCAAGACGGTAAGGAGCAGGTAGGCGACAAGCAGCGTCAGGAGCGGCGCATTACGCGCAATTAGATTGCCGAACAACCTTGTTGCCGATTTATTGAGTTCAGTCATCAGGTGTTCTGTACAGCGGTGTGAGCACCACCGAATCTAGATCGGCACATATACAATAGCAATTGACAAACCGGCTAACGCACCGCGCCGGTAGATCGGCCACATTACAACCCATTCGAGCTTGTCACGGGCGAGGGCCCTTTGCACCCCTCGCCCTGAAGCTGTCGAAAACAAGCCAGACCGCCACGAATCCCACACAGGCACTCTGGATCCACGCCAATCCAACAGCGCCGACGTAATCGAACAACGCAGCCGACAGCGCCGCTTGCAACCCCATTCCACATAGCCAAGCCATGA
>JAEWBW010000135.1 GCA_023390955.1 Pseudomonadota bacterium
CCTTCATGATGCCGAAGCGCCTCGCCGAGACGCCGGCCGACAAGCAGATCCCCGAGCAGATCGGCTCCGGTCCGTTCAAGTTCGTGCAGGGTGAATTCCAGCCCGGCGTGAAGGCCGTCTACGTCAAGAACACCGACTATGTGCCGCGCAAGGAGCCGGCGAGCTGGACCGCGGGCGGCAAGCTCGTCAAGGTCGATCGCGTCGAGTGGATCACCATGCCGGACTCGCAGACCGCGGTGAACGCGCTGCAGTCGGGCGATATCGACTTCATGGAAGTGCCGCCGTGGGATCTGCTGCCGGTCCTCGAAGGCAACCGTGACCTCAAGGTCGAGACGCTGAACAAGTTCGGCTACCAGACGCTTGGCCGCATGAACTTCCTGTATCCGCCCTTCGACAATCCGAAGATCCGCCGCGCTGCTCTTCTGGCCATGAACCAGAAGGACGTGCTCGACGCGCTCGTCGGCAACAACAAGTACTACAAGATCTGCGGCGCCTTCTTCATCTGCGACACGCCGCTCGCGACCGACGTCGGCTCCGAGACGCTGGTCAAGGGCAACGGCATGGCCGAAGCCAAGAAGGCGCTCGCCGAGTCCGGTTATGACGGCACGCCCGTCGTGGTCATGGTGCCCGGCGACGTCGTGACGCTGAAGGCGCAGCCGACCGTTGCGGTGCAGTTGCTCCGCGAAGCCGGCTTCAAGGTCGACGCACAGGCGACCGACTGGCAGACCGTGGTCAGCCGCCGTGCCAGCCAGAAGCCCCCGAAGGAGGGCGGCTGGAACATGTTCTTCACCAACTGGGTCAGCGCCGACGTCTCCAACCCGATCTCCAATCTCTCGATCGGCGGTCAGGGCAAGAAGGGCTGGTTCGGCTGGGCGGAGAACGCCAAGATCGAGAAGCTCAAGGACGATTTCGTTCGCGCTGCCTCGCTCGACGATCAGAAGAAGATCGCCGCCGAGATCCAGAAGGAAGCCTACGACCAGGTGATCTACATCCCGCTCGGCCAGTATCTGGCGCCGAGCGCCTGGCGCAAGTCGCTCACCGGCGTGCTCGATGGCCCGGCAACGCCGATCTTCTGGAACATCGACAAGACGGAGTAAGCGGGCCAGCGCGGTTCGCCGCGCCGCCTGAAACGAATGATGGCCGGGGCAGTCGCCCCGGCCATTTTTGTTTGGTCAGTGGAAGTGAAGTTCGGATCAGCGATGGTTCGTCTGGCTCGGCGCGCGATCAGCAGGAGCTGTCGCGCAAGCGCTCCAGACCCTCGCTGGCAAAGGGAAGCGTGCTGTTGCCCTGCGGCTTCGATGCGACCAGCTCGCGCTCACGCTCGCCGGCATTCTTGCTGAACTGCTCTTCCGCGCGCTCCGGTTCCATGTCGTGCTCCAATTGCTGCACGACAACATGAAGACGCTGCGGAAGTTCCTCGCGCCGTCAGGCGGTGTGATGCGGCGTGAACAGGCGTCCCTTCTCGACGACAGCCACGATCGCCAGCGCGATCAGCGAACAGGCGAAGAAGCCAATGGCGAACGGCACCAGCGTGCCGTCATAGCTCTGGCCGATCGCCATGCCGATGACGATGCCGAGCAGGGTGGTGATCGAGCCGTACAGCGAGGACGCAGTGCCCGCGATATGACCTTGCGGCTCCATCGCCAGCGCGGTGAAGTTCGCGATCATCATGCCGAACGAGAACATCATCAGCGCCGAAAGCGCCAGGAACAGCCAGAGCGGCAGCGCGTGCAGGCTCGCGGTGAGCAGGATCAGGCCGGCCACAACTGCATAGAGCACCAGCGCGGCATGCGAGATCACCCGCATGCCGAGCCGTCCGACCAGGCGGGCATTGAGAAAGCCTGCGATGGCGGTGCCGGCCGCGATCGCTGCGAAGGCGAGCGGAAAGTAATTGCCGAGATGATAGAGGCCGACGAACACCTGCTGCGCGGCGAAGACGTAGGCAAACAGCGCGCCGAGCACGCTGCCGGCGGCGAGCGCATAGCCGAATGTCTGGCGATTGGTCAGCGTCTGGCGGAACGCGTTCAGCACGTCGCGCGGCGCCAGCGATTTGCGCTCCGTCTCTGGCAGCGTCTCCGGCAGTCGCAGCACGATCCAGATCAGCGCCAGCACGCCGTAAGCCATCAGCACGCCGAAGATGCCGCGCCACTTCGTCACCAGCAGCACCGCCTGTCCGAACGACGGCGCCAGCACGGGCACGGCGATGAACACCATCATTGCGAGCGACATCACGCTCGCCATGCGGCGTCCGGCATAACAGTCGCGCACGACCGAGGTGGCGATGACGCGCGTCGCCGACGTGCCGAGCCCTTGCAGCGCGCGGGCCAGCAGCAGGGCCTCGAACGAGGGCGCCGCGATCGCGAGCACGCTCGCTGCGACATAAACGGTCAGACCGACCAGCAGCATCGGCCGCCGGCCGAACCGGTCGGAGAGGGGCCCCATGACGAACTGCCCGGCGCCGAACCCGATCAGGAAGGTCGAGAGCACGAGCTGGAGATGGTTGGCGACGGGAATGCCGAAGGCGGTGCCGATGTTGGGCAGCGCCGGCAGCATCATGTCCATCGCCAGCGGATTGAGCGCCATGATGGCGGCGACGATGATGACGAATTCGGGAAAGCCCATCGGGCGGTGCCCGGAGGACACCCAGGCGTCGGCGTTGACGTCGGACAAGGAAAGTTACCTCTGTATTGCGGAACCTTGTCTAGCCCGCGTGCTGCAATGCACCAACCCACGTTTTGGGATGGCTGGCAGGCGGGACCGCGCTCCAACAAGATCGTGATGTTAGTCGCAAATCCTTCGCAAAACGAAGGTTTGCCGGCTCTCGCGCGCGGCCGGCCGCTGAACACCAACGATTCACCACGCGCGGGTAAAGATCGCGGCCTGGCGGTGTTCCATCCTTCCACGGGATGACATCGGAAACAGTCCCCGTGCTCCGATCGCCGGAGCCGAATGAGGCTGCCCGGGTCGCCCCGGGCGAGCAGGAGGTCCCTTGGGTGTCCGGCGGGTCTGACGTCGCAAATTGGTCCGGAGCGCCGGCAGGTCTCGGCGCGTCCACGAACGCGTGGCTGACGCGGCTGATCATGTTTGTGGCGCTGCTTGTGTTTGCCAGCCTGCTGGCGAACTACCGGGTGGACCTGCCCTATGGCTGGGATGCGCGCGTCAACTGCGCGGCGGTCGCGGCCCATCTCGAGGGCCTAGATCCTTACTTCGTCAAGAATCTGAAGGACACGAACTTCTTCTATCCTTATCTGCCGGTGACGCTCGATGCGTTTCGCCCCGTCTGCGCCGGCGGCATTCTCCTTGCGCATCAGACGGTGATCTTCATCGGCCTCGCCATCCTCAGCGCCTTGCTGCTGCCCGCGCTCGGCAAGTCCCGCGGCGATGCAAGGAATGTCGCGCTGAAACTGCTGTGCGCGTTCGGCGCATTCGCCGGCTTCGAGTGGGTGGTGACCGCAGGCAATTTTGCGATCCTCAGCGGTCTGCTTACCGCGCTCGCGCTGGCGCTGCTGCTTGGCGGCGATCCTCGCACTCTTGCGCCGCGCGTGGCCGGCGCGGCCGTGCTGGGTCTCGTCACCTCGTTCAAGCTGGTGTTCTTTCCCGTCCTTGCGGGGCTCTACTTCCTGCCGCTGCCGCGCGGGCAAAAGCTCACCGTGCTTGCCGCCGGCGCGGCCGGCTTCGTGGCGCCGTTCCTGATCTCGATGGTGTTCTATGCCGACATCTTTCCGAGCTGGCTGAACGCCGTCACCGGTCACATCCCCGGACAACATTCGCTGGCCATCGACGAGAAGAATCCGTCGCTGTTCCTGTTCGCGACGGATGTTGCGGATCAGCTCGGACTCTCCGGCCACAAGCTCGTGGCTGTCGCCATCTACGGCCTTCTCGTTGTGGCGCTGGTGCTGGCGCCGCTCGCACTATCCGTGCGGCGCGCGGTCCGCGCGTCCGGCGCGGCCTCATTGCGGCGGCTCGATCGATGGCTGATGGATCATCCCGGTCACGCCGCGCGCATCGCCGCGCTCGCGATGTTCGCGCTCTATCTCTGCTCGCCGCGTCTGAAGGAATACGCCTTCTTCGAGCTGGCGATCTATGCCGCCGTGCTCATCGCCGATCTCCCCGCGCTGGCGCTCGCCGCTGTGCTGATCTCGGCCATCGCCATCCCGGCGCTGGCGTCGCTTCTCACCAACGCCTTCGTGCAGAACTTTGGGCAGCTGGCCACGGGACTGGTGTGCTTCTGGATCTGTCTCGCCGATTTGCGCTCGCGCCTGTCGGAGGCAGGGTGGGCGGATTCCGGGAAGGTGGTGCGGGCAGCCGGGGTCGAACCGGCACAGCGCTTGCGCACCGAGGGATTTTAAGTCCCTTGCGTCTACCAATTCCGCCATGCCCGCTTGATCAAATCAGATCAATGACTTAGGTGCCGTACCGGCCGCGTGGCGAAGGGCCGGGGACGACCGTCTTTCCTTAAGCGAGCCGGCCGCTCAACGCAAAGCCTCAATCCGGATATGAGGCAAAGGCCTCAATCCGGGATATGAGGTTCAGCCTCAATCCGGACATCCCGGCTTGCTTTAGGCAATCTCAATTTACGGGGACTACCAATTCGGCATGCCTGTCTCGATTCCTTTCCGCCGCAGCCCAGCGCGCGCACTGCTTCCGCTGCTCGCGCTTGGCAGCGTCCTTTCCGTTTCCCTTGGCGGCTGCGCCAGCGTCAGCGACACCATCAGCCCGGCTTTCGTCGATCCGGCCAAATATGAGCTGTGGGAGTGCAAGCAACTCGGACCGGAGCGGCGGACCCTTGCCAATCGTCTCGCGGACCAGGAACGCCTGATGGCCAAAGCCGAAACCGGGGCGGGGGGCGCGATGGTTTCCGAGATGGTCTACCGCAACGACTACATCACCATCCGCGGCCAGCAGAAGCTGCTCGAGGAGGCTTGGCAGAAGAGCCGGTGCCGCGAGAGCGACATGCAGCCGGCCGCGACGCCGCCAGCTGCACCCGCACCACCTGCGGGCGCGGTCAGGCCGTCCAGGCCCGCGCCTGCATCGAAGTCCGGTGGCGCGGTTTACTAGAGCGTTTCTGAGCGAAGTGGATACCGGTTCGCGGAAAGAAAACGCGTCAAAACAAGAATCGAGAACCGCGCTTTAGACGCGCCAGCTATAGATCCAGTCCTGCCGCGCCAGCATGCGCTCGGGTCCGAGCGCACGAATGGTCAGGTCGCGTGCCAGCGCGATTGCACCGCCAAGGTGGTAGATGCGGCCCTGTTGCCTTGCGAGGCGTTGTACCCGCTTCACGCGCGCCTGCCGGGCGCGGCCATAGCGCTTCAGGGCGGCGGTGATGCCTGCTGCGCTTTCGGTGGCATCGCCGCCGAGATGCTCGGCCAGCACCGCCGCGTCCTCGATCGCCATGCCGGCGCCCTGGGCTGCGAAGGGCAGCATCGCATGCACGGCATCGCCGACGAGGCCGATCGGTCCCTTGCTCCATCCGCAGCCGTCCGGCAGCGTGAACAGCGCCCATTTGCGCCAGCCGCCAACCGCAGCGAGCATTGTTCGCGCCTGTTGCGGCCAGTGTCGTGCCGAGAAGGCGTCCATTACCTCGTTCGCATCGCCCGGCGTGCTCCAGCCCGGCTGGTTCCAGCGGCCCGGCACGACTGCGACGACGTTGACCTGGCGTCCGCCCGAGATCGGGTAGGCGACAAGATGGGCATTCGATCCCATCCACAGCTGCACGCGGCGCACGGCAAAGTCCTTCGGCAGCTGCGCCGCGTCGAGCGTGCCGCGCCAGGCGATCAGGCCGGAGAAGGCCGGTTGCACCTCCGGGAACAGCTGCTGGCGCACCGCCGACCAGATGCCGTCGGCGCCGATCAGCGCACTCGCCAGATCGTCGTGACGGGCATGGCCGCGACGATGGACGACCGTCAGCCCGCGGCCGTGCGCGGCCACGTCCTCGAAGGTCGCGTCCAGCCGCAATTCGATATCCGGATGATCCTGCGCCGCGCCGACCAGGGCAGCTTGCAAATCGGCCCGGTGCACCACCCAGTACGGGGCGCCGGCCCGGGCCGCGGCGGTCTCGCCGAGCGGCAGGCTCAGCAGCTCGCCGCCGGCCCGCGCGCTCATGATGCTGACGGCCTCGGGCGTCACCGCGCGGGCGCCGAGCCTGTCCTTCAGCCCGAGGCCCACAAGGATGCGGCTCGCATTGGGGGAGAGTTGCAGGCCTGCGCCGACCTCCTCGAGCCGCTCCGCCTTTTCGAGGACGACGACGCGAAAGCCCTTCGCGGCCAGCGCGAGCGCGGCCGTCAGTCCGCCGATACCGGCGCCGGCAATGACGATCGTTCGGGAAACGGCCACCCCTGAAGGGTTACACCGTTCAGGCCACCTTGTCCTTCAGCACGCATTCCGGCGGGCGGGCTTCGCCGGCCTTCAGGTCGGCGGCGAACCGGTACAGCGTCGAGCAGTAGGGGCAGATGATCTCGTTGTCGTTGCCGAGATCGAGGAAGACGTGCGGATGGTCGAACGGCGGATTGGCACCCACGCACATGAACTCCCGCGAGCCGATCTCGATGACCGGAACACCGGCATCATTGTGGAAGTGCGGGACGACATGGTCGGACATCTTAACTCATCCTGAGGTAGCAATGGCAAAAGACGCAATCAACACAGACGCGGCGTCGTTGAAACGCCGCGGACCATACTGGCGGGTGCAGATGATTGCTAGTCCAGCGGAACCCGAAAGGCTCGCAACCGCCCCATGCTCATTTGCTCATGCAAATTCGACACAATCTTGTCGCTCCAGAGAAGCCCTTCTTTCGTCGGGGACGTTGTGTCGCAATTTTGGCATACTATGTCTGTGGACGAACGAATTCCGTCGCGCGGCGAATATTCAGGCGAACGTCCAGGCTTTCACCCATGAAGTGGTTGCGAATCACCACCGCATTGAGCGGCCTTGTGGCCTGCACGGTCCTGCTCGTGCAGGTAGCACCGCATGCGCGCCATGCGGGCATGATTCTGGCTGCCCAGGACGATCCGGCCGTTCTGTCGGAGCTCAAGCTGGATTCCGCTCTGAGCGGAAATGCGAGCCTCATCCAGGACAATATTGAAGCGGCGCTGGCGGCACATGATGGCGACCTCGCCAGCAGCTTTGTCGAGCTCGCGCGTGACCGCAATGTCGCGCTGCCGGACGATCTCCTCAACCGCGTCAGCGATGCGGTGAGGGAGGAGAATTCTACCGCGCATTTCGCCAAGCGCTTCGCCACCGGCCTCATCACCGGCAATGCCGACGACGTCGGCAGCCTGTCGGGCACGGTGGCCGGCGACCTCTTCGTGATCGGCGACGTCAGGGACGTCGTGCGCGAGGGCAAGCATCTCGCCATGGGCGAGACCACCGATCACCTCGTGCTTGGGCTCGCAGCCGCCGGCCTTGCGGTAACTGCGGCGACCTATGTTTCCGTCGGCGGCGCCGCGCCGGCGCGCGCCGGGCTGACGCTGGTGAAGGATGCCCGCAAGGTCGGGCGGCTCGGCGAGGGCCTTGCCGCCTGGGCCGGCCGCTCCGCACGCGAAGTGGTCGATGGTCCCATGCTGCAGAATGCCGTGGCCAAGGGCTCGGTGCTGCGCCCGGGCGAGACCGCGCGCGCGATCAAGGCCGCGTTCCGCGCCGACAAAGCCGGTGCGCTGGTGCGGCTCGGCAAGGACGTCACGCGCGTCGCCGAGAAGACCGGCACGCGCGGTGCGCTCGAAACGTTGCGCATCGCCGAAGGGCCGAAGGATATCGCGCGTGCGGCACGGCTTGCGGACGTCAAGGGCGGCAAGACCCGCGCGATCCTGAAGCTGCTCGGCCGCGGCGCGCTGCTGCTGGTGACCGGCGCCTTCGATCTCGCGCTCTGGCTGTTCGGCGCGCTGGTGACGCTGTTCGGCGTCCTGTCCTCGATCAAGGCGACGACCGAGCGTCTGACCCAGGCGTGGTGCGACCGCAAGCGGGCGCGAAGACTGCGCCGGGCGCAAGCCGAAGCCGATGCGGCTCTGGCGGGCGCGGCCGTCACCGCGTAAGATCGTCCTCTCCCCAACAGATTGCGGAATACGTGATGCCGAGCTTTCACAACGGCGCCGTTGAAATTGCCTATCTCGACGAAGGCGAGGGTGATCCGATCATCCTCATCCACGGCTTTGCCTCGAGCAAGAACGTGAACTGGGTCTATCCGACCTGGGTCTCGGAGCTGCGCAAGAACGGCCGTCGCGTCATCGCGCTGGACAATCGCGGCCATGGCGACAGCGCCAAGCTCTACGATCCCGCGCAATACTCCATCCCGATCATGGCCGGCGACGTGCTCGCGCTGATGGATCATCTCGGCATCCCGCAGGCCGACATGATGGGCTATTCAATGGGCGGCCGGATGACGGCCTGGCTCGGCCTCAACGAGCCGCAGCGCCTGCGCTCTGCGATCCTGGGCGGCATCGGCATCGGCGGCCTGATCGAGGGCACGGGGCCGGGCGAGACCGTCGCGGAGGCGCTGGAAGCACCTTCGCTCGACGACGTGACCGATCCCGTCGGGCGCACGTTTCGTGCGTTCGCCGATCAGACCCGGTCCGACCGCCGGGCGCTCGCCGCATGCCTGCGCGGCACGCGCGGGCTGATGACGAGAGAGCAGGCCGCCCGCATCGGGGTGCCAGTGCTGATCGCGGTCGGCACCACCGACGACGTCGCGGGCTCGGCGCAGGCGCTCGGCGATATCATTCCGGGGTCGGAGGTGCTCGATATTCCGAACCGTGATCACATGCGCGCGGTCGGCGACAAGGTCTACAAGGCCGGCGTGCTCGACTTCCTGTCACGCCGCGGCTGAGTCGTCGTCCGCCGGCTCGTCCTCGCCAAGATAGCGCGCAAGACCGGTCAGTACGACGAAGGTCGCGAGCCACACCATCCGCGCACCGTAGCGGTCATGCGGTCCGGAGATCACAGAGCAGATGAAGGCGTTGCCGAATAGCGCCAGCGCGACGGTGCTCGCAAGCAGCGTCAGATCGTCCAGCCGCCGGCTCGCCAGTGCGTGCGCCAGCAAGGCGAGCAGCGCCAGCATCGAGGCGAGAGCAACAGGCACGTGCAGCCAGTTGATGTACTGGAAATCCAGCCCCCAGTTCTGCTGCTTTGCGGCGCGCATCGGCGCCGCCTGGGCTGGAATGTATCGCTCGATGATGCCGCGGGTGTGGGGAATCCACCCATTGGTGCCTTCGCCGGTCGCCACATGCAGCAATTGCTGGCCGACCGCCGTCAGCGCGGCCTGCGTCTGCCAACCTGGATAGTCGGCGAGCGCATGCACGACGATGTAGCTCATCTCGTCGTTCAACCCCTCGAAGCGGCCGAGCGTGTTGAACATGCTGTTGCCCCACAGGAACTCGTCAGCGGTCGCAGGCAGCTGATTGCGATAGGGGCAGAGTTTGAAATTTTGGCGCGGGCAGCGGTCGTTGAGGAAGCGCGCGACGATGCCGTCCTGCATCATGCGGCCGAAGGCGACGCCGTAGCCGCCCGGGGTCCAAGCCCATTTGCCCGACAATGCGTGGTTGGCCGTCACCAGCATCACCCCGCCGACAACGATTGTCAGGCTCGCTTGCGTCAGCCCCGCGAACGGAAGCCGTGCCCCGAGCAGCGGCTTTGCCATCCAGCCCATGAGACAAAGCCCGAGCAGCACGCCAAGCGTTGCGCTGTGGGTCGCCGCCGCAAAGGCGGTGAAGACGAACAGCGAGACCTTCTCCAGGCCCGAGATCCTGTCGCCGCCAATAATCAGGACAAACAGTGACAGCACGCAGAGGCCGGCGAAGATGTCGGTTAGCAGCATGCTGGCAAGCCAGGGCAATGCGGTCGACAGGATCAGCAGCAGGCTGATGGCGACGAAGCGGAAGGTCTGCATCAGGCCGAGCACGCGCAAGGTGAGTTGCAGCAGCCAGAGCGTGACCAGCGACTGCACCGCGAGGTTCAGCCAGAATCCCGAGCCTTCGCCGACATGCAGATAGAGCCCGAACACCGTGGAGCGGCTCGGGACGAGATAGCCCTCATACCAGCGCGCCAGATAGCCGCCGGTATCCCACTGAAGCAGCGGATAGCCGTTCCAGAAGGCGGGGGCGATCAGGAGCAATGGCAGCGCCACACCCACCAGCCGCAGCCATGTGGATCCAGCGG
>JAEWBW010000187.1 GCA_023390955.1 Pseudomonadota bacterium
GTCACCTGGATTTCACCCGGCAGATTGGGATCGTCGAATTTGTCGGTGTAGCGGAGGCGCTCGCCCGGAACGAGCTCTAGATATTCGCCGCCGAAGGCGTGGCTGTTACCCGTCGTGAAGTTGCGGAACGACATCTTGAAGGTGCCACCCACCTTGGGCTCCAAATGGTGCACCGTGCAGGTGAAGCCGTTTGGCGGAAGCCACTTGGCGAGCGCATCGGCTTCGAGGAAGGCGCGATAGACCTTCTCCGGGCTGGTCGTCAAAACACGGTGCAGGCGTACAGTGCCGGGCATGTTGGTTGTCCTCTTGAAGCGGCGGGCAGAACTGGATGTCTGCCTATCATGCCCCGAGGACGAACGAGGCGCACGCTATCCGACACGGTGCCCCGGATTTTCTGCGGGCAGGCCCCCCGTTTATTTCGGCGATTGGAGGCCGGGTGAGGCCAGCCATTCGTTGATGTGCGCGGCGACCTCTGTTTGCCTCGCCTTTTTCAGCAGCGCGTCGCGCTCGCGGCCCAAGGGCAACTTCCTTGCGGCTTCGCGGGCCGCGTCCGCGGCTCGCTGAAGGCGCGCGTCAAAGGACAGGGTGTGCTTCGTGCGATTGCGCTTTTTCATCGCGCGGCCTCCCGGTTGAGACCGCAAGGGTGCGGCCGCCGGGGCGCGCCGTCGCTAACTAATGTGTATTACTGTCGCGTTTTTTCGCGGGTCCGTGCGGAAGGGACCGGCGGTCCCTACGACCCGAGCGCGTTGTCGCCGGCCTCCCTCGCCGGCACGCTCACATGCACCTCGTGCCCCTGCCGGATGGCGAGCGAGGCGGCTGCGGCCGCGGATTCGAACGCAGCCTCCTTGGTCGCATACTCGCCATTGATGTTGCCGTCATGCAGCACGCCCCACTGATCACGCACCGGTACGATCGCATATTGAGCCAGTCCCATCTTCAACTCCTCAGCTTGCTTGAGATGTCAGTTTGTCGTCAGCGCCCGCGGTAGGGCAGGCTGCTCTTCGACGTCGAGCGAGATCGACACTTTCACGAACGGACTGCCGTCCCGGTCGACCTGGATCACGACCTGCTGCGCCTGGCCGCTGACGAAAGCGTCGCGCGCGATCGCAGCACCGGTGGCGACGGCTTCCTGCCGTGCCGCCTCGCTGGTGGTGAAGTCGCGACCCTCGTCGTCCTCGAACACATGGCCGTCTTCCCGGATATGAAACTGATAGTGGGACATGGGCAGCTCCGTCTCACAGATCGGGCGACTGATGCAGGTAACGATCGTCGAAATCGGCCAGTTCCTCGAATTTGCGCTCGTCCATGATCGTCACCCGTCCGCGGTGAATGTCGACGACGCCATCGGCGCGAAGCTGTTTGATCACCCGGTTGGCATGGATCGAGGTAATCCCGAGTGCATCGCCGATCTGCTCCTGGGTTAGCGGCATGTCGAAGCTGCGGCCGTCGGTGAGCCCGATGGTCAGGAGGCGCTGGCGGAGCTCGGCCATGATGTGGGCCAGCCGGCTTGGCGCCGGCCGCTGTCCGATATTGACGATCCACTCACGGAACATCGCGGCGTCGATCAAGGTGTCGCGCCAGAACAGTTCCGCGACATCCGGCCGCTCGCGATGCAGCTTGCGCAGTGCTGCATGGCTGATGAAGCCGAGCGTGGCTTCCGTCAGCGTGACCAGATCATGATCCATGACCTGCAGGTGCAGGCTCTGGAGGTCCGGGATGTCACCGGGAACGTGAAGCGACAGGATCTGCCGCTGTCCCCGAGTGGTGGTCTTCGACCGCAGGCCAAATCCCTTGACGATCAGGCAGCAATTGTTGGGACGGTCGCCGTCGCGAACGATGTGCTGTTCGGGCGGGAACGTCTTGACCTGGATCGGCAAGTCGCGAATGACGCGGAGCTCCTCGTCCGACAGGCCGGACGTCGTGCGCATGCGGCGAACCAGTGTGTCCGGAATCGATTGGCTATCCACGCAGAGGATCCTGTTCCGATGTGCTCGTGGTGTGGAGAGTCGAACCCTGCAGCGCGGGGAGCGGTTCCTGCGCCTGCGCTGCTTTGTCCGGAATTGAAAGCAATCATTTAGGAACCAACGGCTTGCGGGCGGATTGCACGCAAATGGAATGCCCCGCCTGTACTGAATGGATGTCGCGAGCCGACTCCCCAACTCAGTCCCTGGCCTTCCGTTGTGACGGGTGCCGGGGACTGGTCTTCTTCTTCACGCAACAGCCGAATGCGGACCTGCTGCAAGGCCTCCGCGAAGGAGTATCGCCAGAGGAGTACTATCATGGGTGAAATCATCTTCTTCGCAGGCGCCTTTGTCCTCCTCGTCGCCCTGATCTACGGCGTGCTCAGCTCTCACTATCGCAACCGTGCGCTCGATCCCGTGCGGGACGAGGCGACGCGCGAGCTGTATCGCGAAGCCGAGATCGGCCGGCCGGGAAGGGAAGCTCCGCCACCGACCGCGCCGCGGTCTCGTCCGCCCGTCGGTATCGAGCCTGAATTTTCCGAGGATGATATCCAGCGCGCGCAGCTTGGTCCGCGCGGCGTCCCCGGCGCTCCCGATCCGGCGCGCATGACGCCTCAGCGCGAGAAGAAGACGCCGTCGCACATCGATCAAGGTCATGTGTCGTGATGCCGCTCTCCGAAATAGGAACGAACGCAGCCACCTCCGCTTGATCAAGGACAAGCTGATCAACAGCAGGAGGAGAGAGATATGACGACGGAAATGCGTGAAACCGGATCTCTGATCGGCAGCGACAAGGTCGAAGGGACGGCCGTCTATGGCGGCGATCAGCAGAAGATCGGAAGCATCGAGCGCGTGATGATCGACAAGGTCAGCGGCAAGGTGTCCTACGCCGTGCTCAGCTTCGGCGGCTTCCTCGGGATCGGCGACGACCACTATCCGCTGCCGTGGCAATCGCTGAAATACGACACACGCCTCGAAGGCTACGTCACAGGGATCACCGAGACGCAGTTGCGCGGCGCTCCCAAGTATCGGGAGGAGCGGGCCTGGAACTGGAACGACCCGACCACGACCCGCGGTGTCAGCGATTATTACGGCGTGCCGTTCGCCTGATCGGGCACGCGATGCATGAACCGAAAGGGTCGCCAACTGGCGGCCCTTTGTCTTTTGTAGCGTTCACCCTATCTTGACTACCCAGGATTGTGTAGCCTCACAGTCGTTCTGCGGGAGCGGGGGGACGACGATGAGGCTGTCTGGCTGTGTGACCGCGCTGCTCATGCTCCTGCTGTCTCAGGCCGCCGCTGATCCCGCGCTGCCGGGTCTCTTGCGCCAGGAGATAATGCTCCCGGTCACGCTCGCCGATGGGGCCCAGATCAGGCTTGAGACCATGGTCATCCGTCCGGAGCGCCCCGGGCGCTTTCCGCTGGTTTTGCTGGTCCACGGGACGCTTCCGGGAACAGGGGCAAGCATTTCGCGACGCGACGGCGCGACAATCGCCCGCCGATCTTCTCAACCCGGCCGTCGCATTCGCACAACATGGTTATGCCGTCGCATCGATCATGCGCCGCGGCTTCGGTCGCTCGGAGGGACGTTTTGCCGAAACCTTGTCCGGTCCATGCAACGATCAGGATTATCTCGCCGTCGGGCGCATCGCGGCTGAGGACGTGATCGGCGCTCTTGCCACGCTCCGCGGCGAGTCCTGGGTCGAGCCCGATCAGGTCTTGCTGGTGGGGCATTCGACCGGCGGCTTCGCGGTGACGGCTGCGGCCGCGGACAATCCCCCAGGCGTCGTTGCGGTCCTGAGTTTCGAAGGCGCGCACGGTTCGGTCCCCGGTCGCACCTGCAGTCCCGATCGTCTTGTGGCGAACGCCGGCATTTTTGGCCGCAGCGCGCGAATCCCAGCGCTGTGGCTCTATTCGGAGAACGACCGAAGCGCTCCGGTGGCGCTCGGGCGTCGCATGTTCGACGCTTACGTCGCCGCCGGTGCGCCTGCGCAATTGCAGGTCCTGCCGCCCTTTGGCGTCGATGGACATGCGATGGTGCCGATGGGACCTGCGGACCTCTGGTGGCCCGCCGTCGAGAGCTTTTTGAATCAGCAGCGCCTGCCGTCGTCGCTGGTGGTCGAATTGCCACCGCCCGCAGCCATTCCTGTGCCGACACCGCTCAATGCCGCGTGCACGAGCTATTTCGACGCCTATGTGAAAGCGCGGACCGACGTCAAAGCCTATGCCTGGAATCGCGAGGGGCATTGCTCATCGGTGACCTCCACCCAGCGCACCGTCGATGAGGCGAAGAACGAGGCGATGCGCCAATGTGTGGCCGCCTGGAAGGACTGTTCGCTCTATGCCGTCGGGCAGGCACTGGCGCCCGGTTGAGGGACTCCTCACAGAAGGGGCCGCTGAAGCCGGTGGCCTCTTCGAACGGTGGCGGCATCGTGAATCTGTGCCTTTCGGTTGCCGCAATGAGGTGTATACTGCGAGTTGTTCGTTCAGCCGCTGTGCCTTGTTGAATGCGCCCGCGGGCTCCTTTTCCAAAGACATCGACGAATTGAATTGGAACTGCGTGAGTGTCACGCAGAATGCGCTCGCATGCGCTTTGGAGACGACTATGACGACAGGTACCGTGAAGTGGTTCAACGGCCAGAAGGGTTTTGGATTCATTCAGCCGAACGACGGCGGCAATGATGTGTTCGTTCACATCAGCGCAGTCGAGCGTGCTGGTCTTTCCGGTCTCGCCGAAGGCCAACAGGTCAATTTCGAGATCAAGACCGACAAGATGCGCGGCAAGGTCAGCGCAGAAAACCTCTCGCTGGCCTAAGGCCAGTCGCCGTTTCACGGATGTACTGAAACGGTAACGCTGCCCGCTCGATCCCAGGATCGGGCGGGTTTTGTTTTTGGGGCGGTGGAGCGACGAGAAGGGGCGCGGCAAACAGGTGTACGCGCTGCGCCAGCCTCCTCGCTATTTGCCGCCGTGTCCCGCCGCAGCGTCGCGGGCCAGTCGTTCAGCCTTCAGCCGCTCCCGGTTTTGCTGGAAGGACTTTTGGGCCTCCGCATATTCACTCAGGATCGGCTTGGCTGCTGCCGGCTTGAAGAGCTTGTTGGCCTCCCGCAGGGCGCGCGATGCGGATTCATGTTTCAGCATTTCAACCTCGGTTTGAACGAATTCGTCCGACCTCGCCGGCGCCAGATGCAGTGGCTGCCGCAGGGGCCGCGTGAACGATTGGTTTCGATGTGCGGGTTCGCAGGGGAGAAACTCTTCCAGGCGGCACGCGCGAAGCGTGGATCGCAATTTTGGCATTGGCCATGTCGCTCGGTATCCCGGCAGCGCCGCGGCCATCGCAATAACGGGCCGGTACGCCGTCCGTTCCGTGTCAGCGGTCCCATTTTGCGAAAGCGATATTCACCCGCCCTGGGAGGGGTGTCCACGTTTTCTGAATTCTTGGGATGGTGGCAGACTACACCTGTTTTGCCCGACGCGTCAAGTGAAAATTCGGATATAGCGAACGTGAGCGCGCGGCGGCCCCGGCTACTGTGCATGGGGTTGTTTTCAAAGTATTGCTGAAGCCCCCGGTCGCGAGGGCACGCGCAACAAAAAAGGCCGCCGAAACCGGCGGCCTTTCGTTTGTTGAGGTCGTGCCCGCTTTACTCGGCGGCCTGCTTGCGCGGCGGATCGAGTGCGCCGGAGTCGTGGATCTCGGCGACCTGGTGATCGCTGAAGCCGAGCACGGATCGCAGGATCTCGTCGGTGTGCTCGCCGAGCAGCGGGGAGCGGGTCACGTCGCTGGCGGAGTCCGACAGCTTGATCGGGTTGCCGACCGAGATGTACTTGCCGCGGGTCGGGTGATCGACCTCGACAACGGTGCCGGTCGCGCGCAGCGACTGGTCTTCCGCGATCTCCTTCATCGACAGGATCGGGCCGCAGGGGATGTCGTCCTTGTTGAGGATTTCCATCGCCTCGAACTTCGTCTTCGTCATCGTCCACTGCTCGATGCGGGCGAAGATCTCGTTCAGGCGCGGCAGGCGGACGGCCGGCTTGGCGTAGTTCGGATCGGTCTTCCAGGTCGGCTCGCCGATCACGTCGCAGATCTTCTCCCAGACCGGGGCCTGGGTGATGAAGTAGATGTAGGCGTTGGGATCGGTCTCCCAGCCCTTGCACTTCAGGATGCGGCCGGGCTGGCCGCCGCCGGAAT
>JAEWBW010000268.1 GCA_023390955.1 Pseudomonadota bacterium
TGACGCGCTCGGTCTCCTGCGGATTCCACTTCTCGACCTCCTTGCGCAGGTCGTCGAAGCCATAGACGCGCTGGGCGATGAAATCCTTGTCCTCCCAGCCGTTCTTCAGGATGTGCCACATCATGCCATAGAGGACGGGAATGTCGGTGCCGGGACGGATCGGGACATATTCGGTGGCATGCGCGGCGGTGCGCGTCAGCCGCGGGTCGAACACGATGAAGTTCGACTTGTTGAGCTCCTTGGATTCCAGCAGATGCTGCATGCTGACGGGATGCGCTTCCGCCGCGTTGCTGCCGATGAACAGCATCGTCTTGGAGTTGCGCATGTCGTTGATGCTGTTCGTCATGGCGCCATAGCCCCAGGTATTGGCGACGCCGGTGACGGTGGTGGAATGGCAGATGCGGGCCTGGTGGTCGGTGTTGTTGGTGCCCCAGAACGCGCCGAACTTGCGGAACAGGTAGGAGCCCTCGTTCGTCATCTTGGCCGAGCCGAGCCAGTAGACGGAATCGCTCCCCGACTTCTCGCGGATCTGCATCAGCTTGTCGCCGATCTCGTTGACCGCGACGTCCCAGGACACGCGTGTCCACTGACCGTTGACGAGCTTCATCGGGTAACGCAGCCGGCGATCGCTGTGCACGAGCTCGCGCACCGAGGCGCCCTTGGCGCAATGCGAGCCGCGGTTGATCGGCGAATCCCAGCTCGGCTCCTGGCCGATCCAGACGCCGTTCAACACCTCGGCCGTGACGGTGCAGCCGACGGCGCAATGGGTGCAGATGCTCTTCTTGACGGTGGCGCCGGCCGAGAGCGGCCCGGCAGCGGCCGCCTCCGCCTTGCGCACGCTGCCGATCGGCATGGTGCTGAGTGCCGCGAGCGCGCCGCCTGCAAGTCCGGACCTGCGCAGGAAGCTGCGGCGATCAAGGCCTCCGCCCTGGCTCGCGAGGGATTCTGCGACGGAGCCGCGGCGATCGGAACGCTGATGTGTTCGCTTGATAAGCACGGGCAGCCTCCCTCTCAAGCCGGATAGCGGTTGACGCGGTAGAAGGTCTTCACGTGGTCGGATTCCTTGTAGCGCGCCTTGCGCTTCTCATCGTTGTTCTCGCTGTCGGCCTGCGCCGGCCCGACCAGCGGCGCGGCAATCGTCGCGCCGGCGCCGACCGTGCCGATGCCGACCTTGCGCAGGAAATCGCGGCGTCCCACCTTGGCTTTCGTCCCGTCACTCATCGCATCTCTCCTGGACCGACGCCCGCCGGTCAGTTGGCGAATGTGAATGCTTCCGTCTCGATCTCGATGAAGGCACGGCCGAGCGCACCGACGGCCCGGTAGAAGCGGGCGTTGTCTGTGCGCTCCATGTCGGCGAACAGCCGCCCGATCCAGGGCGACACATGTTTTTCGAAGAAGGCGCGCTGGGCCTCGGGCGATGCGTCGAGGCAGCCATCGGCAAGGCCCGACATGATCTCGCACAGGATCGCGGCGTGATCCTCGGGCTCGGAATTGTTGGCGACCCGCTCGATGCCGAGCGCTGCCATGTCCGCGCGCAGGCGCGACAACGGCCGTTCGTTGAGGAAGCCGGTGAGATAATACGAGGCATAGGGCAGCAATTCGCCGC
Source organism: Pseudomonadota bacterium (assembly GCA_023390955.1). Classification (GTDB taxonomy): domain Bacteria; phylum Pseudomonadota; class Alphaproteobacteria; order Rhizobiales; family Xanthobacteraceae; genus Bradyrhizobium. Next base: position 1,607 of record JAEWBW010000268.1, read on the forward strand.
GGCCGAGCCCGACGAACAGATCGAAATATTCGCGCTCGACCTTTGCCGGCACCGCGATCGAGGCTGCGTCGGCCAGCGCGACATGCGCGCGCCCGAGCGGCGTCGCATCGCCCGTCAGCGCGGACAATTGCTCGAGCAGGCGCCGCGACGGCGGCGCGGACAGCAGCGTTGCCAGCAGTGCGTATTCCCGCGCGCGTGCCGCATCGACGGGATCGATCGGCAATGGCGGTGTTGCGAGCTCGCTGTAGAGATCAGGGCGGAGATCGTTCCTGGAGACGCCAGTCGCGGCTTCGACTGCAATCACCCGTTGTGCGGGGACCCTGGTCCAGTTCGAGACAGATGGCTGGCTGATGCCGATTTTGCGCGCAAGCTCAGCGATGCCGCCCGCGGCACCGATTGCACGATCAAGACCGTCATCCCGCACGTGGACCTCCCATCCGAGTCCCGTCTGCCAAGTGCCGTCTGCTCGATTATTGCTTTTGTTACAAAGCAGTATGGGAAGCGTATTCTCGGCTCCGCGCACGGTCAATCGCTGCGCATAGCCTGAGGCTATGGCTCATCGCCCGAATCGGTCAGTGTGGCAGTGCACCACCATGCGTGCGGGGACGGACGAGCTCAGCGAAATCCGCAGGTCTCTCGGCCACCGTCGGTTGCGACGCAACAGTTGGCGTCGATGGTTCCGGCTCATCCGACTGTTCAACGGATTCGATTGGGCTGGCGGCGTCCGCTTGCGGCAATTCCGCCGAAGAATCCGTAGCTTCGCCGGGAAAATCCGGCAACGACTGCACTGCCTCGCGCACGCCGCCGACGACGCGATCGACGAGCGCCGCCAGTTGTTCCGAGGTGTAGTCGAGTGGTCCGAACCCCGGCATCGCGTTCGGGTCGTTAAAATCCCATGCGTTCTCTGCAAGCCCGACGAAGTCGCGGATCGCGGGATCGGTGGCCCAAGCGCGGCGAAGGGCCGCACGACTGAGCTCCTGTGGAATACCCTTGCGCAGGAACGCGGTGATGTCGGTCGCGGCGTTGATCTCGTCGATCGACGGCAGGCTCGAGAGATCGAACTCGCTCTCGACGTCCTTCAAACCGTCCTTCGAGTCGTCCTTGGCCTCAAGCGGAGGCGGCGCGGGCTGCACCTCGACAGGCTTCGCCGCCTCCGCTTGCTGCTCGCGCTTGCGGCGGGACCAGCGTGCAAGGAACTCTTCCTCGCTCATTCCTGTCCGCCTTCATGGTCGCGCCGGGCGAGCGCCTCGGGATCAGCGCGGCGCCGCTTGCGCTTGACGAATTCCCGCTCGACATGGTGCTCGGCAATGAAGCCTTCAATCGTCTCGCGCAACGCCTCCGGCATCGGCACCGCCTCGACGAGATTGTCGGCGGCCTCGGTAAAGCCCTCGCCTTCCGCGGGATCGGCAGTCACGGTCGTAACCGTGTAGGGCCAGGCGCCTTCCGAAGGCGACAGCACCGTCCAAATGCTCGGGCTGCCCGAGGTAAGATTATCGCGATAGCGTGCGGTTTCGGACGGATAGAGATCGACGGCTGCACGTCCCGCATAGAACAACGTTGTTCCGTCCTGCTCGCGCAGCACGGTCCAGGGTTTTGTCGCCGGCTCGTCCGGCAGCACGGCGATGCCGCGCCAGACAAAATCGGCCCAAGGCGAACTTGCCTTGCGCCGCTCGACCACAACGCCGACCGGGATCGACAGCAATGGCACCGCCGCGGGGCTCATGTCACCATCTCCAGACGCTTCACCGGCAGGCCCGTCAGCAGATTCTGCGGCTTCATCCGGAGCTTCTGATCCGCCGACATCGACAGGATCAGATAGACCGGCTCGTCCTCGACGTCATCAAGTGCGAGCGTTGAATCGGCAAAGGTCAGGCGGAACAGCGCGAGCACACGATCGGCGCTGGGCTCATCCAGCTCCTCGCCGTGCCAGAGACGGTCGCCGAGCCTGGTGGCATCGGCATCGAGCCCGACATACC
>JAEWBW010000270.1 GCA_023390955.1 Pseudomonadota bacterium
ACACCGACAACCGCATGGCGATGACCGGCCAGATCCGCAAAGTCCTCAAGGACAGCCCGGAAGAGTTCGATCCGCGCAAGTACCTGAAGCCGGCGATGGAAGCCATGACCAAGCTGTGCAAGCAGCGGCTCCAGGAGTTCAACACCGCGGGCCAGGCCTCCAAGTTCAAGCGGGTCCTGACCACCGCCGAGATGGCCAAGCGCTACGCCAAGGGCGAGCTCGACCCGAAGATCGCGTAAGGCCGATCACTACCAACTCTCCCTCATTCCGGGGCGTCGCAAGGCGGCGACCCCGGAATGACCGTTTTTGGCAAGCCGCTCCCTCCCATTTTACCCTGCGACGAACGTTAACTCGGCAATTGCCCGAGAACGGTCTATTTTCGCGGGCAAGGCAGAATCGTTTTGGGAGGACCTCTCGATGAATCTGACTGAGCTCAACCGCGTGGCGCGCGCCATGGTCGCGCCCGGCAAGGGCATTCTGGCTGCCGACGAATCCTCCGGCACGATCAAGAAGCGGTTCGACGCGATCGGGGTCGAGTCCACCGAGGACAGCCGCCGCGATTATCGCGAGATGCTGTTTCGCTCGAAGGACGCCATGAGCCAGTACATCTCCGGCGTGATCCTCTATGACGAAACGATCTGGCAGAACGCCAAGGACGGCACGCCGCTCGTGAAGCTGATCGAGCAGAGCGGCGCCATCCCCGGCATCAAGGTCGACGAAGGCACGCAGGCCCTGCCGATGTGCCCGGGCGAGCTCGTCACGGTAGGCCTCGACAGGCTCGCCGAGCGACTGAAGAAATATTACGAGCGCGGCGCGCGCTTCGCCAAATGGCGCGCGGTGATCGACATCGGCAGCGGCATCCCGTCGATGACCGCGATCAGCGTCAATGCGCATGCGCTGGCGCGCTACGCCGCGCTGTGCCAGGCGACGCAGATCGTGCCGATCGTCGAGCCGGAAGTCCTGATGGACGGCGATCACGACATCGACCGCTGCTTTGAGGTGACGCAACGCGTGCTCAACAAGACCTTTCAGGAGTTGCGCGTGCAGCGCGTCGCGCTCGAGGGCATGGTGCTGAAGCCGAACATGGCAGTGTCAGGCAAGAAATGCGCGAAGCAGGCCTCCGTCGCAGAGGTCGCGGAAAAGACCGTGCGCCTGCTGAAGGCCTGCGTGCCTGCAGCGGTGCCCGGCATCGCCTTCCTGTCCGGCGGCCAGTCGGACGAGGACGCGACCGCGCATCTCGACGCCATGCACAGGCTCGGTGCGCTGCCCTGGGGCCTGACCTTCTCCTACGGCCGCGCGCTGCAGGCGGCGCCGCAGAAGGCGTGGGCGGGCAAGGCCGATAACGTCGCTGCCGGCCAAAGCGCATTCAGCCATCGTGCGCGCATGAACGGACTCGCCTCCAAGGGTGAGTGGCAAAGCAGCCTGGAAAAGAAGGCAGCCTAGATCTTGTCGAACAAACCGCCTCCCCCGCGCCCGGCGCCGCGTCTCTATCTCGCGACACCAATGGTCGATGACCCAGCTTCGCTGCTGGCCGAGCTGCCAAGCCTGCTTGCCGCTGCCGATGTTGCAGCCGTGCTGCTGCGGCTGAAGGAGACCGACCAGCGCACCATGATCACGCGCATCAAGGCGTTCGCGCCCCCGGTGCAGAAGGCCGGCGCCGCGCTGCTCGTCGACGGCCATGCCGAGCTGGTCGCGCGCGGCGGCGCGGACGGCGCGCACCTCCCCGGCATCGCTGCGCTGAAAGAGGCGCTGCCGTCGCTCAAGCCGGATCGCATCGCCGGCGTCGGCGGCCTGACCACGCGGCACCATTCCATGGACGCAGGCGAGATCGGCGCAGACTATGTGCTGTTCGGCGAGCCTGACGCGAAGGGACAGCGGCCGTCTGCGCAGGCGATCGCGGAGCGGCTGGACTGGTGGGCCGAACTGTTCGAGCCGCCCTGCGTCGGCTTTGCCACCTCAATTGCGGAAGCGCAGGAGTTTGCCGCCGCTGGCGCGGATTTCGTCCTGGTCGGCGACTTCATCTGGGCCGATGCGCGCGGCGCCAAGGCCGCTCTGGCCGACGCCGAGGCCGCGATCAAGAAAGGCTTTGCGGATTCGGCTGCGCCCCAGGGGCACGGCTAGCAGCCCGCCATGAAGCTTTCGCGCGCCATCGCCCTCCTTGCTTCGCTGCTCCTGGCCGCACCTGCGACCGCGCAGCTCCAGCTGTCGCCGCCGGCCACCACGCCGAGCGCGAAGCCAAGCCCTTCAAAGCCAAGCCCTGTACCGGAAAAGGCCAAGCCCAAACCGCCCGCCGCTTCCAAGAAGGAGGCTGCGCCAAAGCCTTCTCCGTCGGCGTCGCCGAAGCCGCCACCGGCGGCCACGGTGATCCCGGCGCCGCCGGCCGACAATTCCAATGCCGATCTCGTATACGGCGCCTATCAGCGCGGCCAGTACAAGACCGCCTTCGATCTCGCGACCCAACGCGCGCAGACCGGCGATCCCAAGGCGATGACCATGCTGGGCGAGCTCTATGCCAACGCGATGGGCGTCAAGCGCGACTATGTCAGGGCGGCCGAATGGTACAAGCGCGCGTCAGACGCCGGCGACCGTGAGGGGATGTTCGCGCTCGCGATGATGCGCATCGCCGGCCGCGGCGGTCCGGTCGACAAGCCGGATGCCGTCAAGCTGCTCGCCTCCGCGTCCAAGCTCGGTGAACCAAAGGCGGCCTATAATCTCGCGCTGCTCTATCTCGATGGGCAGACGCTGCCGCAGGACGTCAGGCGATCCGCCGAACTGTTGCGCCAGGCGGCCGACGCGGGCCTTCCCGAGGCGCAATACGCGCTGGCGACCTTCTACAAGGAAGGCACCGGTGTTGAGAAGGATCTCGCCAAGGCCGTACGGCTGCTCCAGGCCGCCTCGCTCGCCGACAATGTCGATGCCGAGGTCGAATACGCCATCGCATTG
>JAEWBW010000394.1 GCA_023390955.1 Pseudomonadota bacterium
GTCCTCGGACATGCAGTAGAAGCAGCGCAGGTCGCAGCGGTCGGTCACCGACACCCGCAGATAGGTGATGGTCCGGCCGAACGGGTCGGTCATCGGAGCGGATAGCGGGGAGAGACTCACAGCGGGACCGTTCATTCAACAGGCCTTGTCACAAGCACGACGACCGCGCCTTGCGCGGCATCAAACATTCCTGGAAGCAATCTAAGCATCCCCGCGAGCCGCGACAATCGTGCGCTGCACGCGTCGCGGGCCATCTGGAAAATGTGCCGTGGTTTTCCGGAAAGATCATGCCCAAACAAAAGCCTGGAGCAGATCTCGCATCTTAACGTGAAGGAGGAGGCGGGGCCGGGAACGGCGAGGCGGCGGCTGGGGCCGGTGCTGCAGCGGCCGCCGGCGGTGCTTTCGGCTTCTTCGGCCGGTGCGGCTTTCTCGCGGGCTTCGGCGGCACGGCAGGCTGCAATTCCGCGAAGACCGGGTTCGGATCCGTGGTGATGCTCGCGGGTGTGGAGAAGTCCCCGGGATTCTTGATCACGTTCACGGGCACGCTGGCCGGCAGGAACTTGTTCAGGGTGTAGCTGACGGTGAAGGGCGCGTCGGGGGCGGGAACCGAGACCGAGCAGGGCGTCTTGCAGCCGGGACCGAGCGAGGTGCGGGCATCCGCGCCGGGTGGGCTCGATTCGAGCTGGACCTGGACGACGGGCGGGGTCGACTTGAACATGTCCCAGGACATCCCGGAACAGCCCGCCAGGCTCATTCCCGCAAACGCAATCGCGAGCACACGACGCATGACATCCACCACTGCGACGAACCGCCACGTTCCCTGAGGTGGGACCTTAGGAGTGCCGGTTTGGCCGCGCAACGGGCCGGGCGGGTAAGGTCAATAGATGGTTAACGCCGGAAGTGGTCCTGTTCCACAAGCAATATCAAATGCTTGGATGCCCTAGCGAGCCGCCATCAGGCTGGTCACGGCGTCCGGCAGGTCCTTCATATGATGGATCAGGCGGTCCGGCTTGAGGTCCGCGATGGGCACGTCGGTGTAGCCAAAGCTGACCCCGATGACGGGGACGGAGGCCCGGCGCGCCACCCCGACGTCGGTTCCGGCATCGCCGACCATGATGCTGCTGGCGACCTGTCCGCCGGCCCTCGCCACGGTTTCGCGGAAGATGGTCGGATCGGGCTTTTGGACCCCAAACGTGTCGGCGCCGCAGATGGCGGCGAAGCGAGGGGTCAGGTTCAGCGCGTCCAGAAGCTTCCTGGACAGCCATTCCAGCTTGTTGGTGCAGACCGCCAGCCGGTGCCCGCGCGTGGCGAGATCGTCGAGCGCCGCTTCCAGCCCTTCGAACGGGCGCGATTCGTCGGCGATGTGGTCGGCGTAATAGGCGATGAAATCCGCCGTCATCCGGTTGAGCTCGTCGACGGTCATGGTCCGGCCTTCGGCCTCCAATCCGCGCTCGATCAGCTTGCGGGCGCCGGCCCCGATCATGTTGCGGGCGGCGTGGAGCGGCACGGGCGGCAGCCCTTCGCGGTCCAGCACGTGGTTCAGCGCGGTGATCAGGTCGGGCGCGGTGTCCACCAGCGTGCCGTCGAGATCGAAAACAATGGTGTGGGGAGCGGTCATGTCCCTGCGCTACCGGTCCGGCGGCCCCCGCGCAAGCGGATCGCCCATAAGTTCACCTTATACTTATACCTGTTCCCGGGCGTAAAACGGGGCTAGATAGGCCGCCGAAAACGGCCTAATTCGGCGGCATCCCAGGCGGGCATGAAGGGCAGACGTCACGTGGACATGGACAAGTTGAAGCGACAGGCGGCGGCACGCGCTCTCGAAGAGGTGCGTGACGGCATGCAGCTTGGCCTCGGCACGGGATCGACCGCAAAACACTTCGTCGAGCTGCTCGGCGAGCGCGTCAGCGCCGGCCTGAAAGTGATCGGCGTGCCGACCTCGGAGGCGACCCGCGCCGATGCCGAGCGCTGCGGCGTGCCGCTGACCACGCTGGACGATATCGACCACCTCGACCTCACGGTCGACGGCGCCGACGAGGTCGACCCGGCCTTCAACCTGATCAAGGGCGGCGGTGGGGCGCTGCTGCGCGAGAAGATCGTGGCGGCCGCCTCGGACCGCATGATCGTGATCGCCGACGACAGCAAATGGGTCCCGACGCTCGGCCGCTTTCCGCTGCCGGTGGAAGTCATTCCGTTCGGGCTCGCCGCGACCAGGCGGGCGATCACGACGGCTTTTGCGGATTGCGGCGTCTCCGGACCGATGGCGGTCCGCAAAGCCAAGGACGGCCACGTTTTCGTCACCGATGGTGGCCACTGGATCGTCGATGCCCATCTTGGACGGATTGAGGATCCCCCGCGGCTCGCCAAGGCATTGAGCGCGATCCCGGGTGTGGTCGAGCATGGATTGTTCATTGGCCTTGCCAGCATGACCGTTCTGGCGGGCGAAGGCGGAATCCGCGTGATTGAAGGGCGGTAAGCCGCCGAAGAGGAGATGAGAATGAAGCGTTTGTTGAAAGTCCTGCCGGCCGTGACCCTCGCTTTGGGCGTGACGCTCACTGCGCTTCCGGCCATGGCGCAGGCCCCGAAGGCCGTGACGCCGAAGGCGCCGGTGGCAGCGCCGCCGCAATCCTCGCCCGCCGCGATTGCCGCCGCCAAGGAAATCCTGGAGCTGAAGAACGCGAACGCGATGTACGCGAATGCGGTGCCCGGCATGGTCGAGAAGGCCAAGACCACGCTGCTTGCGCAGAACCTGAACTACCAGAAGGATCTGAACGAGCTCGCGCCGATCATCGCTCAGCAGCTCAGCGGTCGCGAGAAGGAGATCACCGAAGGCATGGCGCAGATCTATGCCAGCGAGTTCACCGAGCAGGAGCTCAAGGACCTCGTGACCTTCTACAAGTCGCCGCTGGGCAAGAAGCTGATCACCTCCGAGCCCCGGGCCATTGGCCTCAGCATGACCTTCATGAATTCATGGGCCCAGGACTTCAGCGCGGTTGTCGTCGCCGCCTTCCGTACCGAAATGAAGAAGCGCGGCAAGGACCTCTGAGCCAGAGGCGACAAGCGTGCCGAGAGGTCGGGGTGGATAATGGCTGAATACGATTTCGACCTCTTTGTCATCGGTGGCGGCTCGGGCGGCGTACGCGCCGCACGAATCGCGGCCGGTTACGGTGCCCGCGTGATGATCGCGGAAGAGTACCGCATGGGCGGCACCTGCGTGATCCGCGGCTGCGTGCCCAAGAAGCTGTTCGTGATCGGGTCGCATTTCCGCCACGAGCTCGAGGATGCCGCCGGCTTCGGCTGGACCGTTCCGCCCGCGAGCTTCGACTGGCCGACGCTGATCGCCAACAAGGACAAGGAAATCGCGCGGCTGGAGGCGGCCTACACCGCCAACGTCGAGAAATCAGGCGCGCGGGTCGTCAAGAGCCGCGCCGTGATTGAGGACGCCCACACCGTCCGCCTGCTCGCGGACGACAAGAAGATCACCGCGAAATACATCCTGGTCGCCACCGGCGGTGCGCCCAACCATGGCGCCTCGATTCCGGGCATCGAGCACGTGATCTCCTCCAACGAGGCGTTTCACCTGAAGAAGCTGCCGCGGCGGATCGTGATCCAGGGCGGTGGCTACATCGCGCTGGAATTCGCCGGCATCTTCGCCGGCTTCGGCTCCGACGTCACCGTGATCTATCGCGGCGACAACATCCTGCGCGGGTTCGACGAGGACGTTCGCGCCCATGTCCGCACCGAAATGGAGAAGCAGGGCATCACCATCCTCACCGGCTGCACGGTGGCGAAGGTCGATCGCCACGGCGACGAGTTCACCACGCATCTGTCGAACGGATCGAGCCTTGCCTCCGACCAGGTGATGTTCGCGATCGGCCGTCATCCGGCGGTCGCCAATCTCGGCCTCGAGAAGGCCGGCGTGGCGATCAATCCGAAGAACGGCGGCATCGCCGTCGATGGCCACTCGAAAAGCTCGGTCGACAGCATCTACGCCATCGGCGACGTCACCCATCGCTTCAACCTGACGCCGGTCGCGATCCGCGAGGGCCACGCCTTCGCCGACACCGTGTTCGGCAAGCGCGACGTGCGGGTTGATCATTCCAACATCCCGACCGCCGTGTTCTCGCAGCCGGAAGTCGGCACCGTCGGTCTCACCGAGACCGAGGCGCGGGCCGAATACAGCCACGTCGACATCTACAAGACCACGTTCCGCCCGATCAAGGCGACCATGTCCGGCCGCGACACGCGCGTGCTGATGAAGCTCGTGGTCGATGGCACCAGCGATCGCGTGCTGGGTTGCCACATCGTCGGCGATGCCGCCGCCGAGATCACCCAGGCCGTCGCCATCGCCGTGAAGATGAAGGCAACGAAGGCCGATTTCGACGCGACGATCGCGCTGCATCCGTCAGCGGCCGAAGAGCTCGTCACCATGCGCACGCCGACCGCGCGTCACGTGCGGCAGGCGGCGGAGTAGGGGCGCGAGCCGCGCCCCTCGCACCGACCTCAGAACGGATAGTGGCGCGGGCCGGTCTGGATCGTGATCCAGCGCAGCTCCGTGAACTCGTCGATCGCGGCCTTGCCGCCGAAGCGGCCATAGCCGGAGGCCTTGGTGCCGCCGAACGGCATCTGCGGCTCGTCATGCACGGTCGGCGCGTTGATGTGGCAGATGCCCGCTTCGATCCGCTTGGCGACGTCGAGCGCGCGGGCGATGTCGCGGCCGAACACCGCCGATGACAGACCGTATTCGGTGTCGTTGGCGACACGCACGGCTTCATCCACGCTGCCGACGCGGACCACCGTGACGACGGGACCGAAGCTTTCTTCAGCGTAGATCCGCATCGCCGGGGTGACGTGATCGACGATCGTGGCAGGCATGATGGTGCCGGTGCCGTGGCCGCCCGCAGCGACCACCGCGCCTTTGGCAACGGCGTCGTCGATCAGGCCGGCGACGCGGTCGCAGGCGGCCCCACTCACCAGCGAGCCCAGCACCACATTGCCCTTGCGGGGATCGCCATGGGGCAGCGTCTTCGCCTTGGCCGCGAACTTCGCGATGAAGTCGTCTGCGACCTTGTCATCGACCACGATGCGCTCGGTCGACATGCAGATCTGGCCCTGGTTCATGAAGGCGCCGAACGCGGCCGCGTTGACGGCCGCGTCGAGATCGGCGTCATCGAGGATGACCAGCGGAGCCTTGCCGCCGAGCTCGAGCAGCACGCGCTTGAGATGCTTGGCGCAGGCCAGCGCAATCAGTCGGCCGACGCGGGTCGAGCCGGTGAAGTTGACGCGGCGCACGGCGGGATGTGCGATCAGCGCCTCGACCACGGCCTGTGCGTCCTCGGGCGCGTTGGTCACCACGTTGACGACGCCGTCGCCGAGACCGGCTTCCGCCAGGCAGCTTCCGATCAGCCGGTGCACGCCGGGGCTCATTTCAGAAGCCTTCATCACCACGGTGTTGCCGCAGGCGAGCGGCATCGCGACCGAGCGCACGCCGAGGATGACAGGCGCGTTCCACGGCGCGATGCCGAGCACGACGCCGACCGGCTGGCGGTAGGCGAGCGCAAGATTGTCCGGCTTGTCGGTCGGGATCACCTCGCCGGAAATCTGCGTGGTCATCGCGGCGGCTTCGCGCAGCATGCCTTCGGCCAGATGGACGTTGAAGCCGGCCCAGCC
>JAEWBW010000397.1 GCA_023390955.1 Pseudomonadota bacterium
CTGGTGGCAGACCGAGACCGGCTGGTGCATTGCCGGCAATCCGGTGGGGCTCGGCATGCTGCCGGTGAAGCACGGCTCGCCGACGGTACCGATGCCGGGCTATCAGGTCGACGTGGTGGATGAGGCAGCGAAGCCGGTCGCTCCAAACACGATGGGCTCGATCGTCATCAAACTGCCGATGCCGCCGGGCTGCCTGCCGACGCTGTGGAATCAGGATACGCGCTTCAAGGAAGCGTATCTGAGCGAATTCCCCGGCTACTACAAAACCTCGGATGCCGGCTATAAGGATGAGGACGGCTATGTCTTCGTGATGGGCCGTACCGACGACATCATCAATGTCGCGGGCCACCGTCTCTCCACCGGCGGCATGGAGGAGATCCTGGCCTCGCATGCCGACGTCGCCGAATGCGCCGTGCTCGGCATCAAGGATGCGATCAAGGGCGAGGTGCCCTGCGGCTTCCTGGTGCTGAAGGCCGGCGTCAAACGTTCGCCGTCCGAGATCGAGAAGGAGATCGTCGCGCTGGTGCGTGAGCGGCTCGGCCCCGTCGCCGCCTTCAAGCTCGCCATCACCGTCGGCCGCCTGCCCAAAACGCGCTCTGGGAAAATCTTGCGCGGGACCATCAAGAAGATCGCGGACGGCGAGAGCTGGACCATGCCCGCGACGATCGAGGACCCGAAGGTGCTGGAGGAGATCGGCGAGGCGCTGAAGGGCAGGGTGTGACGCGAAGTCATCTCGGCTGGGCCGACGCAGCATCACCGGCCTCCGCTGTCATCACCCGCCTTGTGCGCAATTGCGCACTGGAGCGGGTGATCCAGTATTCCAGAGACGGCGAGGCAAGAGCCGAAGGGCCGCGGCGTACTGGATGCCCCGCCTTCGCGGGGCATGACCGCGATGTGAGATTGACAGTCATTCGAGACTTACAATCTCCCCATTTCGCGCTACAGAGTGCCCGCAATCAGGGGACTTCTAGATGCCATCGATCGCGCCGCGCCTTCTCACCGCAGCCCTGCTCGCCATTGCGCTCGCCGGCTGCGCCGCGCGCAACCAGACGCCGGTGGCGATGGGCAATGACGATGATGACGCCGTCTGCCAGGGCCGCGGCTATGCGCAGGGCTCACCGGAATACGTGGCCTGCCGCAAGGACCGCGACGTCCAGCGCAGCGCCGCGACCAGCCGCGCCGATCGCCGCCAGCGCGACCTCGGCGAATACATGCTGAACAATCCGTCCCGGCCGTAGGCACTCAGTTTCCACACCGTCGTCCCGGCGAAAGCCGAGACCCATACCGCGTGATCTACCGTGAGTGTGCGGTCGGAGTACCGGACGACGTGTCTTCGCCAAACTGCTCCCTGGGGTTATGGGTCCCGGCCTTCGCCGGCACGACACCGAGTGTTGGGCGCCATCCGCGCAAACAACATCCGTCCAGTCACCCCCCAAAAACAAAAACGCGGCAGGTTGCCCCGCCGCGTTTGAATGGTGTCCGTGATGAGCGGAGAGGAGCCTACTCCTCGTCGTCCTGCTTCTTGCCGCCGAGCGTCTTCAGCTTGGCGAACACGGCGTCGACGTTGAGATCGTCGCTCGAGCGCTCGGTCTCGTATTCGGATTCCTTCTTGGTGGGCTCCGAGGCCGGCAGCAGGGTGGCGCCGCCATAGGCTGCGTCGATCGGCTTTTCCTTGGCCGCGCGCGCCACTTCGAAATCGAGCTCGATCTGCGAGCAGAGGCCGAGCGTGACCGGGTCGATCGGGGTCAGCTGGGAGGTGTTCCAGTGGGTGCGGTCGCGGACGCTGGCGATCGTGCTCTTGGTGGTGCCGACCAGACGCATGATCTGGGCGTCCTTGAGCTCGGGATGGCTGCGCAGCAGCCAGAGGATGGCGCTCGGGCGCTCATGACGGCGCGACACCGGGGTGTAGCGCGGGCCCTTGCGCTTGGGCTGGGGCGGCAGCACCACCTTGCTCTCCTGGAGACGGAGCCGGTAATCCTGGTTCTTCTCGGCCTTCTCGATCTCCTCGCGGGTCAGCTGGCCGTTGGAAATGGGGTCCATGCCCTTGATGCCCTGGGCGGCGTCGCCGTCGGCGATGGCGCGGACCTCCAGCGGGTGCATCTTGGTGAAATCGGCGACCTGGTCGAACGTCAGCGCCGTGTTATCGAGCAGCCAGACGGCGGTCGCCTTGGGCATCAGCGGTGCGTTGCTCATGGCAAATCTCCTTTGTGCTTCGCCCACCCCTTTAGGAGGCGAAACCGGTGGTCATCAGCGATGACTGGAATTCGGGCTATATAAACCTTCAGGGGGGCCTTAGGCAATGGTTCTGCTATAGTGCCTTGACAGCGCCCGAAAGGGGGCCCAAGTCCTAGCAATACCCGTAAGTCGTAGCCCCATATCGACCGCTCCCCGCCATCAGGCTGAGGGCTGATTCGGTCCCGAGAACGCCCTTATGTCAGCCAAGCCAGACCTCCGAATCGTGCTTTGTTCTCCCCGCGGCTTCTGCGCCGGGGTGGTTCGGGCCATCGACACCGTGGAACGGGCGCTCACCATCTATGGCGCCCCGGTCTATGTCCGCCACGAGATCGTGCACAACAAGTATGTCGTGGACGGGCTGAAGAAGAAGGGCGCGATTTTCGTCGAGGAATTGGCCGAAATTCCCCCGAATACCACCGCTCCGGTGGTGTTTTCGGCCCATGGCGTGCCGAAATCGGTCCCGGCCGACGCCCAGACCCGCAATTTGTTCTCGCTGGACGCGACCTGCCCGCTGGTGACCAAGGTACACCGCGAGGCGGCGATCCACTTCAAGCGCGGCCGCGAGATCTTCCTGATCGGCCATTCCCACCACCCCGAGGTGGTCGGCACCCTCGGCCAGCTTCCGGCCGGCGCCGTGACCCTGATCGAGACCGCCGAGGACGCCAAGACCATCGCGCCGAAGGATCCCGACAATCTCGCCTTCGTGACCCAGACCACGCTGTCGATCGACGACACCGCGGAGATCGTGGCGCTGCTCAAGCAGCGTTTCCCGAACATCAACGGGCCGCACAAGGAAGACATCTGCTACGCCACCACCAACCGCCAGCTCGCGGTGAAGAAGGTGGCGCCGGTGGTCGATGCCCTGATCGTGGTCGGCGCGCCGAACTCGTCGAACTCGCAGCGTCTGCGCGAGGTCGCCGAGCGCGAGGGCTGCAAGATCGCCGTGCTGGCGCAGCGCGCCGCCGAGATCGACTGGGAGCGCTTCAGCAACATCACCAGCCTCGGCATCACCGCGGGCGCCTCCGCGCCTGAAGTGATCGTCGAGGAAATCATGGACGCCTTCGCCGAGCGTTTCACGCTGCATGTGGAGACGGTCTCGGCCGCGGAGGAGAACGAGTTCTTCCCGCTGCCGCGTTCGCTGCGCCCCGAAGCCGCCGCCGAGTAGACCTTTATGGCGGTCTACACCGACGTCGCCGCCGACGAGCTTGCGGATTTCCTTGGCCAGTACGATCTCGGCGAATTGCTCTCCTACAAGGGCATCGCCGAGGGCGTCGAAAACTCCAACTTCCTGCTGCACACCAGCAAGGGGTCCTTCATCCTCACGCTCTACGAGAAGCGGGTCGCCAAGAACGACCTGCCGTTCTTCCTTGCGCTGATGATGCATCTGGCCGGCAACGGCATCAATTGCCCGCAGCCGGTCAAGGGTCGCGACGGCGAGGCGCTGCGCGAGCTCGCGGGCCGGCCCGCCGCCATCATCACTTTTCTCGAAGGCGTCTGGCCGCGCAAGCCGAATGCGGTTCACTGCGCCGGCGTCGGCCAGGCATTGGCGAAGATGCATCTTGCAGGGCGTGGTTTTTCGATCAAGCGCGCCAACGCGCTCTCGGTTGCCGGCTGGCGTCCGCTGTTCGAGCAGGCCGCTCCCCGCGCCGACGAGGTGCAACCGGGCCTGCGCGATTTCCTGAGCAAGGAGCTCGACTATCTCGAGAGCGGCGTGTGGCCGACGGATCTGCCCTGGGGTGTCATCCACGCCGATCTCTTCAACGACAACGTCTTCTTCCTCGGCGACAAGCTCTCCGGGCTGATCGACTTCACCTTCGCCTGCGATGATCTGCTGGCCTATGACGTGGCGATCTGTCTGAACGCCTGGTGCTTTGAGCCCGATCACTCCTTCAACGTCACCAAGGCGCGCGCCTTCCTCAGCGCCTATGGCCGCGAGCGCAAGCTGAGCGAAGCCGAAGAGGCCGCGCTGCCCGTGCTGGCTCGGGGATCCGCGATCCGCTTCCTGCTGACGCGGCTGGTCGACTGGCTCAACGTGCCGCCGGGCGCGCTGGTGCGCCCGAAGGATCCGCTGGAATATGTCCGCAAGCTGCGCTTCCACCAGGGCGTCGCGAGCGCACGCGACTATGGCTTGATGCCGTCAGGGCTGGTGGCGTGAGCGAGCTGCCGGTCGTCACCATCTTCACCGACGGCGCGTGCTCCGGAAATCCCGGGCCCGGCGGCTGGGGTGCGATCCTGAAGTTCGGCGACAAGGAGAAGGAGCTGAACGGCGGCCAGCCGCACACCACCAACAACCAGATGGAGTTGATGGCGGCGATCTCGGCGCTGGAAGCGCTGAAGAAGCCCTGCACGGTCGATCTCTACACCGACAGCCAGTATGTGCGGCAGGGCATCACCGGCTGGATCCACGGCTGGAAGCGCAACGGCTGGCGCACCGCCGACAAGAAGCCGGTCAAGAATGTCGAGCTATGGCAGCGCCTCGACGCTGCGCTGAAGGCGCACGATGTCCGCTGGCACTGGGTCAAGGGCCACGCCGGCCACCCC
>JAEWBW010000419.1 GCA_023390955.1 Pseudomonadota bacterium
CCCAAGTCGACTACAGAAAGCGCCCGCCCCCCACGGGCGCTTTCTCATGTCTGGGGTAGCCCTCCGAGTTCAAGCGCCTCGTCGCTGCTTCCCCTCCAGCACCATCGGCTTAACCCGGGACTGTGTACTGCTGCCCGAAATGGTACGCTTCCCTAGCGTGGCGGAAGCCCGGTGGGGGATGATCGCATGCGACGGCGTCAGTTCATCGTCCTGGCGGCAAGCGCTGGCTGTGCATTTGCCGCACGCGCCCAGCCGGCCAACCGACAAAAGCGGATTGCGATCGTCGCACCGGCCCGCTCGGTCGACGAATTGAAGAGCAATCCGTATTACAAGGCTTTCGTCGACGAATTGGCGCGGCGCGGACTTGCCGAGGGCCGCAATCTCGCAGTGGATCGATATTCCGGCGGGGCACAAACCGATGCCTACGCCGATGTCGCGCGAACAGTCGTTGCGACCCATCCCGACGCGATCTTGACCGCAGCGCCTCCCATGACGTTCGCGCTTCGGGCGGCGACACCGACGATACCGATTGTCACGATGATCGGCGATCCTGTGGCAGCGGGGGTTGCTGCAAGCCTGGCCCGGCCCGGCGGAAACGTGACAGGCGTTACCGTCGACGCAGGGATCCAGCTGCATGGAAAGCGGCTCGAACTTCTGCTCGAGACAAAGCCTCAGGCGTCGCGACTGGCCTATCTCACATCGTCATCAGGATGGAAACAAATCCAGGCCGGCATGGTGAGAGAGGCTGCGCAGACGGCAAGACTTACCCTGACTCACATCGACCTCGGCACCACCCTCAACGAGGCGGCATACGCCGCGGCGTTCGCGCAGATCATGGATGCCAAGTCAGACGTGCTGCTGGTGTCGGATGAGCCGGAGCATCTGTCAAACAGCGTAGCTTTGGTCGACGTCGCGGCAAGGACGCAGCTTCCCGCCATGTACCCGTTTCGCGATCTCGTCTTGGCCGGCGGCTTGATGGCCTATTACCGCGATCTGGCGGACGGTTTCAGGCAGGCGGCCGAGCAAATGGCTCGCATCCTCGGAGGCGAAAATCCCGCCAGCATGCCCTTTCGTCAGCCAACCAATTTCAAGCTTTCGATCAACACGAAGACCGCACAGAAAATCGGCGTCACGATCCCGCCAACCCTATTCGCTGGCGCCGATGAGGTCATCGAATAGAGCGCGGCAAGTTCGGCGACGCTTACCGCGTCCCATAGGTCGGCGGCGGCGCCTGCACGGTCGGCGCCGCGGCGGCTAGCAGGTCTTCCTTGCGGCCGGTTAGCGGCGGATAGATGCGGCTGCGGTTGATGGTTTGCTTGGTCGCCTTTGCGGCAGCGCCGGTCGTGCGCACCTCACGGTCCCAGCCTTCGGTGTAGAGCGCGCCCCAACCGCCGAGGTCGAGCACGGTGACGTACCAGTCGATCCGCAGCGGCAGCAGCGGCGCGCCGAGAAGATCGGCCACCGCGTTGTGGCCGGCGAAGCGGCCCATCGGACGGGCGAACTGGCAGGACATCACGGTCGGATGCTGGCCGTCGATCAGGCTGGAGGCGATGTCGCCGGCTGCAAAGACATGCGGACAATCGGCGATCCGCATGCAGGGATCGACGAGGATGCGCCCGAGGCGGTCACGCTCCACGGCAAGCGACGCCGCAAGCGGACTGGCGCGCATGCCTGCGCACCACACCACCGTCCGTGCCGGAATGATTTCGCCGGAGCTCAGCGTGACGCTGCCATCGTCGAGCGCGGTGACCCGCACGCCAAGACGCGTCTCGACATCGAGCGCCGACAGCGCCTGTGAGATGACCGGGCGCGCGTGATCGCCGATGGTCGCGCCCACAACAGGATTCGGATCGACCAGCACGATGCGGCGCTCGCCGGTGATGCCGGCCTTCGCCAGCTTGTCAGGCATCTCGGCCGCGACCTCAATGCCGGTGAAGCCGGCACCGACCACGATAACTGTGGAGCGGCCAGGCGCGGACGCACTGCGGCCGAGCGCTGCGAGATGCTGATCGAGCCGCTGAGCGGCTGCAAACGTGTCGACGTCGAAAGCGTGCTTCGCAAAACCTGGAATGGCTGGCCGCGGCACCTCGCTGCCGAGCGCCAGCACCAGCCTGTCATAGGCGATGACGTCTCGCGCGCCGTTCGCCGCAATCGTGACGGTGGACTTCGCCGTATCGATCGCCTCGACGTCGCCGAGCCTGTGCACGACACCGACGGGATCGAGCAACTCGGTCAGCGGAAGAGCGACCGCGCTGAGATCGACCTCGTAATTGCGCACACGAATGTTGTGATACGAATTGCGGTCGACGACGAGGATCTCGATGTCGCGGCCGGCGGCGCCTGCTTCCTCACGCAAGCGGGCCGCGGCGAGCGCAGCCCACAACCCTGCGAATCCAGCGCCGAGCACGACGATACGCGCCATCACAACCCGCCTTCCCGTGGACGCTGATCTCGCGTCACGCAGGCAAATCTATAGCGCAGGTGATGACGGCGGCCAATGCGCGCGGCTCACGCCTCGCGCAGATCCGAGGGCGTTGCGCCAAAGCGCTTGCGGAAGGCGCGGTTGAAATAGGAGAGATCGGCAAAGCCAGAGGAATGCGCGATGTCGCTGATCTTGCGCGGCCGCGAGCGCGGATCCTGCAGCAGCTTGCGCGCCATCAACAGGCGCTGCTCGAGCACGAATTCGGTGAAGGTGGTGCCGACCTGCTCGAACATCCGCTGCGCCTGGCGCGGG
>JAEWBW010000463.1 GCA_023390955.1 Pseudomonadota bacterium
ATCACCCCACCCCGCTCGCGCTGCGCGCGATCGACCCTCCCCCTCCAGGGGAGGGTGAAGAGAGTGACGCCCCCTGCCTAGCACGCTTGTCCGCTCGATTGAACTTGCCGGCGCGAGCGGCTAAGGCATCTCCAAGCTCTTGAAGGACAAGCCTTTGGGGAAGGCCTGGGAGAACGTGCATGACGATGGCGGTGGCGCTGGAGGAGACCAAGGTCGCCTTCCAGCTGGGCGACGGGCGGGTCTACACGGCCGTGGAGAAAGCCAATCTGGCGGTCGCGCAAGGCGAGTTCGTCGCCATTGTCGGCCCGACCGGCTGTGGGAAATCCACGCTGCTCAACATCGCCGCGGGCCTGCTCACGCCGGCCGCAGGCAGCGTCAAGGTGTTTTCGAAGCCGCTTGAAGGCCTCAATCTGGATGCAGGTTATCTGTTCCAGGCGGATGCGCTGTTCCCCTGGAAGACGGCGATCGACAATGTCGCGATTGGCCTCGAGGTCAAGGGGACGCCGCGCGCCGAGGCGCTGGCGCAGGCGCAGAAATGGCTGACCTCGGTCGGGCTCGGCGCGTTCGCCAACCGTTATCCGCACATGCTCTCCGGCGGACAGCGCAAGCGCGTGGCGCTGGCGCAGGTCCTGATCCGCGATCCAAAAATCCTGCTGATGGACGAGCCGTTCGGACCGCTCGATGCGCAGACCCGTCAGGTCATGGGCAACCTGCTGCTCGACCTCTGGAACGCCGACCGCAAGGCCGTGCTGTTCGTGACCCATGATCTGGAGGAGGCGATCGCGCTCGCCGACCGTGTCGTCATCATGTCGGCGGGGCCGTCCTCGCGCATCATCGGCGACTGGCGGGTGACGCTGCCGCGCCCGCGCGACATTTTCGAGGTGCGGATGGACAAGGAGTTTCACGCCCTGCATCGCGAGATCTGGAGCGTGCTCAAGGACGAGGTGATGAAGGGCTACGCCACCTCCACGCCAGCGGCGGAGGCGGTCTGATGTCGCGCGTACCTCTTTGGGCGTGGCAAGCGCTGGTCGCCGTCGTCGGTCTGGCGCTGTGGCAGCTCTTCGCGACCGTCCCGGTATTCGGCAAGATTCTCCTGCCGCCGTTCTTCTTCTCGAACCCGGTCGACGTGTTCAGCCAGGTCGTCAAATGGTTCTCGAGCGGGGTGATCTGGAAGCACCTCTGGATCACGCTGGTCGAGTCGATCCTCGCCTTCGTGATCGGCTCGGTCGGTGGCGTGCTGGTCGGCTTCTGGTTCGCGCGGCAGCCGCTCGT
The DNA here is from genome assembly GCA_023390955.1 of Pseudomonadota bacterium. Classification (GTDB taxonomy): domain Bacteria; phylum Pseudomonadota; class Alphaproteobacteria; order Rhizobiales; family Xanthobacteraceae; genus Bradyrhizobium. Next base: position 1,273 of record JAEWBW010000463.1, read on the forward strand.
CGCCGCGGTGTTCGATCCCTACGTGAAGATGGCCAACGCCCTGCCGCGCGTGGTGCTCGCGCCGATCTTCGCGCTGTGGCTCGGTCTCGGCATCTGGTCCAAGGTCGCGCTCGGCGTGACACTGGTGTTCTTCATCGTGTTCTTCAACGTCTATCAGGGCGTCAAGGAAGTCAGCCGCACCGTGCTCGACAACGGCCGCATGCTCGGCATGAGCGAGCGCCAGTTGATGCAGCATGTCTACTGGCCCTCGGCGCTGTCCTGGATGTTCTCCTCGCTGCACACCTCGGTCGGCTTCGCCGTGGTCGGTGCGGTCGTCGGCGAATATCTGGGATCGGCGGCCGGGCTCGGCTATCTCATCCAGCAGGCCGAAGGCATCTTCGACGTCGGCGGCGTGTTCGCCGGCATGTTCGTGCTGTCGGCCTTCGTCATCCTGATCGACTATGGCGTGACGCTGGTGGAGCGGCGCTTGCTGGTGTGGCGGCCGGCGACGACGGATGTCCGCTAGGCTGCGAGAGCGCTGGGCCTGCATGGTTCGAGACGCCCGCATGCGCGGGCTCCTCACCATGAGGATCTAGCACCTCGCCGCGCAGCAAGACCTCATCCTGAGGAGCCCGCGCATGCGGGCGTCTCGAAGGATGGCCGCAAGGACGCTGACGCTGAGCTCAATCCAGCAGCTTGGTGTCATCAGGCGCCTGCGGCGGCGTCTTGATCGCGATCGCCTTGACCTGTCCGCTGATCGGCTTGGTGCCGCCATGCGGCGTGCCCTTCGGGATGATGACGAGGTCGCCGGGCTTCACCGTGACCTCCTTGTCGCCGAGCCAGATCGTGCCGGTACCGTCCAGGATGTACTGGATCTCGTTGGTGTTGGGATGCATGTGCTTGGGCACGTTCCCAAGCTGGATCGAGATGGTGGCGCCATCCGCACTCGCGAACATCTTCGACCGGAAGCCGACCGCGTTGGCGGGGCCGAGCTTGTCGCCCTCCATCTCCCCGGTATGGATGATCTGCGCGGTGAGGTTCTCAGCCGCGAGTGCCGGCCCGAGCAGATGGGTGGCGGTGCCTCCGGCGACGAAGGCGGCGGTGAGCGCAATGGCGGTTGCAATGCGATTCATGGACGGTCCTTCATCTCAGATTGTTGTTGTGCCGTCATGCTATTGCGTCGAAAGACCAATGGCCAGTGGGCAGGAACCATAGACTTGCGTTGCGCTTCTCAAGCCGCGTGCGCTGCATTATGGTGCCGCCAGCCGAACGGAGGAAACCAATGAAGAACACGATTGCCAGGCTCGCGGGCGCGCTGCTCGCGCTGACGCTCACCACCGGCTTTGCCGCAGCGCAGAGCAAGGTCACCATCGCGGTCGGGGGCGGTGCCTGCCTGTGCTACCTGCCGACGGTGCTCGCCAAGCAGCTCGGGGAATACGAGAAGGCCGGCCTCAAGGTCGAGCTGGTCGACCTCAAGGGCGGCTCGGATGCGCTCAAGGCCGTGCTCGGCGGCAGCGCCGACGTCGTCTCCGGCTATTTCGACCATTGCGTCAATCTCGCCGCCAAGAAGCAGGAGCTGCAATCCTTCGTGGTCTATGACCGCTATCCCGGCCTCGTGC
>JAEWBW010000628.1 GCA_023390955.1 Pseudomonadota bacterium
AAGACCAACGACCTCGCCGGCGACGGCACCACCACCGCGACCGTGCTGGCCCAGGCCATCGTGCGCGAAGGCGCCAAGGCGGTTGCCGCCGGCATGAACCCGATGGACCTCAAGCGCGGCATCGACACCGCGGTCGCGGCCGTCATCAAGGACATCGAGAAGCGCGCCAAGCCGGTCGCCGCCTCCTCCGAGGTCGCCCAGGTCGGCACCATCTCGGCCAACGGCGACAGCGCCATCGGCAAGATGATCGCCCAGGCGATGCAGAAGGTCGGCAATGAGGGTGTCATCACGGTCGAGGAGAACAAGTCGCTCGATACCGAGGTCGACATCGTCGAAGGCATGAAGTTCGACCGCGGCTATCTGTCGCCCTACTTCGTCACCAATCCCGAGAAGATGACCGCCGAGTTGGAGGACGCCTACATCCTCCTGCACGAGAAGAAGCTCTCGGGCCTGCAGGCCATGCTGCCGGTGCTGGAAGCCGTGGTGCAGTCGGGCAAGCCGCTCGTCATCATCGCTGAGGACGTCGAGGGCGAGGCGCTGGCTACCCTGGTCGTCAACCGTCTCCGTGGCGGCCTGAAGGTCGCCGCCGTCAAGGCGCCGGGCTTCGGCGACCGCCGCAAGGCCATGCTCGAGGATCTCGCGATCCTCACCGGGGGCCAGCTCATCTCCGAAGACCTCGGCATGAAGCTCGAGAACGTCACGGTGAAGATGCTCGGCCGTGCCGGCAAGGTCGTGATCGACAAGGAGAACACCACGATCGTCAAGGGTGCCGGCAAGAAGCCCGAGATCGAGGCTCGCGTCGGTCAGATCAAGGCCCAGATCGAGGAGACCACCTCGGACTACGACCGTGAGAAGCTCCAGGAGCGCCTGGCCAAGCTCGCCGGCGGCGTCGCGGTGATCCGCGTCGGCGGCGCGACCGAGATCGAGGTCAAGGAAAAGAAGGACCGCGTCGAAGACGCGCTCAACGCCACCCGCGCCGCGGTGCAGGAAGGCATCGTCCCCGGTGGCGGCGTCGCGCTGCTCCGCGCCAAGAAGGCGGTCGGCCGCATCACCAACGCCAATGCCGACGTCCAGGCCGGCATCAACATCGTGCTGAAGGCGCTGGAAGCCCCGGTCCGCCAGATCTCCGAGAACGCGGGCCTGGAAGGCTCGATCGTGGTCGGCAAGATCCTGGAGAACAAGTCCGAGACCTTCGGCTTCGACGCCCAGACCGAGGACTATGTCGACATGGTCGAGAAGGGCATCATCGATCCCGCCAAGGTGGTGCGGACCGCGCTGCAGGACGCCTCGTCCGTGGCCGGCCTGCTGGTGACCACCGAAGCGATGGTCGCCGAGATGCCGAAGAAGGAAGCTCCGCCCGCGATGCCCGCCGGCGGCGGCATGGGCGGCTTCTAAGCCCTTCTCCACTGTCACAGTCACGCGAAGGCCGCCTCCGGGCGGCCTTCTTTTTTGCCGATCCTGGGCAACGCTTTCCGATTCAACCGAAGGCCAAAAGCCACTACGGTGGCGGCGATTCTATTGTTTCGGCATGATCTCGTCGGAAAACCGCTGCACACTTTTCCGGATCATGCCCGATTGCTCGAGGATTTCGTCGATGCGCGCGCTCCTGATTTGTTCGACAGCCCTTTTCGCGGTTCTGCTTGCGACCTCGCCGCATCCCGCATCCGCCCAGATGAAGCTGTCGCCGAAGGCGGCCGCGCCCGGCGGCCCCGAGACGCGCTATTTCACCTCGATCGACGGGCTGATGGACGGAAATGCCGACGTCATCCTGAAGGAGACGCGCCAAGGCAAGACGGTGACCGCGGCCGTGCTCGACGTCTGCTATCCCGCGGCGAAGAATTCCGACCGCAAGGACCGCTTCGTCGCCAACCTCACCGTCGCCGGACAATTGCTGTCAGGCTCGACGCAGAGCCTCGGCGACAAGTCGCCGGTCACGATCAAGCTGACGCGCAAGGCCACCGGCGACACCGTCGAATTCCGCGGCCAGATCTCGATCGGCGGCAACGTCACCGAGGTCACCTCACCTGACAATTCCGATCTCAGCGAGAAGGAGTTTCAGGACAACCAGACATCCGACGACGGCATCACTGCTGCGCCCAAGGATTTCACCGACGTCTCGCCGGAGGCGATCGCGGTCAAGGTCAAGCTGGAAGCTGCGACCGACTTCCTGAAGAGCCTGAAGGTCCAGGACGTCGAGGTCACGCTGGCGAGCCTGTCGGTCGGCTGCGATGCCCTGCGTGCCGGCGAGCAGACCATCAACATGTCGGTCGACCCGGAGCGCGCGAGCGCCCTGCTTGCCAAATTCAAGGCGATGCCGGGTGTCACCGCCGCAGGCTGGACCGCCGGCGCAATGGAGATGGATCGGACCATCCGTTTCGCCGCGGCCGACTGGCGCGACGGCGAGAAGATCAGCAAGGACAGGCTGGCGGCGGCCGTATCAGGTGTGCTTGCCAAGACGCTTTCGGCAAAACCCGTGGCGCAGAGTTTCAGCCCGGCGACCGGCAAGCTGAAGCTGGTCTTCAAGCGGCCGAACCAGGATTTCCCGGCGCTCGAGCTCACCGACACCATCGAGATCGCGGGCATCGTCTCGCCCGACAAGCCCGGCAGCACCGACCGTCTGATGCTCTGGATCGGCAGTCCCACGACCACGACCGCCGACGAGAACAGCGGCGCCAAGCTGAACCTGTCGGACGAGTCCAGCATGGAAGAGGACGGCGAGCAGCCCGACGACAACGGCGCAATCGATGCGCTCACCCGCGAGCTGAAGGGCCAGCGCTGGGACGCCGACAAGTCTGTGTGGAGATGATGTCGTCATCCGGGGCGACGCGCTGGCGTCGACCCCGTGCTGACCTGACGGTCAATTCCCGGTCACACGAAAGCGCAGCGACTTCGGGCCGATCAGGGTCAGGACATCGCCCTGACGCTTCCAGGTCTCGACGGCGCTGAGCGCGGCGACGAGATCGTCATCGGCCTGGGCGCGGGCCGGCGGGCAGGAGCGATCCTGGATCGGACCGGGAACGAAGATCACGGTATTGCCGGCGACCGAGAACTGGCCCTTGCCGGCCTTGCACCAGAGCTCCAGCACCACTTCGCCATGGTCGCCGATCTCTATGTTGGGGATCCGCTTCGAGCCGGGTTGCGGCAACGCTTCGAGCGTCATCTCGGTCGCAAAGGGAAATCCTTCCTGCGCGTGGACCGGCCCCGCCATCAACACCAGCGCGGCAGCGCACACCATCTGCTTGACCGAAACCATGAAACCTCTCGACCCCGCCTTTGGGCATGATCTTCTCGGAAAACCGCTACACACTTTTCCGGATCATGCCTAACCGCGCACCTTCTATAGGACAGCGATGACATTGAGAAGGTTCGCCCCTCAAAACAAAATCCCCGCGGGGGCTTGCGCACCCGCGGGGATCGATTGCAGGCAGTAGCGTTACTTCAGCACCATCGCCGTGAACGGATAGACATAGGCCTGAAGCGTCACGAGCACGCCGACCATGCAGGCCAGCACGATCGAGTGCCAGAACACGAAGCGCAGGATCGTGCCCTCGTGGCCGTACCAGTTGGTCGCCGTGGAGGCGACCACGATCGATTGCGCGTCGATCATCTTGCCCATCACACCGCCGGACGAATTCGCAGCCGACATCAGGATCGGCGACAGGCCGAGCTGCTCGGAGGTGATCTTCTGGAGGTTGCCGAACAGGATGTTCGACGACGTATCCGATCCGGTCAGCGCCACGCCCAGCCAGCCGAGCAGCGTGCCGAAGAAGGGATAGAGCACGCCGGTTGCGGCAAAGGCGAGACCCAGCGTCGCGTCGACGCCGGACAGGCGCGTCAGCGTGCCGATCGCGAGCATCGCCGAAATCGTGATCAGCGAGATCGCGCAGAGCCGGATGGTGCGGCCGTATTCAACCAGCAACCTGCCGGGACCGACGCCCATCAGGAAGCCGGAGACGATCGCCGCAATCAGCATGCCGGTGCCGGTGAAGGACAGGTAGGTGAAGCCGAACACCGCTGCCTCCTTGGTCGGCCCCGGCGCGACCGGCGGCATCTTGTTGATCATCTGGTGCAGTTCGGGAACGGGATAGTTCCAGACGAAGATCGAATTCGCCCAGGTCTTGAAGCCGCCATTGCCCCAGATCAGCATCACGATGCAGACGATGACCCACGGCAGCAGCGCGTTGAACATCTCGCTCTGCGTCAGCGGCGTCTTGTCGAGCGGCTTGGCCGCCGACATCGTCGCCGCGGACTCGTCATTGCCGCGCAGCGCAGGCGACAGCCAGAGCTGCTTGGGCTGCCACACCTTCAGGAACAGGATCAGCGCACCCATCGAGATCAGCGACGCGCCGATGTCGACGATCCAGGGATTGATGTAGTTCGAGATCACGAATTGCGGGACCGCGAACGAGATGCCGGTGACCAGGATCGCCGGCCACACATCCTTCATGCCGCGCCAGCCCGCGAACGCCCACACCACCCAGAACGGCACGATCAGCGAGAAGACCGGCAGTTGCCGCCCGACCATCGCGCCGAGAATATAGGGATCGAGCCCGGTGACCGAGGCCAGTCCCTGGATCGGCGTGCCGAGCGCGCCATAGGCGACCGGGGCCGTGTTGGCGATCAGCGACAGGCCGGAGGCTGCGAGCGGCGAGAAGCCGAGACCGATCAGGACGGCGCCGGTGATCGCGACCGGCGTGCCGAAACCTGAGGCGCCCTCAAAGAACGCGCCGAACGAGAACGCGATCAGGAGCAGTTGCAGGCGACGGTCTTCAGTGACGCCACCGACCGCGCGCTTGAGCAGCTCGAAGCGTCCGGTGGTCACAGTGACTTGGTAGAGGAAGATGACGTTGAGGACGATCCAGCCGATCGGGAAGAAACCGGTCACGATGCCGAGGATCGATGCCCGGATCGACATGTTCGCGGGCATTGTGAAGACGAAGATCGTGATCAGGTTGGTCACGATCACGGCGATGATGGCCGCGATGTGCGCCTGCACGCGTCCGCTCGCGATCAGCACAAGCAAGGTGACCACGGGTATCGCGGCCGCGATGGTCGAGAGCACCGGGCTGTGAAGTGGGTCGTAGATTTGATTCCACATGATCGTTCTCCCCCACGCATGTTGTGGCATGGCGGCCAGCGTGGACGGCCCGGCATGCTTGACACGGAGCAACGGCGGTCTAGAGGTCGAACGGTCCGCAATCCCGGGGGTTACCCACCCTCACAAGCTCGCGAAGTCCCTGACGGTCCCCACCCCGCGACATTTTGTCCATGCTAGGGTTGCCAGCAGGGGCACGCCAACGCAAATCGCAAGATTTGCAACTTTAGTCTAAGCGCACTTATTTTCGCTGTTGCTTCAGGCGCTTGCGCCCTTCCCGCAGGAGACCCCAGTCTGTGAAGAACATTCTCGCGACGCTCGCGACCGTCTGGCGAATCGCAATCCCGTACTTTCGCTCCGAGGACAAATGGGCCGGCCGCGGCCTTCTCGCCGCAGTGATCCTGATCGAGCTGGCGCTGGTCGCGATCGACGTGCTGGTGAACCAGTGGCAGAACCGCTTCTACAGCGCGCTCCAGGCCTATGACTTTCCGACTTTCATGCGCGAGATCTGGATCTTCGTCGGTCTCGCCTCGGCCTTCGTCGCCCTCGCCGTCTACCAGCTCTATCTGAACCAGTGGCTGCAGATCCGCTGGCGGCGATGGTTGACGCGGCACTATCTCGGCGAATGGCTCGAGGACGCGACCCATTACCGGATGCAGCTGAGGGGCGACCCCGCCGACAACCCGGACCAGCGTATCACCGACGACGTGAAGACCTTCGTCGAGCAGACCCTGACCATCGGGCTTGGCCTGCTCTCGTCAATCGTCACGCTGTTCTCCTTCGTCATCATCCTGTGGGGTCTGTCCAACAACGCACCGCTGCATCTGTTCGGGATCGATATCGCGGTCCCCGGCTATCTGGTCTGGGGCGCGCTGATCTATGCGATCCTCGGCACTGCGCTGACGCACTGGATCGGCGTGCCGCTGGTCAATCTCAATTTCGAGCAGCAGCGCTATGAAGCCGACTTCCGCTTCAACCTCGTGCGGGTGCGGGAAAACTCCGAGCAGATTGCGCTGCTGAAGGGTGAGCACGCCGAGCGCGGACGCCTGCTGCACCGCTTCGATTTCGTGATCAACAATTGGTACGCGATCATGAGCCGGACCAAGCGCCTCACGATGTTCACGGCGAGCTATCAGCAGGCAGCCGTGATCTTCCCCTACGTGCTGGTGGCGCCGGCCTATTTCGCCAAGAAGATCCAGCTCGGCGACATGATGCAGACCGCGTCGGCCTTCTCCAGCGTTCAGCGCGCGCTGTCCTTCTTCGTCACCGCGTACCGGTCGCTGGCGGAATGGCGCTCGGTGGTTGCCCGTCTCGACGGTTTCGAGATGTCGGTGCGCTCAGCCACCAACATCACCGCGCATGAGCCGACCATTGCGATCAAGCCGTCCGCCGGCGGCGAGGCGATCACGCTGGAGAAACTGCTGGTGAACCTGCCCAACGGCAAGCCGCTGGTCTCGGCCGATGCCTTCGCAGTCCGCCCGTCCGAGCGGGTGCTGGTGACCGGGCCATCCGGCTCCGGCAAGTCGACGCTGTTCCGCGCCGTCGCCGGCATCTGGCCGTTCGGCACGGGGAGCATCAACATCCCCGCGAAGGCCAGGCTGATGATGCTGCCGCAGCGCCCGTATTTTCCGATCGTCGCGCTCGGCGATGCCGTGATCTATCCGGCCGAGCGTGGCGCGTTCGCGCCCGGGCAGATCAAGGACGCGGTGCTGGCGGTGGGACTGCCGAAACTGGCCGCGCAGCTCGACGAGGAAGGGCACTGGAACCGGATGCTTTCGCTCGGCGAGCAGCAACGGCTCGGGCTCGCGCGGGCGCTGCTGCACGCGCCGGATTATCTCTTCCTCGACGAGGCCACCGCCTCGCTCGACGAGCCCTCGGAAGCGCGGCTCTACCGGCTGCTGGAGGAGAAGCTGCCGTCGACCACATTGGTCTCGATCGGCCACCGCTCGACGCTGGACGCCTTCCATACCCGCAACGTCCGACTGGTCCGCGACGGCGACATCCACGTGGTCGATAACGCCGGCAAACCGGCCCAGGGCGAACCGAGCGAGACGCGCTGAGCGGCGCGGTTCGCCGAAACACGTTCCGGAAAAGCAAAAGGGGCGGCAGATTTCTCTGCCGCCCCTTCGCTGTTTCCGTGAGGAAGCTTACTTCAGGTTGGTCATCGCGGTCAGGTCGAACGACAGCTTGGCAATGCCAGCCGCGCCGCACCAGTTGGAGCCGACGCCAGTCGGGTTGATCGCGGTGATGCTGGTGCCAGCCGCCGGACCGATGTTGCCACGGGCCGAGAAGTCGCTGGTGAAGGCGTTGCAATTGCCCTTGTTGAGGTCGGTGTCGGAGTAGCGCAGGTCCAGCGTCATGACCTTGTAGGTGAAGCCGACGCCGATGTTCCAGGTGTTGTAGTCGGCGTACTTGATGCCGTTCGGGAACGGGCCGGCGAAGCCGGGGTTGGTGACGCCGGTGCCGTAGAAGGAGTCGCTGGTGCCCAGCCACTGACGGCCGAACTCACCCGACACGTACATGCCGACGCCGCTCGAACCGAAGATGGTGCTGGGCGCGGTGTACTTCGCGGTGATCGAGGTGTAGTTGCCCCAGGCGCCGGAGTTCAGGTAGCTCGGGGTATAGTACTCGGTGAGGCCGACGACGAAGCTGTCGTTGATGGTGTAGGCGACCTTGCCGTAGACTTCGAAGAAGCTGAGGTCCTTCTTGATCACGTTGGTGTTCACGAGGCCCTTCTCGAGGCAGTCCGCGCTCAGGGCACGTCCGGACTGATCGGCGACGCCGCCCAGCGCGTTGGCCGCACCGTAGTAGCAGCTGCCGCCCGGATACAGGTAACCCCAGACGCCGATGTCGAAGGCGAACGCGCCGAAGGTCGGGCGGATACCGCCGTAGATGTCGATCTCAGCCGCGGCGCGGTTCGGGAAGGAGATGCTCTCGGCGGAAACGCCGACATAGAGCTGGAGGTCCTTGTTGACGTTGTAGCGCGGCTCGAAATAGGCCGTGACCGACGGCTTGTGGTTCGACTGGGTGATACCGCGGAAGATGTAGTCGCTCATGATGCCGCCACCGAAGGCGATATCCCAGGGATCGAAGGCCGGCGGCGGGGGTGCCTTCACGGCCTTCACCCGCATGTCCGCCGCGAAAGCCGAACCCGTCACCATTGCCAGCGCCGTTGCCAACAAAGCTACTTTTTTCATTGCGATCCCCATTACTTCCTAAGGTCAGTCCGACCCCTGCGCCCCCCGGGGGCAAGCGATACCGACTGGAAAACTTCTAACCGCCACAATTCTGTCGCGGGGACCTGTGGCGGAGAAGCAAAAATCGCGAGCATCTGCCGACTATTTAGGCGTTCCGGCAATTCCACGACAGGTTGTCAGCGTGTGTTGCTTCTTGAGCACAGCATTTCCACGGTGAGATGCACGGCCGCACCCGTGTTGTTACGGGCGCGCCCTTGTCCGCCCCGGTCAAAACGAATCAGCCGCAGCACGGCCTGCCAGTCCCGGACGAAGGCGTGCCGCCCATGCAAAAGGCCGCAGCGTCACCACTGCGGCCCTTGCTTGCCTTGTGTTCTCTAAGGCGGCGGAAGCGCTAGCCCTGTCCGTCGGGAGCGGGTGAACCGTCGGAGGACGAGGGGGTTGCCCAGCTCACTTCGGGAGTGGGCGCGGGTGCCGGAGCTTCGACCGCGGCTGGCGGCTTCGGAGCGGCAGGCTTCCTGGGAGCACTCTTCTTCGGTGCTGCTTTCGGCGCAGCCGTCTTCGCAGCCTTCTTGGCTGCTTTCTTTGCGGCTTTCTTGGCGGCCTTCTTCGGCGCGGCCTTCTTTGCAGCTTTCTTTGCGCTCTTCTTTGCAGACTTCTTGGCGGACTTTTTCGCCGACGCCTTCTTGGTCTTCTTGGCTTTCTTCGTCTTCTTCGCCGCTACGACCTTCTTGGCTTTTTTGGCCTTCTTGCTTTTCTTCTTCTTCGCTTTCGCCATCGTGATCCTCCTGTTGCCGCCGACCGTGATCGATCGGGCTTTCAGTCGTCCACTTCGGGCGCCGCCGGTCTTGTTAGTTCAGTGCCGGCTGCGAACCGCCCGTCGCCCAATCGAGAAGCTCAATCGTATGTACGACCGGCACCGATGTGCCGCTGGCAATCTGGACCATGCAGCCGATATTGCCCGCGGCAATCATGTCCGGCTTGACGCTTGCGATGTTGGCGACCTTGCGATCGCGCAATCTGCCCGCAAGATCTGGCTGGAGAATGTTGTAAGTCCCCGCCGAACCGCAACACAAATGGCTCTCGGGCACATCTTTCACCACGAATCCATTCTTGGAAAGCAATTCTTTCGGAAGCGCCGTGATTTTCTGCCCGTGCTGCAGTGAACAAGCGGAGTGATAGGCAACGACGATGTCGTCGTGTCGCGTCGATGGCTGCAGGCCGAGACCGGCGACATATTCAGTGATGTCCTTGGCCAGCGCCGAGACCTCCGCCGCATCGCTCGCGAAGTCGTGGTCCTCGCGCAGCAGATAGCCGTAGTCCTTGACCACCGTGCCGCAGCCGGACGCCGTCACCAGGATGGCGTCGAGGCCGTCCTTGGCCGCCTCGCGACGCCACGCCGAAACGTTGGCCCGTGCCCGCGCCAGCGCGTCATCGTCGCGGCCGAGGTGATGGGTCAGAGCGCCGCAGCATTGCTCGTCCTTGACCAGCACCACCTCGATGCCGTGGCGGGTCAGGAGATTGATGGCGGCCTGGTTGATGCGCGGGGCCAGCACCTGCTGGGCACAGCCCTGCAGCAGCGCGACGCGGCCTCGCCGCTTGCCCATCGCCGCGAAGACGCTGCCGG
>JAEWBW010000484.1 GCA_023390955.1 Pseudomonadota bacterium
ATAGAGGAGCGCGACGGTGACCGGCGCCTGCTTGTCCATCCGGCCGATCTCGTCGGCTAGCCGCTGCCGGATGTGCTCGTTCGTACTTCCCACCGCCTGCTCTTTAGGGAGCGCTCCGCGCAACGCAAGCGAATCCGAGCACTTTCGTCGTCCGCCCCACTGTGAGACACGGACGAGACCCGTTGGATTCCGAGAGGTTACGCGCTTGCCACGCGCATCTCGAAACGCCGCAGCCAGAGCGCCCAACCTCCGCAGGAAACCTGTCTGGCCGCACAACGCGGCCGACATGGCACCCGCATCCGGTGTCGTGCTTCGTCAGCCGCGTCCACAGCTCGCGACGAATTCGAGGCGCCGCCGACGCCTCGAATCGTCGGCGAGCGCGTCAGGCGAGGTTCACGACCAGGTCCTTCGACGCGAGCATGGCTCCGTCGCTCATGCGTGCGGTCTTCACCGTGTAGCCTGCGAGGTCGCCGCGCCCGACGATGTTGTCGCTGCTGTTGGTCGTGTCGGGCAAGCCGTAGCCCTTGTACTCGGCGTGATTCGTGAAGATCTCGTTGACGAGATCCTGATCGAACACGAGCTGCGAGGTGAACGAGCGCCCGCCGAGCGAGACGCTGAAATGGATGTGCACCGCCCGGCCCCTGTACCAACCGGGGAAGCAGCTGTCGAAGTCGACCCGCCCGTTCTCGTCGGTCGTCTGCGCCCCACGGAAGTAGTGCTTCGAGGAGTCCGCCTGATCCTTCAGGCACATCTGGTTGTTCGGCGTGTTGCCCGAGTAGCTGCCGCTGAGCTGGGTGTGCCAGATCTTCACCTTCGCTCCGGCGATGGGCTTGCACGAGCTGTCGACCACGCGGAGCGCGAGGCGCATCGGGAGCCCGGTGTAGCCCTCGCTGATGTCCTTCCGAACCTGGTCGGCCGCCTCGGTGCACGGGCCTTCGGTCGCGGCCACGGCGAGGACGCATGCGGTCGCTGGTGTCGCGAAGGGATCCGGGTACGAGCTGGCTGCCGTCATCGACTTCGTACCGCCGCTCGCCCACTCCGTCGCCGAGCCCGTCGTCGTGCCCTCCGGATCGGTGGTCGTACCGTTGCCGTTCCCCGTACCGTTGCCGTTCCCCGTACCGTTGCCGTTGCCGGTCCCGTTGCCAGCTTGCACGCCAGTGCCGTTCGTCGAGCCACCGCCGCTGCAAGCAAGGAGCGCAGCTCCGCCGATCGCGAGGAGGAGCCCCCTCGAGGCCTCGCGTCGGGAGAGCAACGGAAGGGCGTCGATCTTCTTCGTCGTCATGGTGTCTCCAGGATCGAGCGTGGGACCTTCCTCTTTGCGTCCCAGCAACACCATAGTGGCGGCGTCACGCGTAGCGACTCTTTTCGACGTGTGTCGAAGTGTGACGAGCGCCGAAGGCGCGGCCTGCGGGTGGTTGGGCTCACACCGAGCGGTTGGGGCGCGTCGTTCGCGAGCTCGACCAAGAGCGCCGCAGTGAGCTCACGTGATCATTCGATCAGGCGATGGAGCGCTCCGCCACGCTGCCCGCCGGCGTAGAGGACGTTGTTCATCACCGCGAGCGGAGCAGTGCAGAAGAAGTCGGTGACCTCGAAGGGCGATTTTGTCTTCGTCTTCGCTCCGACATCGTCGACCGGCGCGATGAGCCTCGCGGCAGCGTCCGCCACGCCGCTCATCGCTGCGATGTCGGCGGGCCCGTCGATCGCGGCGCCGTCGATTCGGTAGAGCCCCTGCGTGGTCAGCACGACGACCGCGTCTCGAAATCGCGTCACGTCGGTGGGGGCGCCGGCGTCTTCGGAGAGATCGATCGCGGCCCAGTGGTCGCCGTCGATCGTCACGCGGAGGACGATCCCGTCCCGCGTCCACGCGAGCCAGTAGAGGCGTGGCGGGCTCGCGCGGGTGTCGACCCACCACCGCAGCGTGCCCGACGCGCCCGCACGCGTGATGCGCACCGGACGTGCGTCCTCGCGTCGAAGCGTCGACCGTGAGCCTGCGTCCACCGCCGATGCATCGGGTGTGAACACGACGAAGTCGTTCGGGTCGCGTCCAGCGTAGTCCTGGATGCCCGCGTAGAGACGATCCTTGAAGCGAACGAGGTACGTGAGGCGCCACACGCCGTCCTTCCACGGGTAGGGGTAGTCGACCTCGTAGGTCCACCTCGAGCCGTCTTCGCTCGCGCGATGGAGCGCGCCCGGTGACGGACCGCTCCATGCGCGCTCCTTCGGCGGCACCGATCCCGTCGATGCGTAGAGCGCGCCGCGGTAACGGATGACGTCGATGACGTGGTACGCGCGTGGGAGGACGCCCGCGCCGGCGCGTGGCTCTGCTTCGGCGCGGAGATCGGGGAAGCCCGGCGGCGTGAAGTTCGGAGCGCGCGGCGGAGCGAACACGCCCTTGTCGTTCGACACGAAGACGTAGCCTTCGGTCCCCCAATCGATGACGCCGAGGCCGCCGTACGGCGGATCGGCATCGGGGACGAAGAGCCTTCCGCCGATCGCGCGGACGCGGAGGAAGCCTTGACCCGCGCCGCCGCCCTTCACCGGCTCGCCGGGGCGGTTCCAGTCGAAGGCGACGCGGAACGGACGCCTCGCGGCTGCGTTCGCTTCCTGGCCACTCGCGGGGGCCACCGGCTCGTAGCGCGTGCTCGTCGCGCCGTCGGTGCCGAGCGGCTGGTTCGCGTGCGCCGCGTAGAGCGCGCCCCGAAAAGGAGTGAGGTCGCAGATGCGCGTGAGCGCGAGCGGAGGCGTGCCGACCTTCTCCCAGCGCGCGAGCTCGGGGACCTTGCCGGTGCCAGGCTCCTCGTCGTCGTCGTTGCCGTCGGGATCGATCTGCGTCGCGACCGGAGGAGGGGCCACGCCGGCATCGCCGAGCGCTGCCGTCTTCTCGACGGGGCCTCCACCGGCCTCGTGCGCGGGGGCCCAGGCGGCCGCACCCGCCTCGCTCGGACCGGGCGGAGC
>JAEWBW010000646.1 GCA_023390955.1 Pseudomonadota bacterium
ACTTCGGCGAGATAGGAATGATCGCCGGTGCGCCGTGCGATTGCGAGCGCGCCGTCGAGCGCACGCAGGGCGGCATCGCGCAGGCCCGCTTTGGCATAGGCTTCCGCCAGCAGGCACTTGAACCAGCAGCCGGCGAGCCAGGAATCCATCGCCTCGTATTCGTCGAGGCCAAAGCGCATCTGGCTGAGGCCCTCGTCGACCTCGCCGAGCTGCGTCAGCGCCCAGCCGCGCAGGATCGCCGCCTGCTGCTTCCAGTGCAGGAAATTATGCTCGGTAGCAAGGATCATGGCGCGGTTGGCGTGGTCGCGGGTGCCCTCGACGTCGCGAAGGTGCTGACAGAGATAGGCGCCGAACACGAGCGCAAAGGCCAGCGTGAAGTGATGGCGGATCTTCTCCGCGTTGGCGATCGCCTGCTCATTGTGCTGGCGCGCCGCGTCGGGCCGGCCGAGGAACCACATAAGATAGCCGAGATAGGACAGCGACACGACGCCAGGGTCGGTGCCGTGCCGCTCGGTCAGGTCGGAATGCAGGTCCGTGCTGTAGAGATTGATGCAGCGATGCAAATGGTGCTGCGAGGCGGTGAAGCGTCCGCGATAGAGCATGGTCATCGCGATCGAGCGATGCGCCTCGATCAGGTAGCCGGTCTGCTGCGCCGGCTGCGTGCCTTCGTTGAGCCGCTCGCGCTTGGCGAACTTCAAGAGCTCGACGCTGAGATCATGGGCGCGGGTGAGATCCGCACGGATGAAATGGCAGACCCAAAGTCCGCGCGTGGCGGCAAAGGCCTTTTCGTCGTCGTCGAGCTGCTGGCCGAGCTCGAGCGCGCGGATGTAGTTCTCCTCGACCTCCTGGACCGCGTAGCCCTTGGCGGCGATCAGCGAATTGCCGAGCGCGATGCGCAGCTCGAGCTCCATCTCGTCGGCGCCCTGCATGCGCGGATTGGCCTGGACGACGCTGAGACCGCGGCGCAGATGCCCGATCGCCTCCAGATTGCCGCCGGACTTGGCCGCCTGCTTACCGGCCTTGAGCCAGAAGCTCGCGGCGCCCTCGCTCTGACCGGACTCGGTGAGGTGATGGGCGAGAAGCTCCGGCTCACGCTCGGTCTTCTCCGGATACATCTCGGCCAGCACCTGCGCGATCCGCGAATGCAGCTTGCGCCGTTCGCTGTACAGCAGGCTGTCATGCGCGGCGTTCTGGATCATCACGTGCTTGAAGGAGTAAAGTGCATCCGGCGGATGACCGCGGCGCACGATCAGGCCGGCCTCCTCCAGATGGTTGAGCGCCGGCTCGATCTGGTCGGCCTGGGTGCTCGCCACCGCATGCAGCGTCTCGTAGGAGAATTCGCGGCCGATGGTGGCGCCGATCTGCGCAATCTTCTTGAACGGTCCCATGCGATCGAGGCGCGCCATCAGCGAATCCGTCAGCGTCGCCGGGATGGCGAGCTGCCGCCACGAGCCCGAGAGCACGTAGCGGCCGTGTCGCTCGGTCAGCAGGTTGGATTCGAGCACCGTCTTGGTGAGCTCCTCGAGGAACAGCGGCACCCCATCGGTCTTGACGATGATCTCCTCGACGACCTCCTTGGGCAGTTCGCGGTTACCCGCCACGCGCTCGACCAGCGTCGCGCGCAGCTGCCGGCTGAGGCGATTCAGCACCAGCGTGGTGATGTGCGAGTGCGCGTTCCAGCTCGGCTGGAATTCCGAGCGCGCGGTGACGAGGACGAGGATCGGCTTGCCCTGCGCCTTGTCGACCAGGAGGTCGATCACCTCGCGTGAGGTCGGATCGACCCAGTGCAGGTCTTCGAGCGCGATCACCAGCGGCTGGTCACGCGCGAGGCCGAGCAGATGGTTGACGAGGGCCGCGACGGTCGCGTCCTTCTGCTGCTGGGGGGACAGTTCGAGCGGCGTATAGCGCTCCCCGGTCGGGATGGATAGCAGCGAGGCAAACAGCGGGGTCACCTGCTCGAGGTCGCTGCCGGCCGTCGTCACTGCCGCTTCGAGATTCGACAGCGACATGGCGGAAGCGTCCTCGCGATCGAGGCCGAGGGCGAATTTGAGCTGCTCGCTGAAGGGATAGAACGCAGTCGAGGTGTAGTAGGGCGAGCACTGGAACGAGACCTGGCTGTGCCGCTCGCCGGAGATCCGCTCGAATACCTGTTGCACGATGCGCGACTTGCCGATGCCGGGCTCGCCGAACAGCACCACGACCTGGCCGTCACCTTCCCTCGCCTGCTGCCAGCGGCCCATCAGCAGCGCGATTTCCTCCTCGCGGTTGACGAGCGGCGTCAGCCGCGCGCCCATCGAGGCAGCGAAACGGGTTTCGATCCGCGTCGCCCGCACCACGTGCCAGGCCTGGGTCTTGTCGGAGATTCCCTTGAGCGCGTGGACGCCGAGATTACGGTAGTCGAACCTGCCCCTCAGCAGCGACTGCGTCGATGACGAGATCACCACGCCGTTCGACGGCGCCAGGCCCTGGAGGCGGGCCGCGAGGTTGACGGTCTCGCCGACAGCCGAATCCCGCTCCTCGGTGCCCTGGCCGACGAGGTCGCCGACCACGACGAGGCCCGTGGCGATGCCGATGCGGACGGCCGGCGCATGGCTGAGCGCGCCGCGCGGCTCGATCGCGCGCGCCGACGACAGCACCCGCACGATCTCGAGCCCGGCACGCACCGCGCGCTCGGCATCGTCCTCGTGCGCAGTCGGGTAGCCGAAATAGACCAGAATGCCATCGCCGACGAAACGGGCGGCAAAGCCTTCATAATGCTTCACGACGCGGACACAGGTCTCGCGGAAGCTCGCGATCATGTCCCGCACGTCCTCGGGATCGAACTGGACCGAGAGCGAGGTCGAATCGACCATGTCGCAGAACATCGTCGTGAGCTGGCGCCGCTCGGCGCCGACCTCGGCACGCACCGGGTTTGGGCGGACCTCAGGCGCGGGCTCGGCAGGTTCGGACGGCTGCAGCGCCGACATCGCACGGCGCAGGCGCTTGCGATCGCCAAGCGGCAGACCGAGCTCCACCAGATCGGAGTCGGTCAGATCGGGGAGGACGTCGAGATCGACGCGTTGCTGCGCGAAAAGATCGCTGTATTGGCCGAGACCAGCGCCTTCCAGCCAGTGCTTCAGACCGCCATCCGTCGTCGCGCTCGGCTCCGTCTCCGGCATTGTGCTTCCATCCGACCTGCACTCCGTCGAAGGGGCCAAGCCCTCAACCACAGATTTTGGGGGCCAAAACTTAACCTCGGACTGGACGCGTTTCCTACTTTTCTGAAGAATAGCTCAATTGGATCAAAAAGGCACGGCATTGTCTGACGTTGCAAACACTCCGCCGGAGGATTTCGCCGGCACCACGTCCGAAGCGAAAGTCTTTACGTCGATCGGGGGTCTCCTCGAGGCCTATGCCCGGGCGATTCCCGCTTCACCTGCCGTTTTGGCCCCCGGCCGCCCAGCTCTCGGTTACGCCGATTTGAACAGGCGCATCACGGACGCGGTCCGGACGCTGCGCGAGCTCGGGATTGCGCCTTCGGACCGGATCGCTGTTGCACTGCCACGCGGGGCCGACAGCGCACTGGCGCTGATCGCGGTCGCCACAGCAGCGGCCTGCGTGCCCATCAATCCCGACCTGACCGCGGACGAATTGCAGCGTTATTTCGCCGAGTTGAAGCTGACGGCGCTGGTGACCCGCGCCGACATGACTTCACCAAGCCGCGAGGTGGCGCGGTCGCTTGATATCGCGGTGATCGATTTTGTGCCGGGGCCCGACGATGACCTTGGCGGCTTTGTCTTTGTCGGCCCGGCGATCGCTCCGCCCGTTGCCGGTGGCGCGTCCGGGGCCGACGACGACGCATTCATGCTGCTGACGTCAGGGACTGCGGCACGGCCGAAGATGGTGCCGCTGACGCAGGCGAATGTGTGCCTGTCGGCCTATAATGCCGGCCGCGTGCTGTCGCTCACCCCAGGCGATCGTCTGCTCAACGTGCTGCCACTGTTTCACGCGCACGGGCTGATCTCCGGCCTGCTGACGTCGCTTGCGGCCGGATCGAGCGTGATCTGCACCAATGGGTTTGACGCGCTCTCCTTCTTTGGCTGGATGAAGGAGTTGAAGCCGACCTGGTACACGGCGGTGCCGACCATCCATCGCGCCCTGCTGACCGCTGCCGAGCAGGACCCGAGCCGCGCACGGCCGTCCTCGCTGCGCGTGATCCGTTCGGCGTCGTCGTCGCTGGCGCCCGCGATCCTCGGCGGCCTTGAGCAGATGTTCGGCGTCCCCGTGCTCGAAACCTACGGCATGACGGAAGCTGCCTCGCAGATCGCCGCCAATCCGTTCGGGCTGCGCAAGGCCGGATCTGTCGGGCGCGCGGCCGGACCTGAGATCGCGATCATGGACACCGAGGGCCACCTGCTGCCAGCGGGCACGCATGGCGAGATCATGCTGCGCGGGGCGAACATGACCCGCGGCTATTATAATGATGACGCCGCCAACGCCGCCGCGTATCGCGACGGCTGGCTTCGCACCGGCGACCTCGGCTATCTCGATGCCGACGGCTATCTGTTCATTGTCGGCCGCATCAAGGACGTCATCAACCGCGGCGGCCAGAAGGTCTCGCCGCTGGAGGTGGAGGAGGTCCTGCTCAGCCATCCCGCCGTGCTCGAAGCCGGCGTGTTCGCCATTCCGCACAGGAAGCTCGGCGAGAACGTCGCCGCCGTCGTGGTGCTGCGGCCCGAATCCACTGCGACATCGGACGAGTTGCGCCGCTTCGCCCGCGGCCGGCTCGCCGCCTACAAGGTGCCGAGCCTGATCCACAGCGTGCCGTCATTGCCGAAGGGCGCGAGCGGCAAGGTCAAGCGCAACATGCTGGCCGGACTGCTCTCGGCCGGGCCCGAGAGTGGCGAGGCTGCGCAGGCGCCGCGCTCGGCGCTTGAGACACAGCTCGCTGAACTCTGGGCG
>JAEWBW010000054.1 GCA_023390955.1 Pseudomonadota bacterium
GACGCCACCGCGTTCAATGCGAAAAAGCATCAGGTGATCGAGGGCAAGGGTGTCCTCAACAACCGGATCTCGGAGTACCTGTTTCAGCACCTCAACGACATCGGGGTGCCGACCCATTTCATCCGCCGCCTCAACATGCGCGAGCAGTTGATCCGCGAGGTCGAGATCGTGCCGCTCGAGGTGGTGGTGCGCAACGTCGCCGCCGGCTCGCTGTCGCAGCGCCTCGGCATCGAGGAAGGCACGCAGCTGCCGCGCTCGATCATCGAATTCTATTACAAGAACGA
Source organism: Pseudomonadota bacterium (assembly GCA_023390955.1). Lineage (GTDB taxonomy): Bacteria > Pseudomonadota > Alphaproteobacteria > Rhizobiales > Xanthobacteraceae > Bradyrhizobium. The sequence goes on from JAEWBW010000054.1 coordinate 285, forward strand.
TCAGCTCAACGACCCCATGGTGTCGGAAGAGCATATCACGGCCTTCGGCTGGGCGACGCCGCAGGAGATCGACGACATCATGGCACTCGCCATCCGTGTCAACGACTTCCTCACCGGCCTCTTCCTCGGCATCGGCATCCGCCTCGTCGACTTCAAGATGGAATGCGGCCGACTGTTCGAGAACGAGATGATGCGGATCATCGTCGCCGACGAGATCTCGCCGGATAGCTGCCGCCTGTGGGACATCAAGTCGAACGAGAAGCTCGACAAGGATCGTTTCCGCCGCGACCTCGGTGGCCTGCTCGAGGCCTACACCGAAGTCGCCAAGCGTCTCGGCATCCTCATGGAGAACGAGCGTCCGCAGGGCTCCGGCCCGGTGCTGGTGAAGAGCTGAAGAGGGATTTGACGTGAAGGCACGTGTCACCGTTACCCTGAAGACGGGTATCCTGGATCCGCAGGGCAAGGCGATCGAAGGCGCGCTGAAATCGCTTGGTGTCGACGGCGTCGCCAGCGTGCGCCAGGGCAAGGTGTTCGACATCGAACTCGCCGGCGCGGACAAGGCCAAGGCCGAAGCCGCGCTGAAGGAAGCCGCCGACAAGCTGCTCGCCAACACCGTGATCGAGAACTATCGGGTCGAGCTGCTCTGATGAAAGCCGCCATCCTCGTCTTCCCCGGCATCAACCGCGAGCGCGACATGGCGCGTGCACTGAAGCTCATCTCGGGCCATGAGCCCGCGATGGTCTGGCACGCCGAGACGTCGTTGCCTGCCGGCACTGACCTCGTCGTCGTGCCCGGCGGCTTCTCCTACGGCGATTATCTGCGCTGTGGGGCGATTGCGGCGCGGTCGCCGGTGATGGATGCGGTACGGGCCTATGCGGCCAAGGGCGGCCTCGTGCTCGGCGTCTGCAACGGCTTTCAGATCCTCTGCGAGTCCGGCCTGCTGCCGGGCGTCCTGATGCGCAATGCGCGGCTGAAGTTCATCTGCCATGACGTGCATCTGCGCGTGGAGCGCTCGGACACGCCATTCACCCGTGGCTACAATGCCGGGCAGGTGATCCGCGTGCCGGTCGCGCATGGCGAGGGCAATTACGCGGCGGATGAAGAGACCATCAAGCGGCTCGAAGGCGAGGGCCGGGTGCTCTATCGCTATTGCGCGGCCGACGGCACCGTCGACGATCTCAGCAACATCAACGGCGCGGCACAGTCCATCGCCGGCATCGTCAACGACAAGGGCAACGTGCTCGGCATGATGCCGCACCCGGAAAACCACGTCGAAGACATCATGGGCTGCACCGACGGCCGCGGCCTGTTCGCGGGTCTCACGGCGCACCTGGAAAAGGCAGCGTGATTTCGGTCGCGATGAGGCGGCTGCTCGCCGCCCTTGCGGTCGCAACATTTTCCACGGCCGCCTTCGCGCAGGATTACCCAAAACGTCCGATCACGATGATCGTACCGTTCGCGGCCGGCGGCACGTCGGACGTGATTGCGCGCACGGTCGCCGAGCAGATGAGTGCTGCGCTCGGCCAGACCATCGTGATCGAGAACGTCGCCGGCGCCGGCGGCTCGACCGCGCTGGCGCGCGCCTCCCGCGCCGAACCGGACGGCTATACGATCGCGATCGGAAACGCCGGCACCAATGCTGCGACCTACACGATCTATCCAAAGCTGCCGTTCACGCCGGACTCCTTCGTTCCGATCGCCATGGTGGCGAAGACGTTCGGCGTCATCGCGCTGCGCAAGGAGTTTCCCGCGAAGGATCTGAAGGAGTTCATCGCCTATGCCAAGGCGAACCCCGGCAAGATCAATCTCGGCCATGCCGGCGTCGGCTCGTCGAACTACCTCATCTGCAAGAGCTTCGTGACTGCGGCCGGGGTCGACGCGACGCTGGTCGGCTATCGCGGCGCCGCGCCTGCACTGACGGATGCGATCGGCAGCCAGATCGACGGCGTCTGCGATGCCGCGGCCTCCGCCTCACAGGCGATCAGCGACAAGTTGGTGAAGGGGCTCGTGGTCGGCTCCACTGTGCGCCTTGCCACGCTGCCGGATCTACCCACCTCCGCCGAAGCGGGCCTCCCGGAGTTCGAGGCGCAGGGTTGGAACGGCCTGTTCGCGCCCAAGGGCACGCCTGCGGCAATCATCGCGAAGCTGAATGCCGCCGCGCGAACGGCGGTTGAGACCGACGCCGTCAAGAAGCGCTTTGCCGATTTGTCGACCGTTGCGCCCGATCCCGACGAGCACACGCCCGAGACGCTGCAGAAGCTCGTCACGCGCGACGTCGAGAAGTACCGGAAAATGCTGGCGGACGACGCCAAGCAATAGCGGCCTTTGGCCGGCATGAACCTGTTCCGCGATCAACGCGACTGACTCACCATCGCCATCAAGGTGATGGCGATCGATGCCGTCTATCGCCGCGGATGTCACATGCCTGTCGCCCTGGTCGTCCTGCTGCTGGATATCACGCTGATCTATCACGCGTCGCGGACCGGACGCCTGCAGCCATGGGCTTTCATCATTCTGATGGTGCCGCTGATCGGCGGGCTCGCCTATATCGCGGTCGAGCTCGTTCCGGAGTGGTTCTCGAGCCCCGGCGCGCGGCAGGCGCGCCAGCGCGTTGCCGACCGCCTCGATCCCGAGAAGCACTATCGCGAGCTGTCCGATCGGCTCGCTGCCACCGACACCATCGCCAATCGCGCAGCGCTGGCCGAGGAGTGCGCGAAGATCGGCCGCTTTGGCGAAGCCGAGACCCATTACAGCCACGTCCTGGCGCTGCCCATGGGGCACGAGCCCGCTTATGCCCTCGGCAAGGCGCAGGTGCAGTTCTCCGCCAATCGCCCCGCGGATGCGCTCGCGACGCTGGACGATCTTCAGAAGCAATGGCCGGAGTTTGAGTCGGCTGACGCGCATTTGCTGTATGCCCGCGCGCTTGCCGAGGTCGGCCGGGTCGACGAGGCGCTTGGGGAATATCACGCGGTCGCCGGCTATTTTCCGGGCGCCGAAGCGCGGGTGCGCTACGGCATGCTGCTGGAACTGGTTGGCCGCAGCGCCGAGGCACGAATTGTCTTCAACGAGTTGCTGATCCAGATGCGGCGCGCACCAAAATATCTCCGCGAGGCGCAGGCCGAATGGCTGTCGATTGCCGAGAAGCAGCTGTCGCCGCGCTAGCGCCGCTTCAGCCGCTCGGCCGGCACCGTCATGGCGGCGACACCCGCCATGACCAGCACGAGCCCGAGCGCCAGGTTCGACGGCACGCTCTCGCCGAGCAGCAGCACCGACAGTCCCACGCCGATCGGAATGCGCAAATAGCCCTGCGCATTCGTGGTCAGCGTGCCGAGGCGAGTCAGGCACATGTAGAACAGCATCAGCCCGAGCGCGCTGGAGAAGATTCCCATGGCGATGGTTGCCGCAATCGCCTCTCCCGTCGGGTGCAGCGTCCAGGGATGATCGATGATGAGCGAAGCGGGCAGCAGCACGAGGCCGCCGAACAACAGCGAGCCCGCCGCCACCACCATCGGATCGTACTCCGACAGCCGCAGCCCGAAGATCGTGGCGCAGGCAAACGAGATCGTGGCGAGCAGGATCGCGATCTCGGCAAAGATCTCGTGGCCGAGATTGTGGATCGCATCGAGGCCGACGATGACGGCCGTGCCGGCAAGCCCGAGGATCGCGCCGAGCGCCTTCAGCATCGTCGCAGGTTCGTGGCGCGTGATCGCCCAGGTGATGAGGAAGGCGAAGATCGGCGTCGTCGAGGCCAGCACGACGGTGTTGGACGCGGGCACATAGAGCTGCGCCCAGGTGATCATCAGGAACGGCACCGTCGAATTGATCAATTGCTGGAAGGCGAACAGCTTCCACGCTTTTAAATCGGTCGGGAGCCTCAAGCCGCGCATGCGCAGGATCACGTACAGGAACGCGAAGGCGATCAGAGAGCGTGCCGAGATGAAGGTGATCGGCGGGATCGAGCCAAGGCCGATCTTGGTCAGGGGATAGGTCGAACTCCAGCAGCCCGCCAGCGCCAGCAGCAGCGCGTAATCGCGCCAGCCGCGCACGGGGCGCGCGGCTGCTGTGAGCGTCGTGTCCACGGGAGCCGCGACGCTGCCCGTCCGAGATGTGCTCTGCGGCACCTAAAGGCTCCCCGCGCATTGACGCGCGGGTTCAGTCATACCGAGAGGACGCCAAAAGGGAAGGCGCGGAGCTATGCGTTTGGCTGGGGTTGCGGCTTCCGCTTCACCCGCTTGATCGTGCCGGAGAATGTGAACAGCGGCCGGCCGGCGGAGGTCAGCTTGCCGCGCAGGAAGATCAGCGAGCCGCCGGCGCGGGACACTTCGCCGGTGCATTCGACCAGCTCGCCCTCGCGCGCCGCATCGAGGAAGTCGCAGGCGAAATTCGTGGTCACGGCCGGCCCGTCCAGCTCATGGGTGGCGATCGCGAACAGGCAGTAGTCGGAGAAGGCCATGAAGCAGCCGCCATGGACGTTTCCGCCGCCGTTGAGGTGCTTCCTCTCGACCCGGAAGGCGCAGCGGACGCTGCCGTCGTCCTCGACCTTGTGCCAGAAGGGGCCGATATGGCTCTCAAAACTGTCGCGAATCCAGGTCCGCCAGCCCTTGAATTCGCCCTCGGTCGCGATGTGCAGGTCGGGGCGGCGGGTGGAGGGCGCTTTGGTCAGCTCGTGCAAGGAAATAGGCCTTCAAATGGAGGTGTTTCGTCCTTAAATCCGATCCGTCCGCCTCTTGCAATTCCTGTTCCCGCGGACCCCGGCTGCAAAATGTGGGACAGCGGGAAAATGCGTCAGAAAGGGGCTTTTCGCGGGCCTCTGATGTTCCTAAACAACGCTCCGGACCCCGCCGAAAGCCTCGAATCCATGTCGAAGAACGAACCCAAAATCACCCCCGAACTGGTCGCCGCCCACGGGCTCAAGCCCGACGAGTATGAGCGCATCCTGAAGCTGATCGGGCGGGAGCCGACCTTCACCGAGCTCGGCATCTTCTCGGCGATGTGGAACGAGCACTGCTCGTACAAATCCTCGCGAATCCATCTGCGTGGCCTGCCGACCAAGGCGCCCTGGGTGATCCAGGGCCCGGGCGAGAATGCCGGCGTGATCGACATCGGCGACGGCCAGGCCGTGGTCTTCAAGATGGAGAGCCACAACCACCCGAGCTATATCGAGC
>JAEWBW010000140.1 GCA_023390955.1 Pseudomonadota bacterium
GAAAAACAGGTAGGAGACTGACGAGCGACCCGATCCGGACCTCGTTAGGGCTGCTTCCTTCCGGACCTGACCCGGTTGGCGAGTGGCTCGTCCACCGCCAATCTCCCGGTCCCTATTTGGGGCCAAAAGGCCCGGAAGGCAAGCGGGTATCCACCGGGTTCCGCCGCCACGCGCCCTTTCGGGCCACCGCTTCTGAAGGCGGAAGCCCTTGCCCTGGGAGCCTCCGCCGGCGGCCGTTGGCACCAAAGACGTGGAGCTAAACGCTCGCCCCTCGAGGTCGCCTGAGACGAAGATGGCGTGTGACCACGGCCCGTAAGCGCGACCCGTACAGGCATCGCTTGTCCCATCGCCCCTTATTCCGCGACGTGATTTCGCTGGTGATTTTCGCGGCGCGCTTTGTCCTGGACATGACGACCGCGACTCGCATGCGACCGCAATCCTTCCCCTCCGGGAATCGCTGACGTATGGTCGGCCCGCCCCACCAAAGCTCCTGCCTCTCGCCCAAATCCGTTGGGCGATCCGGAAAACCGCTGATGCCTGATCCCGCCTGGTCGCTGCACTCCCGCCTGCAAGAGGACACCATCGATATCGGCGACCTGCCGCTGTCAAAGGTGCTCGTCATCAAGGATGCCAATTATCCCTGGCTGCTGCTGGTGCCGCGCCGTCCCGACGCGGTCGAGATCATCGACCTCGACGAAGTCCAGCAGGCGCAATTGATGACCGAGATCACGCGCGTCTCCCGCGCGCTGAAGGAGATCACCAGGTGCGACAAGCTCAATGTCGCAGCACTCGGCAACCTCGTGCCGCAGCTTCACGTGCACATCATCGCGCGGCGGACCGGCGATGCGGCATGGCCGCGCCCGGTCTGGGGCGTGATGCCGCCGCTGGCGCATGACGCGGCCGAAGTGCAGAATTTCATCAGCGCGCTCCGCCGCAAGATCTGGCTGAGCTGAAGACACATTGGTTTGAAAGAACAATAATGTCACCATTCGACGCCTTTCCGCTTGGATCTCCCGCCTTCGTCACCAACGTGCTCGACCGCGCCGCGCATCTGCGCCGCGACGACGAAAAGCTGTTTGCGCTGGAGCAGAAATCCAGCTCGCGCGCTTATGTCGTCTATCGCGACTCGCTGCTGGTGAAGCGCGAGGGCGACAAGGTGCGCGCGCTGCTCTCGATCGACGAGGCGGCGAAATGCGGCGCCAATCCCGGCACGATCTTCCTGGGCTTGCGCGACGGCGCAGCCGTGTTCGGCATGGGCCTGCCGCAGGCCGCGGCCGAGAAACTGATCGGCAGCAACGACTACGCGGTGAACGAGTTGCGCGGCATGGCGATGCAGGGCGCGGTCGCACCGGACGAGCTGTCGTCGATCGCGATGGCGAAGTCGATGGTGTCCTGGCATCAGCGTCACGGCTTTTGCGCCAATTGCGGCGCGCGCAGCGCGATGAAGGAAGGCGGCTGGAAGCGCGATTGCCCGACCTGCAAGGCCGAGCATTTTCCGCGCACCGATCCGGTTGTGATCATGCTGGTTGCCAGCGGCGAAAAGTGCCTGCTCGGCCGCCAGAAGCAATTCCTGCCCGGCATGTATTCCTGCCTCGCCGGCTTCGTCGAGGCAGCCGAGACCATCGAGGATGCGGTGCGCCGCGAGATCTTCGAGGAGTCCGGAATCCGCTGCACCGACGTCACCTATTACATGACGCAGCCCTGGCCGTATCCGTCGTCGCTGATGATCGGCTGCAGCGCGCGGGCGCTGAACGAGGACATCGTGGTCGACCGCACCGAGCTGGAGGATGCGCGCTGGTTCACGCGCGAGGAAGCCGCCCAGATGCTGACGCGCACGCATCCGGATGGCCTCGCAGGCCCCCATCCCTTCGCGATCGCTCATCACCTGCTCGGCCGCTGGGTGCACGGCAAGGACTAGCGCGGAGTTGCGCATGTCCACATCGGGAGCCGCGCCGCGCATTCTCTGCATCGGCATTCCCGTGCGCGACCTCCTGTTTCAGGTCGAGCAGACGCCGCCACGCGGCAGCAAGGCCAACGCCGGCAGCCTGGCGGAGATCTGCGGCGGCAACGCCCTCAATGCCGCGATCGCCATCGCGCGGCTTGGAGGTCGCGTGTCGTTTGCCGGTCCGATGGGCGACGCGGGCGAGACATCGAGCGGGTTCATCCTCGACCAGATGGCTCGCGAGGGCATCGATACCAGGCATGTCGTGCGCATGCCGGGTCTCATGACGCCTGTTTCGGCGATCACCATCGATGCGACCGGCGAGCGGACGCTCACCATCTTTCGGGATCCCGGCCTGTGGACGGTGACGCTTCCCGATGCCGACATGTTGCTGGCCGATTGCCGCGCGATCCTGGTCGAAAGCCGCTGCGCCGCGTTCTGCCTCGATCTCTGCACCGAGGCGCGTCGGCGCGGCATTGCCGTCATCGTCGGCGTCGACCGTGCGATGGCGCTGGACGACGGCTTGCTCACGACGGCCTCGCATCTGCTGTTCGCCAGCGAGCAATTGCAGGAGACAGCCGGGATCGCCGATGACGGCGCGGCGCTGAAGGCTCTCGCGAAGTTGACGCCGGCCTTTCTCGCTGGAACCCGTGGCCCGCGCGGCACGATCTGGCTGAGCGAGGCCGGTGAACTGGAGGAGACGCCGGCCTTTCCGGTGCAGGCCGTGGACACGCTCGGCGCCGGCGATGTTTTCCATGGTGCCTTCACGCTCGCCCTGGCCGAGGGGCGCGACCTCAGGGGCGCGCTGCGATTCGCCGCAGCGGCGGCGGCGCTGAAATGCGCCCGTGTCGGAGGCGGCATGGCCGCCCCGCAACGGATTGAAGTTGAAAGGCTTTTGGGTGTGGAGACGGCGCAAACCGCCGCGGGCGGCCCGCCGACATTATGAACTTGTAATAGAAGATTTTTCTCTATATGAGGGATGCAGACCCTTAGATTGGAAAAAAGTTCTTCAAATGAGCGATCTCGCTGTCCAACTCCCCGAAACCAGCCGCCGTCTCGACGCCATCGACCGCAAGATCCTGATGGTGCTCCAGGAAGATGCCTCCCTGTCCGTTGCCGAGATCGGTGACCGGGTCGGGCTGTCCTCGACCCCCTGCTGGAAGCGCATCCAGCGCCTCGAGGCCGACGGCGTGATCCTGAAGCGGGTCGCCCTCGTCGACCAGAACAAGATCGGGCTCGGCATCTCCGTGTTCGTCTCGGTGGAGAGCGCCGACCATTCCGACGCCTGGCTGAAGAAATTCGCCGAAGCCGTCAGCGCCATGCCCGAGGTGATGGAGTTCTACCGGATGGCCGGCGACGTCGATTACATGCTGCGCGTCGTGGTCGCCGACATGCAGGCCTATGATGTGTTTTACAAGAAGCTGATCAGCGCCGTGCCGCTGAAGAACGTCACCTCGCGTTTCGCGATGGAGAAGATCAAGTCGGTCACCACCCTGCCGATTCCGGCGATGGCCGCAGCCTGAGCAGGCGCCACCTCGATCTGACCGGAAGCCGCGGCAAACGACAGTCGCGGCTTTCGCGTTTTGCGGGAAATGCGGACGGCCACCCGCTCCGCGGTAAGGAACCATTTACCCTGTCTG
>JAEWBW010000498.1 GCA_023390955.1 Pseudomonadota bacterium
GCTGCTCGCCGCGGATCTTCTGCCCGGCGCGGGCCCCGAACTGCGCACCGGTGACGCCCCCGATCATCAGGATCAGCGCCAGCACGGCGTCGACCAGGTGATTGGTCACGGCATGCAGCATGGTGGCGAACAGCATGGTGACCAGCGTCAGGATCATCGAGGTCCCGATCACGGTCGAGGTCGGCACCCGCAGCAGGTAGATCATGACGGGCACCAGGATGAAGCCGCCGCCGATGCCCATGATGGCGCCGATGAAGCCGATGACGATGCCGACCACCACCACGGGAATGACCGAGAGATAGATCTTGGAGCGCTTGAACCGCATCTTCAGCGGCAGGCCGTGGATCCAGTTGTGGGTGCGCCGCGCCGGCACCGCGCCGCGCCGGGTCCGCATCATCGCGCGCAGGCCTTCGGAGAACATCAGGCTGCCGACGGTGGTGAGCAGCACCACGTAAGAGAGCGCGATCATCAGGTCGAGCTGGCCCAGAGCGCGCAGTTGCGTAAACGTCCAGACGCCCAGCGATGTGCCGGTCACGCCGCCGCATAACAAAACGGCGGCAAGTGCAGGATCGATCGCGCGCCGCCGCCAATAGGACAGCGCGCCGGAGAAGGAGGACGCCGCGATATGGCTGGCAACGGAGGCGACCGCGACTGCAGGCGAGATGCCGATGAAGATCAGCAGCGGCGTCATCAGGAAGCCGCCGCCGATCCCGAACATGCCGGAGACGAAGCCCACCGCCGCGCCCATCGCCAGCACGAGGAAGATGTTGACCGGAAGATCGGCGATCGGGAGATAAAGCTGCATACGGCGCGCGCTCCGGCGAGACGGATCGAAATGCGGAATGCTCGCGGAGGGGCGGGACGATTGCCGCGCCCCTCCTTAGCTGAATTCGCCGCGCGGCGGGACCGGGAAATGTCCCGCCCGCGACGTTTTGCACCGCGCGTCGCTCACATCGCGCGGCGTGGTGAATCGTTGAGATTAACGAGGAGGCTTGGCAGCAAGGTTTGGCGGCGAGGCCTAGCGCACGGGGTCGGTGATCAGCTTCATCGCCAGGGCCTGCTGCGGCGGCAACCAGCGGATCTCTGATGTCTGCGACATCGCCTCCACGACGCTGGAGGACACGCCCATCCGCGTCATATAGCCGAGCACCATGCCGGCCACGCGCTGGGTATCGGCGACGGGATCGGCCGATGCCGCCTTGTTGACGAACCGGTGCACGCCGAGCGCGGATTTCTCGACGCCATAGCGCGTCTTGCCGCCGGCATACATGAGCACACAGGCGCTGGCGCAATAGGCCGGCTTCACCCGGCCGGCGGCATCGGCAACGCCGACGGCGGTGTCGAGCCCGCGCGCGCGGATCGCCTCGCCCATCAGGATGCCCTGCGCGAGGTTGCCGCCGGGCGAGGACAGCAGCACGAGATCGCCGGGGCCGAGTTTGGCTTCGTCGAGCTGCTCGCGCAGCCAGCTCGCGGCTGCGGGCCCGATCTCGCCGCTGACGGCAAGCGCGCGGCGGCCGCGATCGCCAGCCCCGAGACTGACGCTCGGGATCACCGCGGCCTTCAAGCTTGGCGTAAAATATTGATCCTTCCAGTAGCTCCAGGCCTCGGGCCGCGACAGATCCCAATAGGCCGGGATCAGCGTGCCGGACGCGAACAGCAGGAAGAGCACGACGCCCCAGAGCGTGCGCCTGCGCGACGGCAGCGGCATCGGCTCGTCGACCACCGGCTCGTCGGCTACTTGCTCATTGGCCGCTTGCGGCTGTGCCTGCCAAGGCGACCGCTGGCTCTGCTGCGTAGGCGGCGCAACGCGCGGACCGGTCGGCGAACTGCGGAACGGCTGACGGTCATCCGGGCTGGACAAAGGGAATTTCTCGCTGAGGCGGCGTGTCTATTCTACCCGGCTTCGAGCGCGGGGTATATGACCGCGCTCTATCACCGTCATTGCGAGCGAAGCGAAGCAATCCAGACTGTCTCCGCAGAGATAGTCTGGATTGCTTCGTCGCTGCGCTCCTCGCAATGACGAGCGGAGTGCGTCGCGAAGGCAGTGTGCTCCCTCTCCCGCTTGCGGGGGAGGGTTGGGTGGGGGTGCATCCGCAATCGAGACTCCCAATGAGGAGAGAGCCCCCACCCGGTGCTCTCGGGGCGATGCTTCGCATCGCCCAGCGAGCGCCGACCTCCCCCGCAAGCGGGAGAGGTGAAGCGAGCCCGGAGCCAGAGCGCTTCGACAAAGTCAGAGTCTTCCCGCGGAAAGACTCTGGATTGCTTCGCTTCGCTCGCAATGACGGGACGAGAGACCTTAATGCGCCGCCGACGCCGAGCGCTTGGTCGCGACCGGCTTCGGCGCGGGCTTGGCTCCCGCATGCGCAGGTGCGCTGTCCCAGCCGCCGGCGGGTGTTGCGACATTGACGGCGTCGTCGGGCTGCGGCTCCGCGCTGAAGGTCTGGATCGCGAGCTTGGCGGCGGCGAGCGACTGCGGGTCGAGGCGCTTGGCGACGTCGTCGCGCTTGCCGGACGCATCCGTGTCGCCCTGGGCAGCGGCAAGGCTGAACCATTTGTAGGATTCGGCGAGGTTCTGTTCGACGCCGATGCCGCGGGCATAGAGGATGCCGAGGTTGAATTGGCTGTCGGCAACGCCGCGATCGGCGGCCTTGCGGAACCACTGCGACGCGGTCTTGTAGTTGGCGCCGCGACCGCCGCCATCGGCATCGAGCACCGCGAGATTGTGCATCGCCTTGGCGTTGCCGCGTTCGGCCGCCTGCGTGTAGTAGCGCCGTGCGATGTCGGCGTCCTTCTTCACGCCGAGGCCCTTTTCATAGAGCGTGCCGAGCCGGAAGGTCGCGGGCACAACGCCGGCCTGCGCCGCGCGGTCGTACCATTTGACGGCTTCCTCGTAATTGGTCGCGATGCCCTTGCCCTCGGCAAAGCGCACGCCGATCTCGTAGGCGGCGGTCGCATCGCCCTTCAGCGCGGCCGTGCGCAGGGCAGGGCCGGCGATGCCGTCAGGCAGCTTCTCGCTCGGCGGCACCTGGACCAGGCCGAGCTTTACGCGCGATGGCGTCGTGGGGATTGCGCCGGTCACGTCGCCCGCGCCGGCGGGCGCAGCGGCAGGCATGACAGCGGCGGGCGCCGGCGGAATCTCGACAGAGGCCGAGCTGCCGGAATTTTGCGCCGGCGGCGGATTGTTCTGCGACTGCCGGTTGATCGGCGTCGGCGAGGTCATCGACGGCGTGATCTGCTCGGGCGCGCTCGGCTTGATGCTGTTGGATGCAGGCGGCGGCGCGAGGGAAGACGAGCTGGTGGGGTTCGCCGGCGCTTCCACGGCCGGCGGCGGCGCGCTGCCACCGGCGTCGAGCAGGTTCATCGCCATCCTGAAGGTGCCGAGCACGATCACGACCACGCTCGCGCCGACCAGCAGCGAGCGGATCTTCGACGTGATGGTCGAACCACCCGTGCCTGCCGCGGCGTTGGCGGCAGCGCCGGCCTTGGCATTGGCCTTGGCACTGGCCTTGGCGCCACGGCCGGGCTTCTCCGGCTGCACGGCCGCGGCCTGTGCGGCGCGGCGGGCGGCAGCGATGAAGCTCGACGACGACACCGGCTCCTTCGGTGCGGCGGGAATTTCGGAGATCGCGCTTTCGGACGCGGCAATGCGCTCGGACGGCGTGGCGGCACGTCCATTCGGGCGCGTGCCGGGCTCGAGCGGATGATCCGGCGGCAGCTCGGGTGCGATTGCAGCGCGCGCGGGCGCGGCATGCGGCTCCAGGATTTCGCTGATCGCGCGGGGCGGAATCGGCGCGGCCGGCACCGGCGGCGGTGCGGCCGGCGTCGCGGCGTGGAATTCGCGCGGCGCGGCGACGAAGGCCGATGCGTGCGCCGGTGCAGGGGCGGGCGTGTGGACGGGCGCCTGAACAGGCGCCTGCGCAGCCGCGGGATTCGGCAGGTCGGGCTTGATGTCCGCTCTGGCGTCGTGCCTGGTGTCGTACCTCGGGGCCTGCTGCGGCGGCATCGGCGCGCGGGCCATCGGCTCCGGCTCGTGCTGCATCATCGGCGCGGCATAGGCTTGCGGCGCAGCCGGCGGCGGCGCGGTGCGCACCGCGCGCAGATCGCCCTCGATCATCGACAGGCGGTCGACGACGTGGCCGAGCGCGCTGTGGACGGCTTCGAAAGAATCCTGCGTCGAGCGGTTGGTCTCGGTCTGGCTGAAACGGATGTCCGACAGCTCGCGCTTGACCATGTCGACCATGCCGGGGTCGATCGACGGCGCCGAGCTGCGGCTCTCCGCGAGCGCGGAATAGGTCGCCTGCTGCCGCTCCAGATGGCGGAGGATGTCGTGCAGTCCGTCCTCGACGCGGCTGAGATTGCCACCGCGCGGATCGGAGGCGGCTTCGACCCGCTCCAGCAGATAGGAGATGCGCTGTTCGAGATGCGCGAAGGTCGAGGCGGAATCGTTGCCGACCTGCATGCGGTCGAAACGGTCCGACAGCGCGCGGATCGCGGCTTCGAGATGCTCGTTGCTCTCGGCGGGCTGCGGCCGCTCGCGTGTTTCGAGCGCCGAGGTCAGCGCCGCGATGCGCTGCTCGAGGATGGCGAAGCTGTCGCTGTTATTGTTGCCGGAAGCGCGCGTGACCTGGTCGACCTTGGCCGACAGCATCTGCACGTCGTCGGAGAGCCGTGCGAGCGCTTCGTTGGAGGCGACATTGGAGACGATGGCGCGCAGCGCGGAGATCGCGCCTTCGAGTTGCTGCACCGTGCCGGGATCGCCGCTGGCGCGCAGGATCATGTCGAGCTTGGCGCCGAGATTGCGGATCGCCTCGTCGTAGCCGGTGAGCTGCTCGGCCGGCGTCAGCGTGCGCAGCACGTGCTTGATTTCGGAGAGCGCGTTCTCGATGCCTGACAGCACCTGGCCGTCGGTGCCGGACGAGCGGGTCTCGTCGATGCGCCGGTGCAACGAGCGGATTTCGTTCTCGATCGACTCGATCGCGCGGCGCGGCATCGCCTCGGTGATGGCGTGACGGATCTCGGCGAGTTCGCTGCGGAAGCCCGCGATCGCCTGCTCGGTATTGTCCGGCCGCTGCAGCGACTCGATCTGGCTGGTGATCTTGAGCAGATGCCGCTCGAGCGCGGTGAAGTCCGGACCCGGCTGCTGGGGCGGAGGCGGGGGCGCGTAGGCCTGAGGCGGCGGCGCCCAATGTTGCTGAGATGCTTGCTGCGGCGCTCCCCAACTATGCTGCGGCGCCTGTTGCGGCGGAGCCATCGGCGCCGGCATGGGCGACATCGGCGCGATCGACGGCGAGCTGCGCATCGGCATCTGGCGCGGCGCGAAATTGTCGAGCTCGTTCTGGCGCGCGGCGATCTCCGCGACCGCGACGTCGAGCGAGGCGGGGCTCAGCGGCGGCGACGAGCGATACACTTGCGCGGCCGCGCGCTCGACCATGTCGGCCTGGCGCTGGCGCATCTCGACCGGGCTGGGGCCGGGATTGTATTGCGGCACCTGCGGCTGGGGCTGGGCCTGAGCGGGAGCCTGTCGCTGCGCATAGGCTGCGCCCTGCGGTTTTGAAATCTGCGACAGCCGCGCATCGAGCCGCGAGATCGCATCGTTGAGCTGGCGCGCGACGCCCTGCTCGCGCGAAGCGTCGTTGTTGCGCGGCGCGGGCTTCGAGATGCGTTCGATCTGCTGCGTGATGGAGTCGAGCCGCTGATGAATGTCGGCGACGTCGCGACTTTCCTGGCTCGGTTGAAACTGCTGCGGCTGGAATTGGTTGGACTGACGCTGCTGCTGCTCGTAGGACGCGCGGAAATTCGGCGGGGTGGAGTCACCAAGCGAGGAGTTCAGCCAGTCGTTCAGCGACATGCCCGCGCGATGCGCCGCAGCCTCGGCGCGCTCCCGGACGGAAGGATCGATGCCGTCAACACTCCACGATACGCGCGAATTCATGACTCTGTCCGGTTCCGACTCCGGCGCCCCACCCGGCGCCTCCAGT
>JAEWBW010000176.1 GCA_023390955.1 Pseudomonadota bacterium
TCGTCGCCCTGATCGGACCGAACGGCGCCGGCAAGAGCACCACATTCAATTTGATCACCGGCGTGCTGTCGGCCACATCAGGCTCGATCTCCGTGCTCGGCAAGAAGGTCGACAACGCGCCCCCGCATGAGATCGTCAAGCTCGGCATCAGCAGGACCTTCCAGCACGTCAAGCTCGTCCCCGACATGACCGTGCTGGAGAACGTCGCGATCGGCGCGCATCTGCGCGGCGAGTCCGGCGCGATCGCCTCGATGCTGCGGCTCGACCGTGCCGACGAGGCCAAGCTGCTGGCGGAAGCCGCGCGCCAGATCGAACGCGTCGGCCTTGCCGACCAGATGCACCAGCTCGCAGGCTCGCTCTCGCTGGGACAGCAGCGCATCGTCGAGATTGCGCGAGCGCTCTGCGTCGATCCGATGCTGCTGCTGCTCGACGAGCCCGCCGCCGGCCTGCGCCACATGGAGAAGCAGCGGCTCGCCGCGCTTCTGCGCGAGCTGCGCGACGGTGGCATGTCCGTGCTTCTGGTCGAGCACGACATGGGCTTCGTCATGAACCTTGCCGACCGCATCGTGGTGCTCGATTTCGGCACCAAGATCGCCGAGGGCACGCCGGCGACGATCAAGAGCAATCCCGAAGTGATCAAGGCCTATCTCGGAGTGGCGGCATGAGCGCGCTGTTGTCCGTCACCGACGCCCATGTGTCCTACGGCAAGGTCGAGGCCGTCCGCTCGGTCTCGCTCGAGGTCGGCGCCAACGAGATCGTCACCATCGTCGGCGCCAACGGCGCCGGCAAGACCACGCTGCTGTCAGCCATCATGGGCGTCCTGCCGCTCAAGGGCCGTGTCAGCTTCGCCGGCGAGGATCTCGCACGGCTCGATATCGAGGACCGCGTCGCGATGGGCCTCGGCCTTGTGCCGGAGCACCGCGAATTGTTCGTGACCATGAATGTCGAGGACAATCTCGAGCTGGGCGCCTTCCGCGTCGAGAAGTCTCGGGCAAAGGCCTCGATGGAGCGGGTCTACGGCCTGTTTCCGCGGCTGAAGGAGCGGCGCAAGCAGCTCGCCGGCACGCTGTCGGGCGGCGAGCAGCAGATGCTGGCGATGGGCCGCGCGCTGATGGGCGCGCCGAAGCTCCTGATGCTGGACGAGCCGAGCCTCGGCCTCGCCCCGATCATCGTCGCCGACATCTTCCGCATCATCACCGAGTTGCGCGCCAGCGGCGTCTCGGTGCTGCTGGTCGAGCAGAATGCCCAGGCCGCGCTGAAGATCGCGGACCATGCCTATGTGATGGAGCTCGGCGAGTTCGTGCTCAAGGGCAAGGCTTCCGAAGTCGCCGCCAATGAACGCGTCGCCGCGAGCTATCTCGGCTTCCAGCACGAAGGCGAAACCGCGCTGTAGGCGCTCTTTTTTTCCTTCTCCCCTTGCGGGAGAAGGTGGCGCAAAGCGCCGGATGAGGGGTATCTCTCCACTCACAAGACCGTTCGAGAGGATAGATACCCCTCACCCGGTTTCGCTGCTGCGCACCGAAACCACCCTCTCCCGCAAGGGGAGAGGGTGCACCGCGCATGGGGCTCTAGCTCTCGATAGAAGCGTCGCCCACCTTCTCGCCCTTCAGCGCGGCAACCTCGGCCTCCAGCTCCGCAATCCGCTGATCCCTCGCCGCGATCGCGGCCCCCACATCCGCTGCGTCGAACTTTTGCGGAATATGCTGCGGGCAGTTGGTGTCCCAGGCCGTGATCTTGAAGATGATCCCCTGCTCGGGCCGGGCGCGATAACCCTTGGGCATCAGCGACCGCGTCAGCGCGTCATCGTCCTCGACCACCCGCGCCTCGCCCCAGATCTTCACCCGGCGGCGATGGGCGTAGTCCATCACGAACAGATAGGCCTTTTGGTTCTCCGACAGGTTTCCCTGCGTAATGTATTGGCGGTTGCCGGCGAAGTCGGTGAAGGCGAGCGTCTGCTTGTCCAGCACCTTCAGAAAGCCCTTCGGGCCGCCGCGGTGCTGGATGTAGGGCTGGCCGTCGGCCGAGGCGGTGGCGAAATAGAAGCTGTTGGCGTCCGCCAGGAACGCCTCGAGGTTCTCGTCCACCTCGGTGCGCCAGCCGCGCTGCTCGGCGTGGGCATAGCCCTCGCGCGACCCTTTCCGGGTCTGGATCGATTTCACCGCCGGCGAAAAGGCCACGTCGCTGGCGTAGGTGTGAGTTGCCGTCATCGGAATATCTCCTGATTTCGGGCGCGTGTTTCGCGTCTTCGAGGCTCAACATAGGCCTTTCGGCGGCCAGAATAATCACCGCGCTTGACACTTCATCATTGCTATATATGCAATAATCCTATGGACCGCCTCGAAGCCATGCAGATCTTCGTTACCGTCGCCGATCTGCGCGGCTTTGCGCCGGCGGCGCGCAAGCTGCGGCTGTCGCCCTCGGCGGTGACGCGGCAGATCGCAGCGCTGGAGGAGCATCTCGGCACGCGGCTGCTGCAGCGGACCACGCGCTCGGTGACGCTGACCGATGTCGGCACGCGCTATCTGGAGCGCGCGCGGCGCATCCTTGCCGATGTCGAGGAGGCCGACGGCTCGGCCCGGCAGGAGCGCAGCCGGCCGAGCGGTCGGCTGGTGGTGTCGGCGCCGGTCGGCTTTGGGCGCCTGCATGTCGGGCCGGTGATGTCGGCCTATCTGAAGCGCTATCCGGATGTGTCAGGTGAGCTGCAATTGTCGGATCGCCTCGTCAATCTGGTCGAGGATGCCGTCGACGTCGCGGTGCGGATCGGCCATCTCGCCGATTCCTCGTTGGTCGCCCGCCAGGTCGGCGAGATGCGGCGGATCGTAGTGGCTTCGCCCGACTACCTCAAGCGCCATGGCGAGCCGAAGACGCCGGAGGCCCTGCTCTCGCACCAGACCATCCAGTTCGGAGCGACGACAAATTGGCGCTTCCTGCGTGACGGTCGCGAGGTCGAGCTTTCACCGAGTGCGCGCTTCACCAGCAACAGCGCTGATGCCGTGCTGCAATACGCGGAGGACAATGGCGGACTGACAGGCGTTCTGGCCTATCAGGCCGCCAACGGCCTGCAGCGCGGGCGACTGAAAATCGTGCTGGCAAAATTCGAGCAGCCGGCGCTGCCGATCCACATCGTCTACCCGACCTCGCGCCTGCTCTCGGCCAAGGTGCGCGCCTTCATCGATCTCGTGGTGGAGACCACCGCGTGGCGGTTTGGGTGATGGTCGTCATTCCGGGGCGGTCCGCAGGACCGAACCCGGAATCTCGAGGTTCCGGGTTCTTGCTTCGCAAGCCCCGGAACGACAGCCGTCACCCCTTCTTCGGCACCACGCGGAAGGTACCGTTCGCGCGCGCGATCACAACGTCATCCGCCTTGATCAGGCTCTGCGCAAAGCAGATGGTCTTGCCGGTCTTGATCACCTCGCTCTCGATCGCGCACCACTGGCCGATCTCGGCGGAGCCGACGAAATCGACCGCCAGCGAGATCGTCACGAACGACGTGGTCCAGCCGGTCGCCTGCGCGCAGCTGTAGCCCATCGCATTGTCGGAGAGCGCGGCGATGAGCCCGCCATGGATCAGGCCGCGGCCGTTGGTGTGCGGCTTCGCCAGCCGCAGGCCGATGACGACGGCCTTGTCGGTCTTCCTGGCGTAGAGCGGCTCCCAGGGTTCGGTCATGGGGCTCTTGCGGAAGAGAGGCTCGAAACCTTCGGGGACAACATCGGTCATGATTGGCTCGCGTCGCTTGCAATGATTTGCAGCATTGAACGCGATGGGCGTGACGGATGCACCAATTACAAAGTTTTAAACGTGATTTGCGTGGGTGTTTGAAACGAGGCTATCGGCGCAATCCGTAGGGTGGGCAAAGGCGCAGAGCGCCGTGCCCACCACTTTTCCACAATTCAAACTGCTGGTGGGCACGCTGCGCTTTGCCCACCCTACGGCTCCGTTCCCTAGAACGGCAGCCCCACATAATTCTCCGACAGCGAGGTCATCGCGGCCTGGGATTTTGTGACGTAGTCGAGCTCGGCGACCTGGATGCGGGCGCCGATGCTGCCATTCTCGGGGAATTTGTGCAGCATTGAAGTCATCCACCAGGAGAAGCGCACGGCCTTCCAGACCCGCGCCAGCGCCTTGGCGGAATAGGCATCGATGCCCGCGTTCGACTTCTCGTCGTAGAACTCGCGCAGCGCGGTCGCCAGATAATGAGCATCCGATGCCGCGAGGTTCAAACCCTTGGCGCCGGTGGGCGGCACGATATGGGCGGCATCACCGCACAGGAACATCCTGCCGAAACGCATCGGTTCGGCGACGAAGCTGCGCAGCGGCGCGATGCTCTTCTCGATCGAGGGCCCGGTGATGAGGCTGTCGGCCGCCTCCTGGTCGAGCCTGCGCTTCAGTTCGTCCCAGAAGCGGTCGTCCGACCACTGGTCGACGTGATCGTCGAGCGAGCATTGCAGGTAATGCCGGCTGCGCTTCATCGAGCGCATGGTGCAGAGCGCAAAGCCGCGTTCGTGGTTGGAGTAGATCAGCTCGTGGCTGACCGGCGGCGTCTCGGAGAGAATGCCGAGCCAGCCAAACGGATAGACCCGCTCGAACTCCTCGATCGCCGACGGCTTGACGCTGGCGCGGCTGACGCCGTGGAAGCCGTCGCAGCCGGCGATGAAGTCGCAATCGATCTCGTGGGTGACGCCGTCCTTGACGTAGGTGACGCGCGGGCTGCTGCCGTCGAAATCAAGCGGCGTGACATCCTTGGCCTCATAGACCGTGGTCAGGCCCGCCGCCTTGCGCGCATTCATCAGATCGAGGGTGACCTCGGTCTGGCCGTAGATCATGACGGTCTTGCCGGTGGCGGCCTTCATGTCGATGCGATGACGGCTGCCGGCAAAGGCAAGCTCGATGCCCTCGTGCACGAGGCCTTCGACGTGGGCACGCGCACCGGCCCCGACCTCGTCGAGCAGCGCCACGGTTCCCTCTTCCAGGAGGCCGGCGCGGATGCGGCCGAGCACGTAGTCCGGGCTCTGGCGCTCCAGAATGATGTTGTCGACGCCGTAGCGGTTAAGAAGTTGCCCAAGCAACAATCCGGCCGGCCCGGCTCCGATGATTGCGACTTTTGTCCGCAATACTTGCTCCTCCCGATCTTGTAGGGTGCGGTGCGGTCGCGCTTGTCAGCTGCTGACCGCTCAGGATAATTATATCATATAACGGTTGGGCAAAAGGGGGAGTGTTGGTCGCCTGACGCGACATATCCATGCAACTGCACGCTGTCATGGATAGGCGGGTCACCGCCACTTCCGGCTTGAATGCGCCGGCCAATTAGATAACATGTT
The DNA here is from genome assembly GCA_023390955.1 of Pseudomonadota bacterium. GTDB lineage: Bacteria > Pseudomonadota > Alphaproteobacteria > Rhizobiales > Xanthobacteraceae > Bradyrhizobium. The sequence continues at coordinate 5,319 of JAEWBW010000176.1, forward strand.
AACTAACGAGACCGGGCCATTGAAGCCCGCCGTCACAAGAGGGAGAGACGAGCCATGAGGAAAGCGTGTCTGGCATTGCTGCTGGCAGCGAGCGTGACGCCTGCGTTCGCGCAGGACAAGACCTTCGACCTGAAGGTCTCGCACTGGGTGCCCGCGTCGCACCCGCTGCAGAAGTCGCTGGAAGACTGGGTTGCCGCGGTGAACAAGGATTCCGGCGGCACCATCACCGGCAAGGTGTTTCCGGCCCAGCAACTCGGCAAGGCCTTTGACCATTACGACATGGCGCGCGACGGCATCGCCGACGTCACCTATGTCAATCCCGGCTACCAGCCCGGCCGCTTCCCGGTGATCGGCGCCGGCGAATTGCCGTTCCTGGTGTCGGACGCCAAGGGCGGCTCGCAGGGCCTCGATGCCTGGTACCGCAAATATGCCGAGAAGGAGATGAAGGACGTCAAGTACTGCCTCGCCTTCGTCCACTCGCCCTCCTCGTTCCACTCCCGCACCAAGAAGATCGTGGTGCCCGAGGATGTGAAGGGCATGAAGATCCGCCCCGCGCACGCCACCATGGCGAACTTCGTCACCTCGCTCGGCGGCACCAACGTGCAGTCCTCCGCGCCGGAAGTGCGCGACGTCATCGAGCGCGGCGTCGCCGACGGCGTCACCTTCCCCTGGGGCTCGCTGGTGCTGTTCGGCATCGACAAGGTCACCAAGTTCCACATGGACGCGCCGCTCTACGTCACGACCTTCGTGTTCGTGATGAACAAGGACAAGTACAATGCGATGTCCGACAAGCAGAAGGCGGCGATCGACAAGAACTGCTCGACCGAGATGGCCGGCGCCGTCGGCGAGCACTGGGGCAAGTTCGAGGATGCCGGCGTCGAGAAAGTGAAGGCGGAAGCGGGCCACGAGGTCTACAAGCTGTCGCCCGAGCAGACCGCCGCCTGGAAGAAGGCTTCCGAGCCGCTGGTCAAGACCTGGGGCGAAGGCGCCAAGAAGGGCGGCACCGACCCGGACGCAGCGCTTGCCGATCTGAAGGCCTCGCTGAAGAAGTACAACGCGCTGGCTGAATAGCCCCGCATCGATGGAAGCACGGCGGCGGGAGCCATCTCGCCGCCGTTGCTCTGCAAGTGCAACCAACTTCCCTCGCCCCGCAGGCGGGGAGAGGCGAAGTGCGCGGCGACATCTGGATCGAAAGCATGACGACACAGAGCGAAGCAGTCCCCCCAAAGCGCAGCTGGATGGATCGCATCATCGATTCGATCGAGTGGATCGCGGCCGGCTTCGTCGGCATCGTCGCGCTCGACATTTTCCTCTCCGTGCTGCTGCGCAACACCCTGAACTATGCGATCCCCGATTCCCACGACATCGGCCGCATGCTGCTCGGCATCCTGATCTTCTGGGGCATCGCGGCGACCTCCTATCGCGGCACCCACATCACGGTCGACCTGGTCTGGGGCAATGTCGGCCCGCGCTATCAGCGCTGGATCGACGTGTTCGCGACGCTGGTGCTGCTGTTCGTCGTCACGGTGCAGACCTGGACGCTGTTCGACAAGGTGCGCGGCACCTACAACGACAACGTCCTCACCTTCGACATCCACATGCCGACATGGCCGTTCTTCGCGATCGCCTGGATCGGCGACGCCGCTGCGGTGCTGCTGATCGCGATCCGCACCTACCGCTTGATCTTCCATCCCGAAGACATGCACGACGCCAAAATCAAGGCGACGGAGTAATCATGAGCACCGACGCCGTCGCCGTAATCGGCTTCGTTTCCCTGTTCGCCTTGATGCTGCTGCGCGTGCCCGTCGGCATGGCCATGGGCCTCGTCGGCGTCACCGGCTTTGCCTATCTCGTCAACGGGACCGCAGCGCTGAAGCTGGTCGGCCAGACCTCGATGCGCACGGTCACCGACTACACCTTCGGCGTCATCCCGATGTTCCTGCTGATGGGCTCCTTCGTCAGCAATTCCGGCATGAGCCGCGAGCTGTTCCGCGCCGCCAACGGCTTTGTCGGGCATTTGCGCGGCGGCCTCGGCATCGCCACCGTCGGCGCCTGCGGCGGCTTTGCCGCGATCTGCGGCTCGTCGGTCGCAACGGCCGCGACCTTCTCCGCCGTCGCCTATCCCGAGATGCGCCGGTTCGGCTATCCGCAGTCCTTCGCCACCGGCGTGATCGCGGC
>JAEWBW010000215.1 GCA_023390955.1 Pseudomonadota bacterium
CGACGCTTATCGAATCCCACGAGATCCGGCGGAAGAAGGAAGCCGGGCTCGAAGGCAAGCGGCGAGGTCGGGAGGCGGCTGCGCTCGACGCAGCCGGTGCTGCTCTCGGAGCGCTAGGAATGTTGGCGTTTGCGGCGGTCTTCTGGCTGCTGGTCGAACGGTCCGTCGCCGGCGCGTTCGCAGGAGCGTCGGCGGCCTGGCTTCTTGTCGCGATAACTGCCTGGTTCGCCCGTCGTCGGCTCCGCGCAGTTCGCTTAGAAGCGGCACGGAGAAACAGCGGTCAGGCGATGTCGCGCCTGCATTGAGCGTTCTGGCAGCAACGGCAAGAGCTAGACCGTGGGCGGAAACCGACCCGACGTCACCGCCCGGATCGCTTCGACGACCTGATCCGGGTGGTAAGGTTTCTGCAGGACGAGGCTGCCGGGGTCCGGGCGCGGCGTCACGGGCGAGAAACCGGTGGCATAGACTACAGGCAGGTCGGGATCGTGCTGGCGACAACGCTCGGCGATCTGCCAGCCGTCGATCGTGCCGGGCAGCTTCACGTCGGTGACGAGAACATCAGCGACTTTGCAGTCACACAAGATCAGCGCCTGCGCGCCGTCAGCGGCATGGATGACGTCGAAGCCTTCTTCGCGCAAGGCCTCGACCACGAACTCGCGGATGAGGGGATCATCTTCCACGATGAGTACGCGCACTTATGGACTTCCTGCAGGTCTTTGGTTGTAAACGAACTCCAAACTGCTGAGCGTGCGAGCAGTTCCGAAAGTGTCATATGTTAGTCGTCGTTCCAGAGTTGCGGGTCCACAAGGCAGTATGTGACCGACGAGCGACGCTAAAGGCCGCCACGGAGGATCGAAGTTGCTTCGATCCACGAGACAATCCGCACGGCAGCGTTACGATCTGCGTCGGCGTCGCCGCCGGCAGCTGCGACGCACGAAGCTCGATCGGCGCCGATGCTGGCCGCGGCGGATGGCGCGCTTTACGCCGCGAAGGAGGAGGGCCGGAACCGTGTGTGGCTGCGGAGAATTCGAGCCTTAAGCTCGTGAGATCTGGAAGGTAGCTACAGCTTTTGTCGATCCTATGTTGCGCCGCAGCGTCGGAATCGATTGCCGCCCCACCGGAATTGCTGTGAGATTAAGGCGCAAATTTCAGAAAATAGATTTCGAGGAGGAATCGTGATGCTGCGAACCAGCTTGGCGTATCTTTTCCTTGCGGTCACGTCACTCTCTGCGGTGGCTGCTGAAGGGGATCCGAAGCAGAAAATCGAAGCGGTCGCGTCGGAGTACGCGGCGAGCTTTAACAAACAGGATGCAGCTGGAATTGCGGCCCTGTTCGCGACTGGCGGCATTCACGTCAATCCGATGGGGCCTAGGTCCGACATCGCCGAATTTTACCAAGGCGCCTTCAAGGCGGGGTTCGACCATGAGGAGATCACCGTCGACCAGGCTTGGCCGCTGGGCACCGATATGGCCATCGCCATGGGCAACTACCGACTGTCCGGCAAGAACCAGAGCGGTGCGCCGATCGAGACTGGAGGCATCTGGACCGCGACCTACGTGACCGAGGACGGGAAGCTCAAGATCCGTCTGCTGTCGGCCATGCCGAAGCCGCCCCCTCAGAAGTAGCGGACGAGGCATGTCCGCAGCGGAAAGCATCATTCGGCCTCGACCGAACCGGAGCCACGCGTGAATTTCCAAGTGACGGTGCTCAAAATCCTCGCGAGCTATCCGGGTGGCTTCGCCGTGATGGAGGACCTCAAGCGTGACATGGCCATCCTGGCGACCAGCGGCCGGGACTGGGTGGACCGCACCAAGCGCTTGGCTGCACGAGTCCCGGACCTCGACATCTTCTCGCAGGGCCTCGTGGATCGAGAATCCGGGGGCTGGAAAATCACTCCGAAGGGGCGGGCAGTTCTGGAATTTATGGAGGTGCCCCGGGAAATCGAAGAATCTCTCCACCAAGGTCCGGTCGCCGAGGTCGATGCTGGCGTCTCCAAATCTACGCCTCTGCTTACACAGCCGGTCGACAGGGCGAAGCGTCGTCGTGAGCGCCGAGAGCGACGCCGCGAGGCTCGGGAACGTGCACGCGCGAAAGCGTCCTGATGGGCAGCGAAGAGGCTCTCGGGAGGCCCTGCCGTTGATTCAGATAAATTGCGACAATGTGAGCTCTTCCATTTTGACTTCATGAAGCGACCTGCGGATTCGCTACGCCCGGCGGAGGACCACAAGGAAGTCGCGCCGGTCCGTGACAAGGAGTTCGTTCGTTCGCTTCAGGAGTACGTGGACGACCTTAGCGAAGTCATCCGGAAGCTGCGGGCTCAAGTGTTGAACTGACTCAAGAATTTCTGAGTGGGGATTTACGGCATTTACGAGACGTCAGGCGCTAGTCTAAAGCTCTCGCAGGCCGTGTAAGTCAGAGCTTCAATATTGTCGCCGTCGGGATCTCGGACGAAAGCTCCGTAGTAGTTATCGTTGTACTTGGCACATATTCCAGGCGGACCTTCATCCGTGCCCCCTTTGGCCATCGCGGTCGCATGAAAGCGCCGCACGGTTGCCTGAAAGGCGATGTGGACCCCGTTACCAAGGGTCGCCGGGGTGCCGTCTATCGGCGTCTCCAGGCTGAAAATGATGTCGGAAGATCCATAATGAAACGGCGCTGTCCGATGCCTTTAGCACTCGCAAGCCGATCAGCAGCATCAAAGGGTCGTAGAATTCGCGTGCTCGGACGATGTCGTTGGAGCCAAGCGAGACATGG
>JAEWBW010000221.1 GCA_023390955.1 Pseudomonadota bacterium
GTAGTATCAATGGTTTGCGTCAACTCCGCATAATTTTGCGCCGACATATCCAGCAGCCGACGCTGAGCTGCAAAATCGTACCACACCGCTGGAGGCGGGACGTAGGCGTATGCCAAGTCGATCGCTGGAGGTGTGTCAGCAGGCATATCCGGCGGCACATGTTTGCGGATATCGCCTCCGAGGAACCTTGACTGCTCCTCGAGTTGGCGCCAAAGAACCCAGTATCGAGCGAGTACCTCGCTCGAGCCGGCTTTGTAGCGGTCGTCTTCGCTGGCAGAAGGAAAACTCGGCAGAACCACGACCCCGTCGTCGAGCCACTTTTCCCGGATCGCCTCCATCATCAGCATTGCGCCAAGGTCAGACACTAGATTTCCGATAGCCGCATCAGGCGACATCGGTCGATTCTCCACGTCTCGAATCATTGGTCGCTGAAGACGCGCGACGCCGGTTCGAGATGCTTCAGACATTGCCTTCTGAAGCAAGTCCGCGATCTGCAAGGCGGCACGCTCGATAGCCGCAGCGCACCGGACTTCGGGCTTCAATTTTGCAAATTCCGTCTGCGATAGGGCATTCAGTATTCGACGGTAGCCGTCTTCAGCGAAGTTCAATTGAATGCGAACACTGTTTAGAGCAGATACCGCCCCATCGCCTCCGAGGCGCCGCATCGCCAATGCGAGACCGTCCAAGAACGCATCCCGTTTTGCCTCCTTTCGACCGTCCGAATATGGAATGATCAACCCGTTCGATCTTCGGACGTATTCCACTAGGGCTTTTAGAACCTCGTCGCCAATCGCGATCGCATCGAGTTGCGCAACTACGCTGGAAAGATCCATCGTAGAAAGCGCCTCTTTGAGTAGACCCTCGTTCAAGAGTTGCGACAAAAGCGTTTCCCTCTACCTTCATTTCCGACTTTGTGGCTGGGTCAGTCCAGCTCAGGCTGTGCGATTTCCATTATCACAAATGCCCTCTGGAGCGCCGACGCCAAGCCCATAGGCGGCGAGATCGCGCCGCGGCTCCGCAGTCAGGCGACTCCAGAATAAGCGCACCCAGCACAGGGACGAAGCTATTTGAGCAAATAGACCACGACAGCACCTAGCATTCCGGAGGCGCCCTGCTCGAAACTGCTCTGTGCGAATTGATCCAACGCCGGATGGACGGTCAGCGAGAGCCCACTGCTGCCGTGGGATTTCGCATGCTGACGCCGATCGAATGATCGACACCGTCCGCAGTCACCGTGCTACACTACGGTGCTACACCGCCATTTTCCGGCGGTTCAAGAAAGCTTGATTCAGAGGGACTTCTTCGCTGCTGAAAAACGGTGGCGGAGAGGGAGGGATTCGAACCCCCGATAGGCTTGCACCTATGCCGCATTTCGAGTGCGGTGCATTCAACCACTCTGCCACCTCTCCTGAAGGCGCCATGAAGGGGCAGGCCCCTGTGGTTGGGGGCGTTAATAGGCGAGGATGGCGGGCCAGACAAGGCGCGAAAGGGGAAAATCCGCTGCCTCTTTCAGCCTCGCACCAGCTAGAACCCGTTCCGACAGGATCGGAACGGGCTCCAGATTCTGATTTGACGCGTTTTCTTGACGCTAACCGGCGTCCACTTCGCTTGAAAGCGCTTTGGCCGGGAGGAACTGCCGTGGAGCACCTGACGATCGCCGCCAATGGCGCCAAATTCCACGTTGTTCGCGCTGGACGGGGAAAACCGCTGCTTTTGCTGCATGGCTGGCCGGAATTCTGGCTGACCTGGGAGCCGGTGATCCTAGGGCTTTCGGACCGATTCATGCTGATCGCGCCGGATCTGCGCGGCTTCGGCGACAGCGACAAGCCGGATGGGCCGTTTGGTCCGGACGGCCATGCGGCGGATATGCTGGCGCTGATGGACCAGCTCGGCATCGAGCGATTCGCCCTGGTCGGCCATGATGTCGGCGGCGCCGTGATGCAGCCGCTGGCCCGGCAGGCGCCCGACCGGCTGGCGGGACTGTTCTTCTTCGATTTCGTTTATCCCGGGATCGGGCCGCGCATGGCGGCGCCTGATAGGCTCAACCACATCTGGTACCAGTCCTTCCACCAGATGGAGATGGCGCCTGCGCTGGTCGGCGCGAGCCCCGAGAGTTGCCGGCTCTATATCTCCCACTTCCTCAAGGGCTGGGCGCATCGGAAGAACGCGTTCGACGATGTCCTCGACGTCTTCGCCGACAATTTCTTCAAGGCGGGCAATCTCGCCGGCGGCTTTGCGCATTATCGCGCCTCGCATGCCGGGCGTGTCGCGATGATGAAGGGCGAAGCGCCGCGGCTCCCACCGATCAACGTGCCGACCTGCGTGCGCTGGGCCGAGCACGATCCGCTGTTTCCCTATGCCTGGACCGACCGGCTGGGCGAAACGTTTGGCAATGTCGACGTTGCGATGTTTCCAGACGTCGGACACTTCCCGCATCGGGAAGATCCGGATCGCGCGGCGCTGGAAATCGCGATGTTCTTTCAGCGTATCGGCTGGAGCTGAATGGCGGAAAACACCCTGAAAAACGGGTGGGACCGCCAGACGCGGTAAACACTGGCGGTCCCGTGCCGCTCATTGAAATACTGGCTGGGAAGGGCGGCTTCGCCGGCCAGGTTGAGACGACGATGCGACCCTAGCGTGCAGCCCGTGCTCTGCAACGCAAAGCGGTCCTTAACCTAACCAGTCAAGGTTACTCCTTGTCGGCCTTGCTGCTCTCCTTGGCCTTTTTCTTCCCGTTCTCAGTAGAATCACGGTCTTTCCCGTTCCCGCTGTCCTTACCGCTCTCCTTGCGGCGGTTGCTGAAGCGGGCATTGCCGAGACCGGTGCCGATGGTGAGCACGCCCCAGCGCTCGACATCCTGCATGAACGGCACCTCCGAGAGGCCCTGAACCACGCCGTCATTGTGCATCAGGATCGCGGTGTCGTGCTCGCCGATCGCGGGGATGCCCTCGATCAAACTCGCCGGCAGGTTGAACTTGCTGCTCTCCCAATTGCCCGGCAGATTCTGCGCGCCTTTTTCGATCGACCCGTCCTCGTTGATCACGCCGGGACAGGCGATGCCGATGAAGGGCGCGAGCTTGAAGCCCTCGTTCTCGGCTTCAGTGATCAGTCCTTTCAGCATCTTGGTGAGCCGCTTCACCGCGCCTTCGCGCGTCGGCTCATCGTCGGCGTGACGCCACAGCTCGGACTTCACGACCTTGGCTTTCGACAGGTCTTTTGCCTTTTTCCAGCTGGTTTCCACGAGGCCGCAGCGGATGTTGGTACCGCCGATATCGACCGCGAGAATGCTGTCATGGGCCTCGAAGATCCATGACGGCGCCAGATGCAGCGCTCCTATCAGGCCGGCTTCGTCAGGATGATGGCGGATCGGCACCAGGTCGATCTTGAAGTCCTCGGCCTTGAGGATGATGTCGGTGCGGGCGATCGCGAGCTCGCCGAGCCGTGAATCGCGAAAGCCGCCGCCGACGACGATGCGCTCGGTCTTGGCCCAGGCCTTGGTCTTGAGGAAGCGGCGCGTGACGTAAGCGAGCTCCTGGGCAAAATCCTCGATCGCGCTGTGCACCACGGCCGAGGCCTCGGTGTCGTCGCCGACCAGCATCGCGTCGAGCACCTTCTTGCTGATGCTCTCCGACGACTCCTTGCCGAAAGGGTCCTCCCCCGTTTTGCGCAGCGGCTTGCGCCAGCGGTCGAGGATTTTGCGGAACGCGCCCTTGCTGGCGCGGTCGCCGAGGTAGCCGTCCTCGTCCTTCATCTCGATGTTGAAGCTGTCGACATCCACCGACGGCAGCCGCTCGGCGCCGTGATGGGCGATGCCCGTCGTCGTCTTGACCAGCTCGTCTGTTGCCATGGGTACCCTTGCCCGCTTGCCTCTTCGGCGGGACTAACTACGGGGGAACCCGTTGGTTTCAGTGCGGACCGAGATTCGCTGCGACCCGTGGATACGGCCCAAATCCTTCAAATCCGGGCCGTTTTCGGCGGTTTTCCTTGACTTGCGGGGATCAGCGGCTATAAGACCCACAACCGGCGCGGGGCGTTTCTCGCGCCGCTTGTTTTTGCGTGGGTTTTCAATGGGATAATTCCCGCCCGCACAAAACTCGATAAACCCATAGCGACTGACCAAAAAGCCGGCCCGGACGATGTTCGTCCCGAGGCCGGGATTGAACACGGAGAAAAAACGATGTTCGCAGTCATCAAAACCGGCGGCAAGCAATACCGCGTCGTGCCGGATGATGTTCTCGAAGTAGGCAAGATCGAAGGCGAAGTTGGCACGATCATCCAGCTGAGCGAAGT
>JAEWBW010000315.1 GCA_023390955.1 Pseudomonadota bacterium
CAGTGGCCCGGCGCCATGGATGCTGCTTCCGCTGTATCTTCTCCGTGCCGCCGTCGACCGCAATCGCGCGCGCGTTTTTCTCCTGGCATGTCTCGCGGCTGGGACAGCCATCGCCGCGCTGTTCTTCGTTCCGGCAGCCCGCAGCATCGGGACATCGCCGCTCCTGCTCGGGGCCATCATCTTCGAGAAGCACCTCGTCATCCCCCTGCTGCCGTTCGGGCAAGCCAACGACATCGGGCGTTGGCTGACGCAGCAATTTGCAAGCGGCGCGCGGCCGCTGTGGCCGACGCTGCTCGCGATCGGCGCATTCGCGCTGCTGTGCCGGGGCGCCATCCGCACGCGGTCGATCACGGCCATCTGGCTGGTCATGGCGGGGGCGATACTCGCCGGCGGCGGCTATCTCGGCGCGCTCAACGACAAGCTCAGGCTTCTCGACGCCATGGATGGCGGACGCTACGCCTTCGCGCCCCAGGTGCTGTTCTCCCTCGCATGCGTGCCGATCGCCATCCGCAGCTCGCGCATGGGCAAGGTGATCTGGTCGGCCTTGATCGGCTATGTCCTGTGTATCCAGCTCTACGACATGCAATGGGACCACGGATTTGACCAAGGTCCCAGCTGGCCGGCGGAGGTCGCGCGCTTCGCGCGTGGCGAGGTCGATTACCTGAGCATCTGGCCGCGCGGGTGGGAAATCGTTTTGCCCCGGCCGGTCGGAAGGTAGTCACCATCGTCATTGCGACCGCAGCTGACCTGCAAAGACTCGCTTTCAAAATATGATTGCTCGCCTAAAGTCAGGTGCGGGTCGCAATCGGCACGCGAAAGTTACGACTAGATCAAGCTCGATTTGCCGCGGCTAAGAACCTCGCCCGCGCCCTTGGAGCCGACAATCCGGCCCTGCTCATACACCACCTTGCCACGGGCGATTGTGGTCACCGGCCATCCCGTGACCTCGAACCCTTCCCACGGCGTGTAATCCGAGCCGTGACGCAGCTCGCTCTGGCGGATCGGCTTCTTCAGCTTCGGATCCCACAGGGCGATGTCAGCATCGAAGCCAATTCCGATCGAGCCCTTGCGCGGATAGAGGCCGTAGATCCGCGCATGATTGGTCGCGGTCAGCTCGACGAATTTCTGCAGGCTGATGCGCCCCTTCGAGACGCCTTCGGAGAACAGGATCGGCAGCCGCGTCTCGACGCCGGGGATGCCGTTCGGCACCCAGCGGAACGAGGTGCGGGAGTTCGGGGTCAACTTGCCCTTGGGATCGTCGTAGCGGAACGGGCAATGGTCAGAGGAGAAGGTCTGAAACACGCCGCTGGTGATGCCCTCCCAGATCGCCTGCTGGCTCTCGACATCGCGTGGCGGCGGCGAACAGACATACTTCGCGCCATCCATGTCCATGTTCAGGCCCTTCATGTCGTCGGCCGTGAGCGTGATGTATTGCGGGCAGGTCTCGGCATGCACGGGCAACCCGCGCTGCTGGGCCCAGCGCACCTGCTCCATCGCCTCGCGGCCGGAGACATGAACGATCATGATGGGGACGCCGACCACTTCGGCATGGCTGATGGCGCGATGCGTCGCCTCGCGCTCGACGGCCTGGGGCCGCGACACGCCGTGATAATAGGGCGCGATGTGGCCTTCGCGCTCGAGCTTGGTGGTGAGAAAGCGGATGGCGTCGTAGCCCTCGCAATGGACCATCACCAGCGCCTCCTCGCGGCGCGCGACGTCGAAGACCTCCAGCAATTGCTTGTCGCTGAGCACGAGGTCGTCATAGGTCATGAACACCTTGAACGAGGTGTAGCCGTCCTTGACGAGGGCCGGCAGCTCCTGCCCGAGCACGACCGCGGTCGGATCGGAGATGATCAGGTGGAATGCGGTGTCAATGTAACACTCGCCCTCGGCAAGCCTGCGGTAGCTCTCGACACAGCCGCGCAGCGAGGTCCCCTTCTCCTGAAGCGCAAAGGGCAGCACCATGGTGTTGCCGCCGGCGGCTGCCGCACGCGTCGCCGAGGCAAAATCGTCGGCCATGACGACGTCGGGGCCGGACGGCTGGGAGATATGGACGTGGCTGTCGATGCCGCCCGGCAGCGCCAGCAGGCCCGTCGCGTCGATCTCGCGCGCCGCACCTTCGATACCGTCGGCAATGCTCACGATGCGGCCGTCACGAATGCCGATATCGGCGCGAAACTCGTCGCTGGCCGTCACGATGGTGCCGCCGCGAATGGCGAGATCGAACTGCGTCACGTGCGTCTCCGTCACTTGATGGTCGCTGATGTCTGGAAGATCCGGCCCCACCGCGCAAGAGCCCCGACATCGCCGCCGGCAAGTGCCAGCGTCCGCCACAGCGTGACGGCGACCGAATCGAGCACGGCGATGTTCAGTTCGCGTTCGAGCGAAGCCGCGAGCCCGGCGCCATCGAGATTGGTGCAGAGGATGACGACGGCATCGGCGCCCTCGGCCGCCACGGCACGGATCATGTCCGCGATGGTCGCGGGCGCGACCACGCCGAAGGAGAAGTTATCACGCAGGCCGAGATGTCGCTCGCAATGGGGAGCGATCCCCTCCTCGGCCCAGACATCGCCGATGCGCTGCTGCACGTCATCGGTGTAGGGCGAGACCAGGCCGACCCGCCTGGCGCCCAGCGCGCGAACGGCATCGATGCAGGCGAGCGTCGACGTCGTCGCAGGGATAGCGGTGCGTGCCGTGATCGCCTCGCACAGGCTTCTGTCGCGTCCGATCCCGAGCCAGCTTGCGGACGTGCCATTCCAGGCGATGGCGTCGACCTTGGCATCCGCGAGCAGATCCGCGGCCGGCAGCATCACCGAGGCATCGAACTGGTTCAGCGCCGCGGCGTCGAGCGCGATCTCCGTGACCCGGAAGCGCGAGAAGTGCGCGGTGACACCGTCGATGCCGTGCAGCATGGCGGCAGTGACGGGCTCCAGCACCAAATTGGAGGACGGCGTGATCATGCCGAGGCGCTTACGCGGGATGGACATCGATCACGATCGCTCCGTTGCGGCGGAGCGCACCGGCGCTCCCTCAAAAAGGATCATCCGCATCCTTTTGCGGTCGCGCAACCCGCAATCTGCATGCTGCATCGCCGGCCTGCCGCCAAACCCACCATTGGTCGTGCGGATGCGCTCGCCGCCCGGCTCGAGCGTCGCGACAGCTAGGGGAGCTCCGGCCGCAAGGCCGAGGCCGTAAGCCGCAAAGGACGGGTGCGGCCGTCCCCTATCCCCGACTGACGCGAGCAGCTCATCCGGCGAGGGCGTGCCGCGTATGCCAATCGGTCACGGATTGGAACGCGTGCGCGGCGCGCGCCAGCACATCCTCGGAAAGATGCGGGCCGACGAGTTGCATGCTCAGCGGCAAGCCGTCTGACGCCATTCCGTTCGGCAGCGTGATGGTCGGACTGCCCGAGAAATCAAACACCGCGGTGAAGCGCAGGATGCTCAGGAGTACGCTCGGGTCTGCGCCGTATTCGCTCATTTTTGCAAGCGTCGGGATCGGCACCGGCATGGTCGGGACCAGCAACAGGTCGATATCACCGAACAGCCCGGCGAGGCTGCCGCAGAACTTGAGCCGCTCGTGATGGATCTGCGCGATCTCGACGCCGGTGACCGACCTGCCCTGCTCGATTAGTTGCGCCAGATCAGGACCGTATTCGGATTTGCGCGACGGATACGTCTCCAGATGTGCCTCCGCGGTCTCGATCGAGCACATCGGAATCCACATGCTGACGAGCTTCGCGTACGACGGAAACTTGACCTCACGGATATCGGCCCCGAGATCGACAAGTGTGCGCTCTGCCTCCAGCAAGGCGGCGACCACTTGCGGATCAATCCCGTCCTGGGTGTAGCTGCGATCCACGCCGATCCGTAAGCCCCGGACGCCGTCACCGATCCCGGCCAGATAGTTCGGCACGGGCGCCTGCAAGGCCGTCGGGTCGTTGACGTCGGCCCCCGCGATGACGCCGAGCATGGCCGCAGCATCCGCCGCGCTCCGGCACATCGGTCCGACATGGTCGAGCGAGTCGGCCAGCGGGAAGACCCCATGGCGGCTGACGCGTCCCCAGGTCGGCTTGATGCCGGTCAACCCGCACGTCGCCGACGGAAAGCGGATCGAGCCGCCGGTGTCGCTGCCGATCGAGCCGAAACACAGCCCCGCCGATGTCGCGACGCCTGATCCGCTCGAGGAGGAACCGACCCAATAATCCGTCCCCCAGGGATTGAGCGGGGCCTGAATGTCGGGATGATGGCTGGTGTAGGCGCCCTCGGTCATCTTGAGCTTGCCGAGCGTGACGGCGCCGGCGAGTTCGAGCCGGTCCACGATCGTGGCGTTGAAGCTCGGAACGAACTTGGCGTTGATCGTGGTGCCGCCCGCGGTCGGCGCGAAGGTCGTGTAGCAGAGATCCTTCAGCCCGATCGGGACGCCGTGCATCGGGCCGCGCCAGATGCCTTTGGCAATTTCCTCGTCGCAGCGCTTTGCCTGCGCCATCGCGCGCTCAGCGAGCACCAGCGCATAGGAGTGAAACTTTCCATCGAGCTTTGCGATCCGGCTCAGCATTGCTTCGGTGATAGTCGCGGACGTTATCTCGCCGCGACGGATCAGCCCGGAAATTTCGATGATCGATTTGTAGTGGATGGGAACTGCTGACATCGGACAGCCTTGCTGCTTCGGAAATAGTTGTTCTTGCCGGCGCCGCTGGCGGCCCGGTCTCGGGAGATACCTGCGCGTCTTGCGGCGGCTAGAACTGCACGCCGCGCGTCAAGGCGCCGTCCACGACGAGGTTGGTCCCCGTGATGAAGCTCGCCGCCTTGCTGGCAAGGAACACGGCGCCATTGGCCATTTCCTGCGGCGTGCCCATGCGGCCGGTCGGGTTCAGCGCCAACGCAGTCTTGTACAGTTCGGGATTGCCGTCCTTGATCATGTTCCAGACGCCACCCTCGAAATAGGTATTGCCCGGCGATACCGAGTTGGCGCGGATGCCCTTGCCCGCCAGCTGGAAGGCGAGGCCCTGCGTGTAGTGGATGATTGCGGCCTTGAAGGTCCCGTAGGGGCCGCTGGCGAAATCGACCTCGCGTCCAGATACGCTGGAGATGGTGACGATCGCCGCAGCCTTGCTCTTCTCCAGATAAGGCATCGCCGCATTGACGAGGCGCACCGTGCCCATCATGTCGGTCGAGAACTCCTTCTCCCAGCTCTCTTCGTCCTGCCCGATCGACAAGGCGCTGACATTGGCGACGATGACATCGATGCCGCCGAGCTTCGAGGCCATGTCCTCCACCCAGGCTTTCAGCGCCGGCCCGTCGGAGACATCGACTGCACCGCCGAACGCAGCGACGCCCTTTGCCTTGATCGCCGCAACCGCCTTCTCGACGTCGCCCTGGTTGCGCGCACAGATGCCGACATCGGCGCCTTCGGCGGCGAAGGTATCGGCGATTGCCCTGCCGATGCCTTTGGTGCTGCCGGTGACGAGAACCTTCGCTCCCTTGAGTCCGAGATCCATGTCCATTCCCTCCTTGTTACCAACTTGCAATCGGTTCGTCAGAGCAAGAGCTGCCCGCGAACGTTATCCTCGTTGACCTCGCTGCCGGCGAGCGACTGCGTGATCTTGCCTTTTTCCATGATGTAGCAGCGCTCGGCGATCGCCAGGATCGTGTCGAGGTTCTGCTCGACGAAGATGATCGTGGTGCCGAGTTCGTCCCGAAACGATTTCAGCGCTTCGCAAATGTGCTGCACGATCGACGGCTGGATGCCCTCCGACGGCTCGTCCAAAATCATCAGGGACGGATTGCCAATCAGTGCACGGCCGATCGCAAGCTGCTGCTGCTCGCCGCCCGACATCGTGCCCGCGGCCTGCCGCCGGCGCTCCTTCAGTCGCGGAAAGTATTCGTAGACGAGTTCAGGCAGCTTCTTGCCATCCGGACCGCCGATCAGCTCCCCGACCTGCAGATTCTCCTCGACCGTCATCTGCGGAAAGACGTCGCGTCCCTGCGGGATGTAGCCAAAGCCCGCCCTCGCCCGCGCATCGGCTTCGAGCCGCGTCACGTCCTGGTCCATGAACCTGATCGTGCCGCGCCAGGTCTGCAGCAAGCCGATGAGGCAACGCATCAGGGTCGACTTGCCGACGCCATTGCGGCCGATGACGCCGACGATTTCGCCGCGCGTGACCGACATGCTGACGCCCTGAAGGATCGGCGTTGCGCCGTATCCTGCCCAGAGCTCCGAGACGTCCAGAATCCGCTCAGTGGACATGAGTCTTGCCCAAATAGATCTCCGCAACCTTCTCGTCGGCCAGGATGGCCTCCAGACTGCCGCGCGCAAAAATCTTGCCGAGATGCAGCACGGTGACGCGCTGGGCGACCTGGCGCACGAACGCCATGTCGTGTTCGACGACCAGGACCGTCATGCCCGCGGCGTTGAACGACTTGATGAGCTCGCCGGTCTTGAAGGTTTCCTCGGGCGACATGCCGGCTGTCGGCTCGTCCAGCAGCAGAAGCTGCGGCTTCAGCGCCAGCGCCATTCCGATCTCGAGCCATTGCTGCTGGCCATGCGACAGCGCGCCCGCGAGCTTCCCGCTATCCGCCGCAAGGTTGAGCAGCGTCAGCAGGCGATCTTCCTCGGCGATACGCTCCGCGCCGGACACGCGATCCTGCAGCGCGGTCTGGATGTTCTGCCGGACCGGCAGCTCCTTAAAAACGCTCGGCGCCTGCATCTTGATACTCATGCCCCGCTGCACGCGCGCGTATGGCCGCTCTCTGGTGATGTCGACCGTATCGAACAGGATGTTGCCTTCGGTCGGCGGATAGAGACCCACGATCAGCTTGAACAACGTGCTCTTGCCGGCGCCATTGGGGCCGATCAGGCAGTGGACCTCGCCGGCGTTGACCGCGAGGTCGACGCCGGAGACGGCGGTCAATCCGCCGAAGCGCTTCGAGACGCCTTTGACTTCGACCAGCGCCACGCTCACGACCCTTCCGACTGCAAGCGGCGGGCCTCCGCCACGACAGCGTTGTCATCGCTCCGACGACGACCGCCCCACCAATCCCCAACCATCGTACCGATGCCGAGCACGAAACCTTGCGGCGCCAGCATCACGGTGGCGAGCAGCAGCGCGCCCATCAGCACCAGGGCCGCCTGCTGGCTGTAGACCGTGATGGTCTGAAAGCCGAACAGCAGCAGGAACGACCCGACAAGTGTTGCCGTAAGGTCGTTACGTCCCGAGAAGGCCACCCACACGATCGGCATCGCAGCGGCCGGCAGGCCGATGCTGGATGGCGTGATGAACTGCCCCCAGGACGTGTAGAGCGCACCGCTGAGGCCTGCGAGGCCACTGCCGATGACGAACGTCAGCAGTTGATACTTCCGGACGTCATAGCCGAGCATCTCGGCGCGCTGCGGATTCTCGCGCGTCGCCACGATCACATTGCCAATGCCGGAATTCACCAGCATCCGCAGGGCAAGATAGACGATCAGGATCAGCGCGATCATGACGTAATAGAGCGCCGATCCTTCGATCGAGAAGTCGCCGACGGTCAGGGGATCCATGCCCTTCATGCCGTTGAACCCGTTCAGCCGCGCCGGGCCAATATGCCATTCCGGGCCCGCCGTCTGCCCGAGGAAGAAGGCCAGAACCAACGTCGCTGACAGCGTCACGATGCCGAAGAAGATGCCATTGATGCCGCCCCAGATCATGAAGTAGCCGAGGATACCTGCCGCCACCATCGCAACGCAGACAGAGAGGACCAGCGCGGCAATCGTCGCCGTCCCGCCCCCCATGTTGATCGCGAGCACGCCATAGCCGTAGCCGGCGATGCCGAAGAAGAAGGTCTGCCCGAAGGACAGCATGCCGCCATAGCCCCACATCAGGCAGAGGCCGAGCGCCATGAAGATCCAGATCAGGAAGTAGGCGAAATTGCCGACATCGTAGGAATCGGCAAACAGCGGATAGCTCAGCGCGCCCGCCAGCATGACGAGGAAGCAGGACCAGAACAGCTTTCCGCGTCCGAGTGTCTGTGGGCCTTCGAGCAGCTTGAACATCGACAAATCCCGTTTAGCGCCCACGACGAACCAGGACGCTGGATAGCCCCTCGGGCAAGACCCGAATGATCAGGATCACGGCGACCAGCATGCCGATCTGGCCGATGATCTGTCCGTAGCTCGCATTCAGCGCCATGCGGATCATTGCCAGGAAGACCGCGGCGGGCGCCGTGCCAAGCAGTACGTTCGCGCCGCCAATCACGACCGTGACGAAACTCTCGACGACGAAGGTCGCCCCCATGGTCGGGATCAGCGTCATGGTCGGCGCATAGAGCGCGCCGCAGAGGCCGGCGAGGCCCGTGCCGATTCCAAAGCTGATCGCATAGATTCGTCCCGTCCGCGCGCCGAGCGCCTTTGCCATCGCGGCATTCTGCATCGTCGCACGGGCGACCACCCCGAAACGGGTCTTCATGAAGATGACGTAGAGACCGACCAGCACGGCGACCGCGCAGGCGAACAGCACGAGCCGATAGGACGAGAACGTATAGCCACCGATCGCAAAGCTACCTTCGGGCGTGCCGATACCCCGCACCGCGGAGCCGACGATCAGGAGCATCGACTGCGTCACGATCAGGCTGAGCCCCCAGGTGGCGAGCAGTGAGTCGAGCGGCCGCTTGTAGAAGCGCCTCACGACCAGAAACTCGACCAGGATCCCGATCAGCCCGGCGGTCAATGCCGCCAGGATCTGGGCAATCGC
The DNA here is from genome assembly GCA_023390955.1 of Pseudomonadota bacterium. Classification (GTDB taxonomy): domain Bacteria; phylum Pseudomonadota; class Alphaproteobacteria; order Rhizobiales; family Xanthobacteraceae; genus Bradyrhizobium. The sequence continues at coordinate 8,732 of JAEWBW010000315.1, forward strand.
AAGTGGCACGCCGAGATTGACGAGGCCGACAGTGACGTAGGCGCCGCACATGATGAACTCACCATGCGCCATGTTGATGACACCCATCATGCCGAACACGATGGCAAGTCCCGCGGCTGACAGGATGAGGAACGCGAAGACGTCGGCGAACTGATAGAACACCGAGAACAATTCAGCCGACATTCTGGTCCCCTTGCCGATCCCGGCGCCGCATCGTTGCGGCGCCGGCTGGGTTCACGATCGCGATGCACGACACGAGCAAAAACCGCGCCCGCCGCACCTCACGACTTCTTGGGAAGATGGCTCGGCGTGTACTGATCCTTGTCGTTCTTCTTGGTGAGATCGCAGCCGATCTCGCCGAGCCAATAGGGCTGGATCGTGCCGTAGTCCTTCACCACGGTCACCTCATGCTTGGGCCCGACCGAGATCAGGCGCATGCGGTGCGAGGTGTGCTGGCTCTTCGGATCGATGCAGACCTTGCCTTCGGGCGCGTCGATGCAGGCATCGCCGGTCGCAATGACCTTGCGCATGTCGTCGAGCTTGGTCGACTTCGCCTTCTCGACCAGGGTCTTGTACATGTAGACGGCATTATAGGCGTTGTAGCCCATGTCGTTGATGTAGAGCTCGTTGGGGAACTTTGCGTGCCAGCGCTTCTTGAAATCGGTCGCTTCCGGGGTATCGATCTCCTCGAACCAGTTGGCGGTCGCGTGCATGTTGTTGAGCGCCGGCGGCTTGAACCGCTTGTGCTCGAAGCCGAGCATGACTTTGATCGAGGATCCCATCGGCAGATTGAGGTTGGCCGCGGCCGCCTGCTCGAAGAATGAGTCCTGCGCGGCGCCGACGTTGATCGTGAGCAGCCAATCCGGCTTCGCCTTCTGGATGTTCTGGATCGTCTGCGCGAACTGCGAGACGCCGAGCGGAATGAACTCCTCACCGACGACCTCGCCGCCGAGATCCTTCATGAGCTTGCGGTTCCATTCCGCCGAGATCTGGCCGAAATTGTAGTCGGCGGCGATGACGTAGACCTTCTTGCCGAACTTCTCGACCATCCAGGGGATCAGCGTCGAGAATTGCTGCTCGGGCACGGCGCCCATGCTGATCATGCTGGCGTCGCAGACGCCACCTTCATACTGGTTGGTGTAGATATAGGGCGTCGAGGTGCGGTTCACGATCGGACGCAGCGCTTCGCGCGAGGCCGAGGTGATGCCGCCGATCAGCACGTCCACCTTGTCGCGGTTGAGCAGCCGGCGGCCGAATTCCTGGTAGCGGGCGTTGTCGCCCTGCGGATCGAGATGGATCAACTCGATCTGCCGGCCCAGGATGCCGCCGCTCTTGTTGATCTCTTCGACGGCGAGCTGGGAGCCGTGCAGCTTCGGCATGCCCATGAAGGCGAGGTCGCCGGACACATCCTCCAGCAGGCCCATTTTCAGGGGATCTGCGGCATGGGCCACGCTCAGTGCCGAGGTTGCGAGCAAAGCGCCGAGCAGCGCTATTCCTAGTCTACGTCCCGAAATCATTGTCAGTCCCCTGTTATTGTTGGTTGAAGTCACGGCTTGAGGTAATTTTTGAGGATCGACGCACCCATCGTGTATTTGGGGTCGACCATGTTGCCGAGCCGCATGCGGCCAGCCTGGCTGAGCAGCATGTAGGCGTCGATCTCGTCAAAGCCGTAATCGGCGGCCATCCAGCGCGTAAGCTCGCGATAGGCGATGCGCGCGGCGTCCTCGAGCGGACGCGCGCTGCCGATCGTCATGATGAAGTCCTTGGTCTCGAGCCGCGGCCAGGCGAAGCTCCAGTCCTTGATCAGGTCCACCTGCAAGGTGACGGTCGCTCGCTGCTCGAGCGCGACACCCGAAAGCTCACCGTCGCCCTGGGTCGCATGGCAGTCGCCGACATAGAGCATCCCGCCTTCGGTATGGACCGGGAAATAGATGATCGCGCCCGGCGCGACGTCGGGCAGATCCATGTTGCCGCCGTGATAGTCCGGCTGCAGCGAGGAAATCGCCTCGATCTCGGGCGAGACGCCGATGGTGCCGATGAAGGGCTCGTAGGGCAGCGTGATCTTGTCGTTCCAGCGCACGCCGTTGCGGTCGACATGCAGCTTCTTCACGCGCTCGGGCAGCGGCGGATTGAGCAGCGCCGTCGAGGCGGTTCCGACCAGTCCACCGAATTCCGGGATGATACAGGTCGTTCCGGCCGGCTGCTCGCCGCGGGTCTCGACGTCACGGATATAGATCGCAAGGCAATCACCCTTCTTGGCGCCCTTGACGGCGATCGGCCCGCATTGCGGGTTGAGATAGGGGAAGTTCAGTTTTGCGGTCGGGCTGTCGGTCTCCTTGGTGAGGACGCCGCCGAACGCATCTTCGGTCTCGACCACGACCACTTCGCCCGGGTCGATCGTCAGCGCCGGTTTGGCATAGGGGCCATAGACATAATGGAACGCACCCTGCTGCTCGATCGTGAGGCTGCGGGTCGCACCGGTCGCACCCTTTGCGACCGCGCGCTTCGCCATGATGGATGTCTTCAACCAATCTTCAGTGGACATGCGAATGGCTCCTCAACTCAGATCGCGGGATGGCGCGTGTGCCAGTCGGTGACGCGCTGGAATGCATCGCCGGCGCGAACGAGGCCTGCTTCCTCGAAGTGACGGCCGACGAACTGGAAGGCGACGGGACCGCCGTTCGGCGCGAAGCCGGCGGGCAGCGTCACGGTCGGGCTTCCCGTCATGTCGAAGGGACAGGTGAAGCGGAGCAATCCGGCGATCAGCGACGGGTCCTCGCCGAGCGCACCCATCTTGGCGAGCGTGGGCGCGGCAAAGGCCTGGGCCGGAATGGCAAGCAGATCGACCGCTTCGAACAGCATGCGCACTGCGCCGCGGAACGCCTCGCGGCGAAGCACGATCTTCTGATAGTCCATGCCGGATTGCGCCCGGCCAAGATCGAGCAGGCCGGCGAGGCCCGGCCCGTACTCGTCCTTGCGCGCGGGATACGTCTCCTCGTGGGCAACGGCGACCTCGATGCCGCAGAGCGGGAACCAGTCGTCGATCACCGCCTTCGGATCGGGGAATGTGATCTCCTTGATCTTCGCGCCGAGATCGGCCGCAACGCGGAGCCCTTCAGCCAGCACCTTGCCGGCAACATCGTCCGTGCCTTCGCTGGTCCAGCGGCGGTCGATGCCGATGGTGACGCCGCGCAGGTCGCCGGACAGGCCGGCGAGATAGTCGGGCACGGGCAACGGCACTGACGTCGTGTCCTTGGGATCCTGCCCCGCGATCACACCGAGGATCGCACCGCAATCGACAGCGCTCCGCGCCATCGGGCCGATGTGATCCAGTGTCGCCGCAAGCTCGAAGGCGCCGTAGCGGCTGACACGTCCCCAGGTCGGCTTGAGACCGGTGACGCCATTGGCCGCCGAGGGAAAGCGGATCGATCCGCCGGTGTCGGTGCCGAGCGAGCCGAAGCAGAGGCCGGCTGCGGTGGCCACACCAGAGCCGCTCGAGGATGCGCCGGGCCAGAGGTCAGCGTTCCACGGATTTTTTGGCGGATCGATTTTTGGATGATGGTCGGCGTAGGCGCCTTCGGTCTGCTGCAGCTTGCCGAGGATGATGGCGCCGGCGTCCTTCAGCCGCGCGACCACCGTGGCATCCTCAGTGGGGCGGAAGTCGCGGTGGATGGTCATGCCGTGCGCGGCGGGCGCGCCCTTGGCCCAGCAGAGATCCTTCACCGCGATCGGCACGCCGTGCAGCGGTCCCTTGATCTTGCCGGACGCGATCTCCTTCTCGGCCGCAGCTGCTTCCGCGAGCGCCGAGTCGGCCATCACATAGGCGAAGCTCTTCAGCTTGCCGTCGAGCTGCTCGATCCGTCCGAGCATCGCCTTCGTCGCCTCGACCGGTGACAGCTCCTTTGCCTGGATCTTCCGCCCGACCTCGACGAGTCCGAGATAGTGCAGGTCGTTGGTCGCCATCGCTCGTATCCCCACGCTCGACGCAACGCGCGAGCGGTCGCCGCGCATGCGTCATCGTTGTGGCGCTGCGGGTGCAACGCCAGTTTTCTTGGCGGCAAAACGAAAAAAGCCACCCGTCCCTCCCGAATGAGGCGACGAATGGCTCGAATGCCGCGGCTATGATCTATCGCTCAGGGACCGACATCGAACGTTGCACTTGAGTAGCGAAGAGCTGGACGTCATCGGCCAGATCAGCGCACGCGAGGTTCGACAGGTAGCCCTGTAGGTGAAAATTCTATGTAACTGCCGATCCCATTGTCAACGACGCTCTCTGCCTAAATTTCGCGTGCCTGCTGCGCAGCAAATCGGCAAGCCTTCTGCGATCCCTCTTGCACTCGCATCGGCGAAGATGATTTCATTGCCGTGCGTACGACGCCGAAAGCCGTTTGATGACAAAGCCGTCCATTCCCGTTGGCATCGTCTGCTCCCAGTCCGGGCCATACCAGGCCATGGGACGCGAGATCCTCAAGAGCGCCCTGATGGCGGTCGACGAGATCAACAACCAGGCCGCCTTCGATTTCGAGATCACCGCCCATGTCCGCGATCCCCGCGGCATCATCGCGGAGTATCACACGGTCTGCGACGACCTCATCCGCAATGTCGGGGTCGAGCACATCATCGGCTGCTACACCTCGGCCTCGCGCAAGCAGGTTCTGCCGATCGTGGAGCGTACCGATCGCCTGCTCTGGTATCCCGCACGCTATGAAGGCTTCGAGTGCTCCGACAACGTCATCTATGTCGGCGCATCGCCCAATCATAACGTGCTGCCGCTGGTCCGCTACGTGCTCGACAATCTCTCGCGCGAGATTTTTTGCGTCGGCTCCAACTATGTCTGGACCTGGGAGACCAACCGCGTCACGCGCGAGCTGGTGAACGCATCGAAGGGCCATATCCTGGCAGAGCGGCTGCTCGAGCTCGGCGAAGGCGCGGTCGGACATATCGTCGACGAGATCGTGCGCAAGAAGCCGCCGATCGTGTTCAACACGCTGGTCGGAAGCTCGAGCTATGATTTCATCCGCGCCTTCCATGCCGGCACGCAAGCCGCCGGGCTCGACATCCCGATGCTGAGCTGCAGCCTGTGCGAGCCGGAGCTGGCGATCGTGGGACCTGCGTCCGCAGGCTGCATCACCTCGTCGGCCTATTTCGAAAGCATCCGCCTGCCCGAGAATCTCGCCTTCGTCGCGCGCTGGAAGGCACGTTATGGCGAGGACACCAGCCCCTCCGTCGACGGGCAATCGGCCTATGTGGCGGTTTATCTGCTGGCGCGCGCGCTGCAGCGGGCTGGCTCGTCCGATGTCGCCGAGGTCCGGCGCGCGGCCGCCGGCTATCGCTACAATTCGCCGCAAGGGCCGGTCTGGATCGACGGCGACAACAATCACTGCGTTCTTACGCCGCGGCTTGCGGTTTCCAACCCGCGCGGACAGTTTGACATCTTCTGGGAAGCCGACGCGCCTGTTAAGCCTGATCCATACCTGACGCAGCTCGACGTTGCCGTCCGCACGTTGCGGGAAACGGGGGCATCGCCGAATGCGCCGCATTTGCGGGTTGTGAAATGAGCAAGCCGTCTTCATTTTCGCTGCGCGGCCGCCGGGCGCTGGTCGCCATCAAGGACGAACGCGACGCCTCGATCGTGCGACGCCAGTTCGATCGTCTCGGCGTCGACGGCGTGGTGTGGGGCCCTGGCGACGACATCGACTTCGCGCCGGATGTCGCCCTGATCGACGACGAGTTCCTGCCGCTGGCCCAGCCGGCGCAGCGCGCGGTTCACGACCAATGCCCGGTGATCGCCCTCCTGGGCACGGAAACGCCGAGCCGCCTGAAACTGGTGTTCGATCTCGATCCGGCGTCCTTCCTGGTCAAGCCGCTGCGCTCGGCCGGCATCTACGCGGCCCTCGTCATGGCGTTCGAGCGCAGCGAACGCACCAGTGAGCTGAAGCAGCAGGTCGTCAAGCTCGAGCAGCGCCTGCGCTCGCGCCGCCTCGTACTCGCCGCCGTGCTTCAGGTGATGCATTCCAATGGCCTCACTGAACCCGCCGCCTTTGCGCTGATCCGCAGGGCCGCGATGGAGCAGCGCAAATCGATCGAGGAGCTGTCGGCGGAGATCACGGCCAAGGGCCTCCATCCACGCGCGGCCGGCTAGGCCGCACCAAGCGGCCGTCGTTGTTCGTTGGCGCAGCTCCGAAAGCAGCAGACACAGCTTTGCGATCTCGCGGCTTGTTCGCCCGAGCTTTGCCTGGTCTCGCCACCCTCTGATCAAGAGGGCGCAGGGAAGACCGGGTGCCGGCTGGCACCCGCGGTCCGCTGCGCGAAATACACGCGCAAAAAGAACCGCACAGCAGCATACAGGTGACGCCGGAGCACCCGGCCTTCCCTGCGCGATGGGTTGACGGCTTATGTCGCGCTCTCCCGGGATCCAAACTTCCTTCTGGCCTCCCTCACCTTGCGAATTGGCGATGCACGTTTCCCGGTTGGGCCCGTTGCACCTTCGCAAAAGCTTGACCGTAGCAATGACGGCCAGGACCACGCGATTTTGCCGTACGCGCATCCGCTTGTTCGCAAGCCATTGCCCCGGCCCTGTACATGGCCATGGACGAGCCTAGCGAGACGAATTTGACAGCGCCGTTCGTCCGCGCGCGGTTTCGGGCTCACAGGGACTACCCGCCCTGCCCGCACCTCTCGCGCCCGACGCTGCCGCGTCCACCGCATCCCCGACCCGCGAAACGTGACGATTTACGATCGCCCCTCCTGGTGAGCCGGGATGGACGAAACATGCGCCATTTCCGAATTTCTGTAAAGAAGAATCTTCAACAAACCACGAGCGAGATCTTCGAAGTCTGGATGAGCGCACTTCAGACGAACGATTGCAAGACGAAGAAATGTTCAACAAGGTGCCGATCAACCTTGGCGCCCAGCCCATGCAACGCCGACGCGAAATTCAGACTGTCCTTGAGTGCCACTTTAGGAGCTTTACCGTGCGCAATATCATTTCGCAGCTTACGACAATCATCGAACAACTTGCGCTCGGAGATCGACAACGAATAGAGCAGGCCATTCTGGAGAACGTCGGGAATCTCCCAAGCACGCATACCAACTTTATCTTTGGACTTCGCGATGAGATTTACTGCACCAAAATATGCAAGCAATTCGGTCGGAAAGCGAAAGCCCGCGTTGTCGAGGGCCTTGCTGTGTGTCACGTACTTATCCTTCTTCGTGACGCGCGCGGGTTCCTGCAATTTGCGTTTACTCGCCTGGACGGCGGCGGGCGGAGCTTGGAGGAACACGCCGGCGCGGTGTTTGGCTAAGTTGCGGAACGTTTCGTCGCCACCGTGGAAGGCGATGATCTCCTGCAACGCGCCACGGACATAGCTCTCGAAGTAACTGAATATTGTGATGAGATTGGTCCGCGCCAGCTCGGACTGATAACCCGCGGCAAATCTTACAAGCTGCGCCTTGCTGTCAGGCTTGGCTTTGAAGTGGTCAGGAACGTGCTTCAACGGTGTAGTCAGGTCCCCTAGCTCAGGCTTGAGAGCGGGGACAGCAGTGCAAACAAGAACAGCAAAGTCGAGGTGTTGCTGGGAAAGAACGCGATATGCCGCGAAGGCCTTCGTGTGAACGATCATGAGCGGACTTCCTCGTATGTCGTGGCAGTGAGCTTGTCTTGACCCTTATGAAAGCGGCGCCAATTACCGGCAATTGTTCGCAGCGCAGCATATGCCGATGGACAACAGCAATCGTTGCGCCGCAATAGAGCCGCCGACTTTCGGATACTTGCAACCTAAACGGAAAGTCTGATAGGTGGCTAGACCGTAAGCTTCTCTGAAATTGAGCATTTATAACTGAGTTTTGCTTCTCAAATGCATTTCGCCATATGGTTGCGATCGCTATGACCGCAATGACGCTAACCGAAATTATCGGGGACCGCCCATCCCGCCAGCCGCGCGCGTTCAACTCATGGACGACAAGTCCTTTGAGAAGCTCGTGCACGAGTGGATGGCTCGGCTTAAGCCCAAATACCTTGGCGTTGAGCGGTTTGGCGGCTCACAAATCCTGATAAGCTCAAGGAAGGGCTCATCAAGCATTGGCCGACGCATGTTCAAGACAAGATCACGACCACGCAGAGCGTACCGTATGATGGTGCTGTTAAGACCCTTGTTGAAGCAACCTCCTTCGACATTTTCGGGCCCATGACTGTCGAGGAAGTGCTCAAGGATCTTGAGGGCACCTCGTACTATGTCGAACAGTTTGGCGGCGGATTGCCGGTTCGCCCAGCAAGTGGGTCGCCACCAACGGTCCCGCTTGCGCATGAAAGCCGATATGTGACTCAGCTCTTTGGCGCCTATGCGGAACGGAGGGGCGGCGGGACGGTTGATCTGACTAATATCGACCACGAACCAAGCGACCGGCGACACTTTGACCGGTGCCGGCAACAGTTCTATTGCGCCGAGTCATTGAAAGAGTTTGCTCGGGACGCCACGCGGGTCGGAACGTTCGAAGCCTTTCAAGATGATGTCTTGAATGCGATTACGCCGGTACTGTACGAAAATCACGAGAATGCATTCTATCTCGTGAACGCGGCGCTGAAGGCAGCGGCGCTTATGCCCTCCGCAGCCAATGCCCTCTACTCAGTGGTCGACGTCCGCGACAAACAAGGCGTTTGTCATCAACTCGTGAACGACAAGCAGGTTGATTGGATCGACGAATGAGTACGGGGCCCTTTAATTCGCCGATGGAAACAGGCATCCGATTACTCATCTTACTCGGAGCAGCTTACCCACAATCAATGTCCCTCGACCGGTTGGTTATGCTGGATCATGTGCTTGTCCATACCGGCGATTTTGGCGGTCCGCCGAGTGTTCATCCAGCTTCCCCCTACCGAGTTGCCGAGCCCTACGTGCGACGGGAGCTTGTTCAACGATCTCTGGTTCTGTTTCGAAGCCGCGGTCTTGCTGTCGAAGACCCGACAGACAGGGGATTTCTTTGGCAAGCCGGCGAAAGCGCAGCTCCCTTTATCGAGCTCTTGACAACACCCTATCACCGGATGCTGCGCACGTGCGCAGACTGGACAATCAATCAATTTGGACTAGCAGATGAGCTTGCTCTTGCCTCAACCATGGGCGAGCGTGTCGTAAGCGCAATCGGTGTGGAGCTGACGCCATGACGTCGCGCCCCACAATTAAGATCAATCGCATTTCATATCTTGGCCCCGAGAAACCGGCAGCCTCGATCGACTTCGAGGCGGGCCTCAATATCGTCTGCGGGTCAAGCGAGACTGGAAAGTCGTTTATTGTTGAAACGATAGACTTCATGTTGGGCGGGCAGTCAGAACTTCGCGATCTACCGGAACGTGTTGGATACGACCGCATAGTGATGTGGATCACCTTTAGCGATAGCCGAAAATTTACGATCCGTCGCTCGATGCAAGGTGGCGGATATCGCTGGTGCACAGAGCATCACGACGACCTGAACGACAAGGATGAGGCACTGAAGCCGACGCATGGAGACAAGGATGATAATCTGTCCCATCGTCTACTGAAGCTACTTGATCTAAATGGACGTCGCCTGCGCAAAGATAAGGATTCATCAACAGTATCATTCACGATACGGCATCTTGCTCATCTTTCCATTGTCAATGAGACGCGCATCTTTGACACGCTTTCTCCGGTCCTCACCCGAAATCGAGCAGTTAATACGATTGAGAAGGCGGCGTTCAAGCTCGTATTGACGGGCGTCGACGATTCGTCGCTTGTCGCCATCAAAGAGGCGCGCGACACTCAGTCTCGAATCGTCGCCAGCCGCAACGCCTTAGCTGCGTTGATCGAGGATCGCCAATCCAGGCTCCCACCCGCAGAAGAAGTCGAACAGAAGCGCGATCGTCTCACCGGCTTGCAACAGCGGATATCGACGATAGGCGACGATGTTGCTGAGGACGAGAGCCGTCATGTGGAAGCTAGCCATCGCTTTCGCCTTCTCGATCGCTTCGTACAATCGAGCCGAAGGCGTCAAAGTGAAATTCATGGACTGCGTCAGCGTTTCGATTTGCTCGATCAACACTATGAGTCCGACCTTATCCGCTTAGAAGCCATCGCAGCATCTGGTGGGCTGTTCGGCGCCCTCCATCCTGGCCCGTGCCCGTTCTGCGGCGCACCACCCGATGCGCAGGCACATGAAAACGCATGTGATGTTGATCCAGAGAGGATTGTAGCGGCGGCTCGTGCCGAAATTCGCCGCATCGGAGTGTTACGGGCGGGGCTTGTCGAAACGAAGCAACAACTGATCACAGAGGGTGACCAACTTCGTCAACGATCGGACCAAGCGGTCAACGAGCAATCATTAGTTTCTCGGCGATCCCAGGAATTGGCTAACGTCTTGCGTGAAAGGCGGCGAGGAATCGGCGACCTGGACCGCGAAGCACAACAACTGCGCCTTGAGCTCAAAGACGCTGACGTTGTGTCAGAGTTAAAGGCAGACCTCGATAAGCTCGACGAAGCCGTTGCTGACGGGGAGCAACGGTCGGGCTCGGGGGCGGCGACAAGTCTACCGACTGCGGAGACGGCAGAATTTGCGGAGGAATTAGAGCAGATCCTGCGAGCGTGGGATTTCCCGCAGAGCGACCGTGTCGCATGGGAAGACACGCGCACTGATGTGACGATCGGAAAGCGTCGCAGGGCCGATCAGGGCAAGGGTCTCCGAGCGATCACATGCTCGGCGTTTCTTCTAGCGTTGCTAAAGCGATGTGTTGAGCAAACGAGGCCGCACCTAGGGCTCTTGGTGCTTGACTCGCCTCTACTGGCTTATTGGAAGCCGGAAGGGAAAGAAGACAATCTCAGTGGCACTCATGTGGACGAAAACTTCTACCGTTGGACGGGCAAGCTCTCTCCGAACTGCCAAGTCATCGTCATTGAGAACCGCCCTCTGCCGGATTGGACAGAGGACTTGGCGCACGTCATCCGCTTCCCCAAGAACAAGAACT
>JAEWBW010000452.1 GCA_023390955.1 Pseudomonadota bacterium
ATGCGCGCTGTTGCAAGTTCAGACGAGCGGTCCGACGGGGGGCGCGGGCAATCAGTGCGGCTGACGATGGCGTGCGCGCACTTGCTCCAATTGCCAGATGACCCGCACCAGGCAGGAGCCCAGGCAGAAACTGATGAGCAGGAGCAGGAAGGCCTGATCGGCGGCGGGAATGTCTGTCATGCCGCTGATAAAGCAGCGACCATGCCAACTGTTCCCGCCGCGATCAGCGATTGGTGCAACCCCCGACTACGCGGCGCGCACGCTCTCCAGGAAGCGGCCAACTTCCTGCTGCAGACGGCTCGAGTCCGACGACAGCGATTGGGCCGAGGCGAGCAGCTGGGAGGAGGCCGAGCCGGTCGCGGCGGCACCGCGCTGCACGTCGGTGATGCGCGAGGACACTTCCTGGGTGCCGTGAGCGGCCTGCTGGACGTTGCGTGCGATTTCCTGGGTGGCGGCACCCTGTTCCTCGACCGCGGCGGCGATGGTCGACGCGATCTCCGACAGCGACTGGATCGTCGTGCTGATGTGGGTGATGGCGCCCACGGACTGCTCGGTCGCCGACTGGATCGCGCTGATCTGCTGGCCGATCTCGCCGGTGGCTTTGGCGGTCTGCTCGGCGAGCGCCTTCACTTCGGAGGCGACGACGGCAAAGCCGCGACCGGCTTCGCCTGCGCGCGCTGCCTCGATGGTGGCGTTGAGCGCAAGCAGGTTGGTCTGGCCGGCGATGGTGTTGATGAGCTCGACGACATCGCCGATCCGGCCCGCAGCCTTGGAGAGCTCGCTGACCTGGGCGGTGGTGTTGCGGGCCTGGCTGACCGCGTCGGTCGCCATGCGGGCCGACTCGTGGACCTGGCGGCTGATCTCGTTGACGGACGAGGACAGCTCCTCGGTCGCGCTCGCGACGGACTGGACGTTGGTCGAGGCTTCTTCCGAGGCGGCCGCGACCACCACCGTGGTCTGCTGCGATTGCTGTGCCGTGGCAGCCAGCGCGCCGGCCGAGCCTTCCAGCTCGTTCGACGCCGATGACACCGCCTTGACGATCTCGCCGACGGCGCTCTCGAAAGCGTCGGCCAGCTTGATCATCTCGCCGCGCCGGTGCTGGGCGGCGATCTGGTCCTGGCGGTGCTTGGTCTCGGCTTCGGCCTGGGCCTTCTGCTCCGCCTTCACCTTGAAGTTCTCGACGGCCTGCGCCACGGCGCCGATCTCGTCCTTGCGGCCGATGCCGGGGAGCTGGACGTCGAAATTACCGTCGGCAAGCTCCTGCATCGCGCCGCTGAGCTTCCGCATCGGCTTTGCGATCGCGAAGATCGAGGCGATGCTGGTGGCGAGCAGCAGGATGGCGGCGAGCACGCCGATGCCGAGCGCCATACGCTCGGAGCTGACCGATTGCTCCAGCGCAGCGTTGATCTCGTCCGTCATCACCTGCTTGGCACGATCGACAATGGCGTTGGCGCCGGCTTCGAGCCCGGCAGCCAGCGGCACCATCACCTCGTTGCCGATCTTTCGCGCATCGCCGTTCAGCTGCGCCACACGTGCCTGCGCCTCCGCGGTGAGGGTGAGGCCGGACGCCTCCACCGAGGCGATTTCGAGCAGCTCGGTCTTGATGGCCGCGAGCTTCTGCGCGTTGGCGTCGTAACCGGCGGCGGTCGTATTCAACTTCTCGATCGCGGTCTTCGCCTCGGGCACCGAGGTCAGCTGGAGGATCTCCTGGCCGAAGCGGGTGAAAGCCTTCATGCGGTCGGCGAGATAGGCCTTGGACTTCGCGAGCTCTTCGTCGCTGTTGGCGAGGCGGATGTTGAGCGCGCCGACCTGCAGGCCGCGCGCGGCCGCCTTGGCTTCGGTCGCCGCCCGCGCGATGGAAGCGAGGTCGATGGCGCGCGCGTGCGTGCTGTTGACCGTGCTGGTCCCCATCATCTGATTGGTGATCATCAATCCGACGAGGACAACGCCGAGGCCGGCCGAGAGGCCGAGCTTGGCTCCGATGCGCAAGTTCTCAAAAATCCTGATCATGTCCGCCCCAATTCCACGCACGCGAACCGCGTGCGACTCGCCACCACTCCAAGAGTTGCGGGAACGCTAGGGGAAGGCTTGTTTATTGGGGGTTAATGCAGCCGGGCGGTGTGCGCATCCGCGTATGCGCCGTCAGAATGCGATTGTCCGTCTGGCGAAACGTCGAAGGCGCCGAGATGGAATTCGTCGGCCTCGTTCGTCGTCGGCGCGTAAGCGAGCAGCGTGAAGGCTGCGCGCGGATACTGCTCCCAGATCCGCAGGTCGCCGGCCGTGATCGTCAGCCACCCGAAGGTATACATGTAACGACCGGGCTCGGTGACCCGGCCGACCCTGTCCCAGGTAATCTTGTTGACAGCCATTCGGTCTCCGATCGCAAGCGAACAATGACGGCGAAGGCCCGCGCACAAGGCACGGTCGGAGGTAATTTGTGCTGGCGAATTCGGCCAAGATTCGGCCAAGAGAAGGCGATGGCGCGACAGGCTTGAGACAGGGCGCCGCAGGCGGCGGCGAGGGCGATCAGCCGACCGTTGAAGTCGCCTGGGCGTCCGCCGTCTCCGCGAGCTCGAGCTGCCGGCCGGATGCGTGGAAGACGTCGTGGACGAGGCCGATCTTCTCCATGCCGAGAATGATCAGGCCATTGAGGTCGAACTCGTACCAGGCGTGCGAGATATAGGCGTCGCGCGGGAAGCGGTGATGGTTGTTATGCAGACCTTCGCCGAAGGTGATGATCGTGGTGACGAGCTCGTTGGTCGAGGCATCGTCGACCTCGAAGCGGCGATAGCCATAGCTGTGGCAGACCGAGCCGGTGAGCGACGACACCAGGATCAGCACGTAGCAGCGGAAAAGGCCGGAAAACAGCACGCAGCCGATCATCGCATGCACGCCGCCGAACGCGTAGCCGAGCGCGCCCGGAATGATCACGCCTGACAGCGCGTACCAGACCCAGCGCGTGCGGACGAAGAACATCGCGATCGGATCGGCGAGGATGTCCTTGGCATAGTATTCGCCGTCGGTGGTCGCGGCGTCGAACGCCCAGCCGCCATGGGCATGCGCCAGGCCCTTCCACAGGCTCAGATAGCGGTGACCGTTGCCGTCATAATGCGGGCTGTGGGGATCGCCGGCATCGTCCGCATAGAGATGATGGCGGCGATGATTGCTGACCCATTTCAGCAGCGAGCCCTGCACGGCCATCTGGGCGATGGCGCAGAAGAAGGTGCGCATCACCGGGCCGCAACGGAAGCTGCGGTGCACGAGCAGGCGGTGCATGCCGGCGCCGATGCCGAAGGTGGTCAGCGCGAACATGCCGGCGAAGACGGAGATTTCGACCCAGCCGATGCCCTGCCAGAACGCCCAGATCAGGGCCGCGGCCGAGCCCGCATAGAGGATGCCGAGCAGCAGATAAGTCTCGCGCAGCTTGGCCTGGACGACCGGCCCGCTGACGATCACGCCCGGAGGAAGCTGCGGCTGGGTCGATGAGGACCCGTCCGGGGCGAATTCTACGTCAGCAATCGACATTCCCAACAAACTCCCGATCCCGCATGGCTTGCGGGGGCACTGCGATACATCCTATCGCGTGCAGGGAGGGAACTCCAAGGCCTTAGTTAAAGAAGAGTTAAGTGATGGCGCCGGGGCGCGGCCGGAGACGTCAGGCCGTGGCTTTCTGCGGCAACGGTGACCTGACGATCAGCCGGACCAGATCGTCACGGTTCTGCTTCTCCGCGAACTTGACCGCAAAGCCGTTCGAGAATTTCCGGATGACCCGGCCGACACAGGCGCCGACCGCGAGCGGCGTGCCGATCTCCGGGTCGTATTCGCAGGAAATCGCAACGCCTGCCGTCGAGACGTCGATGATGAAGCAGGGGTGGGTGTGGCCGTCAGCCAGCGTCAGGACGGTGTGCGCCACCTGGGGCACGAAGCGGGCGTCGCGGCGCAGGTCGAGGACGCTGGCGTCCTTCTGCTTCTTCTCGAGCCAGGTCAGCTTCTCCGACATCCAGGCGCGGCGCGCCCGCGTCATGTCGAGCTCCATCAGAAAACCCATCTTGAGGGTTGCGCTGATCGTGCACTCGAACTCGCCGAAATCCTGGAAGTAGGAGGTGACGCGCTCGCCGACCTTTCCGACCACGGGAACGTCGACGATCATCCTGAAGGGCGAGACCCGCTTGGTGCGGCAGGCAAAGGTCCGCAGCTTGCCTTCGCAATCGTACCAGCGCGGCAGCGAGTAGCTGCCTCCGACGGAGACGTCCACTGCACGCTGTTTCAGGAAGTCTTCAACGGACATGGTGATCCAGGTCGTTTGGCGAAGGCGTTTAGCGAAGTCGTTCAGCGAAGCCGAGTATCGAAATTTTGCAGTGCTGCCATGCTAGCGTGCAAACGCTAAGCATTTGATACCGCCGCCCGGGAGCAGGGGTAAATTTCAGGTAAACGAAGCGGGCGGTAGTCACCCGGGCAACGCGGATGTGATTGACGCTGAATGTCGCAGCCGCTCTCGTGCCGCACATGCAACGCGACGCGCGCAGGACAGCGTCATGCGTCTGGACGACGTATCGTGTCAGGCTTGGGTGACTGCGAGTCTTGTTGGCGGCTCAGGACGGCGGGCGAGGCAGGAAGGCCAGCACGGTCTGCGTAAGGAAGACGCCGGTGATGCCACCCGCCGTCTTCTGCAGGACGTCGAAGAACTCCGGGTCGCGATCGGGGATCAGCCCTTGCAGGAGTTCGAGCGCGAAGGCGACCCCGAACAATAGCGCGCAGGCAAGGGTGAAGCGGCCGGGCAGAAGCAGGGACAGCAACGCACCGAACAGCGCATAGGCGCTGAAGCGCTCGACCACCACGATCCAATAGGCTTCGTGATGCCCGATCAGCACGGGTCGTCCCGCCAGCCTCGCCAGCGTGGCGTAGGCGATCAGGGCGAGGCAAATGCCGGTCGCGGCGATGAGGTGGTTACGGCGCATGCCGGCCATCATAGATCAGCCGCACGAAACAGTGACCGGAATGCTGGCAATATCGTTAAGAGCCAGGAAAGCATGCAGTGCCGTCCCGCTGGCTTACGGGTGAGCCCAAATCCTGATAAATATCGGGTCAGCCATCATCATCCTGGGCGAGCGCCATGCATAAGGCCGGCATTGCGGATGAGGTCCGCGAGCGCATCAGTCGCAGGCGCGGCGGTGTCTTCCATCGTCTGATCCCACGTCAGACCGCGCATATCGTCATCGATCTGCAGAATGGTTTCCTGGGCGAGGGGCAGGTGATGGAAGTGCCCATGGCCCGCGCCATCGTGCCCAACGTCAACCGCATCAGCGCCGCACTTCGTGCTGCCGGGGGCACAGTCGTCTATCTCCAGCATACAGCCGATGCCGAGGCGATACGCAGCTGGTCGGTGTTCTTTGAGTATTTCTGCGGGCAGAAGCGCCGGCCGCAGTTTATTGAGGCGTTTACTCCGGGCAGCCCTGGGCATGCCCTCTGGTCCGAACTGGACGTCGCCGAGCAGGATCTGGTTGTCCGGAAGAGCCGTTTCGGTGCTTTCGTGCCGGGCTCCTCGGATCTGCACGCGCGACTGCAGCAACGTGGAATCGACACGCTCATCATTTCCGGCACGCTGTCGCATGTCTGCTGCGATGCGACTGCCAGGGATGCGATGATGATGAACTACAGGGTGTTCTTCATCAGCGACGCCAACGCCACGACGACCGATGCGGAACACGGCGCAACACTCACCGGGCTGGCGTCCGCATTTTGCGATGTGCGCGATACGCAGTCGGTGCTGGGGCTGATTTCGGTGGCTTGAGTGGCGGAGCCTGTCGCGCCTGCCTGGCGCTCCCTAGCGGAATCGAACCGCTCTCTCCACCGTGAAAGGGTGGCGTCCTAACCGATAGACGAAGGGAGCAAACGCAGAGCTCATGCCGTGCCGGAGCCCAGACGAGTCTGGCTCGGGGCCGGCAGCGGGCGAACGTATAGTGGCGTTTGCGCCGAGGGGCAAGCCGTCCGGTCCAGTCTTTTCAGGCCGTTGTGGAGTTCCGGCTCCGGGAAAGTCCTGATGTCTTTTCAACGCTTTATTAGGGGGACTGAGGTAGCTGCAGGCGCAGGAGATTTCTCGGACATGGCCGCACCGAAGAAGCGGGAAGCACGCAAACTGCTCTCCAAGCACGCCTGGATCACGCTCGAGGGCGGATTCGCGGCGCGGCACTGCCTTGTGCAGGACATCTCCACCACGGGCGCGAAAATCACCCTCGACGAGGATGCCGGCCAATTGCCCGGCGTGATCCGGCTGGCCTTCGCGCGCGATGCACGGACCGGGCAGAGCTGCCAGGTGGTCTGGCGGCGCGGCAAGTCCGCAGGCATCAAGTTCGTCTGATCCCATTCGTCGGCTCCAATCCGTCCGGTCAAAATCATCTGACTGCCGTTTCGCTCGGGCCGCATGGCAAGCGGACCACGCGCACGCTACAAGGGCGGATGCGTCTCTCCCTCGCCATCGTCGCAACCTTCGCGCTGACCGTATCGGCCGCGGCCGATACGCCGGCGCGTCCAAAGCCCCAACGCGCGCCGCAATCCGACAAGGTGCTGCCGCTGAAGGGGGCGGGCGCCAATTCCTGCGCCGCCTATGGCGCGGGCTTCGTCAGGGTCGAGGGCACCGGAAGCTGCGTCAAACTCGGCGGCTCGATCGACGTCGGTGTCGGCGTCTCGAGCCGGCGCTAGCGCGGGTCCGCCATGGCTGTGGACTGGCTCAGGCCCGACATCCTCGTTCCCGTCCTGATGTATTGCGCGTTGCTGTGGTGGATCGGCCGCGGCATGAGCTGGACGGCGCTGCTCGCCACCGCCGCCATCACGCTGGCGCTGATCGGCTGCATCGTGCTGGTCGAGCGCGGCTGGCGCTAGGCGCCTTTACGACATCGGCGGCGCCGCCGATGTCGGTATATCGAGCCGGCGTGTCAAACTGGCGACCAGGGCGGAGGCCGCGTCGTCTACGGATTTTCCGATGATGAGCTTATACACGTGTTTTGCCCGACGCGTCAAGTGAAATTCGCTAAAAGCGAATATTTCATCCCGCCCCGATGCCGCTACTGTGCATGGGGTTGTTTTCCAAGTTTGTGGCGTGGACCTCTCAGGACATCGGCGGCGCGACATAGGTCGCAAAGCCGGGACGGTTATCGAGCTCGCCGCGCCAGCGCTCCAGGTGCGGCGCTGCCGGACGCGTGATGCCCTCGACCCCGAGCCAGCGGCGCGCATAAGCGCCGAGCGCGATGTCGGCAATGGTGAAGTCGTCGCCCTCGACGAAGCGGCGCGTCGCCAGCTGCCGGTCGAGGATGTGCCAGATCTCGGCGGCGGTCTCGGCGTCCTTGTGGAGCTGCGGCCAGTTGCGTTGCTCCGGCGGGGTGCGGACGATCCCCCAGAACACCGGACGATCGACCGGCTGCAGCGTCGACAGCGTCCAGTCGAGCCAGCGGTCCACCGCGGCGCGGCGCTTCGGCGCCTTGGGGTAGATCGGCGTATCGCCACCGTGGGCGAGGCAGAGATAGCGCATGATGGAATTGGATTCCCACAGCACGTAGTCACCATCGACCAGCGTCGGGATGCGCGAGTTGGGATTCATCGCGAGATAGTCGGCATCGCGCGTGCGGCCGTACTGCATGCCGGCGTCGATCCGCTCGAAGCCGACATCAAGCTCGCTCAGGCACCACAGCACCTTTTGTACGTTGACCGAGTTGGCGCGGCCCCAGATCGTGAGTGGCTTGCTGTCCGGCATTTTTGATCCTCCCGCGGATGATGCTTGCGGGGGTGATAGCGGAATATCAGCAGCGAGGCGACCGCGATTGCGTCGGCCTCCTCATGCAAAAAGCTCCGCCACTGGCGGAGCTTCCTGCAAATCAAACGACTGGTTTGCGCATCAACGTCCGAAGAACAGCCACAGCAGGATGATCACCGGAATCGGTACGCCCAACAGCCACAACAGAATGCCTCGTCCCATCGCTTCCTCCTCCAAATCTTTCCGGAGGGTGAACGCGACCGGATGCTGCTCGTTCCACGTGGTCAGCGCGTGCCGCGCGTGGAACGATTACCAGTGGCCGGTGTTCGGCATCGACAGCCACGGCTCCTGCGGCGGCTTCGGGTCGCCCTTCTGCAGCAGCTCGATCGAATGCAGGTCGGGCGAGCGGACGAAGGCCATGTTGCCGTCGCGCGGCGGCCGGTTGATGGTGACGCCGGCCTTCATGAGCTTGTCGCAGGTGGCGTAGATGTCGTCGACCTCGTAGGCGAGATGACCGAAGAAGCGATCCTCGCCATACTTCTCCTCGTCCCAATTATAGGTGAGCTCGACGAGCGGCGCGCCGCGAGTCTGCGGCTGCTTCTTGAGTGCGTCGAGGTCGTCCGCCGAGCACAGGAAGACCAGCGTGAAGCGGCCTTTGTCGTTCTCGATCCGCCGCACCTCCTTCAGCCCGAGCGCATCCTGGTAGAACTTCAGCGCAGCATCGAGATTGCGCACGCGCAGCATGGTGTGGAGGTAACGCATGTTTCTTCTCCCTTGGGATCGCTATGGGATTTGGTCCGGGCCATTGGGCGGCATCAGATAGCAGCAAAACGCAGCAAAGGGCAGGGGTGTGCACGGGCAGTCATTTCAATTCTCAATGGGGGCATTGCCATAGGAAAGGGACGAGGTGCAGTGCAAGATCGCTTGTCGTTGCAGCTGATGTTGCCAGCCGTTCACCGGGGTAGCGCGATGCGCTGGAAACTTGCGGTGTCTTGTGACCTAATCCGCGTCGTTCAACCGGGGGAAAAGAAAATGAACTTCGCACAAGCGATCGGCTCGGGCTTCAGCAAATACGTCCAGTTCAGCGGCCGCTCCAGCCGTTCGGAATATTGGTACTGGACCCTCTTCGTCATCATCATCAGCATCGCCGCCAACTTCGTCGATGGAATGCTCGAGTCGGGCCTGGTCAGCGGGATCGTCGGCCTTGCCGTGCTGCTGCCGGGCCTTGCCGTGAGCTCCCGGCGCCTTCACGACATCGACCGGAGCTTCTGGTGGGTCCTGATCACCTTCACGGTCATCGGCGTGCTGCTGCTGATCTATTGGGCCTGCGTGCGCGGCACGGTCGGACCCAACCGTTTCGGTCCTGATCCGCTCGGATAAGACAAGCCCTGCGCGAACGATCGCAGGGCCAGGCCCGGCGATCGGCTGGGGATGAGCCGCCTTGGAAGGACCCGTCAGGCGTTGGGAGCCGGACGGTCCTGATCGCTGCCGACGGGCGCAAGCCCGAATGGCTTGGCGGGCTCCCGCTTCTCCTTCTCACGCTTGCGCTTGATGAAGCCGATGATGTGAGGCGGAAAACCCTCGTCGCGATCCATGTGCAGTCTCCAAAGAAAAACCCCGGGCGGGGGAGCGCGGGGTTCTTCAAAGCCGACATGGCGGGGGAGGCAATGTCGGCACCACTTGATGCTGTCATTCAACGTGCAATCGAAAAGTCCGTTCCCAAAATAAATCGCTGACGTTCGCCGGCGCACGGCCGATAGGGCTGGACTCGTCGTTCTCTATTTGTTCTAATGGCGTCATTCGGAGGTGACCCGTGACGAACAGCAATATGGCGAACATCGATATGGACGTTCAGAAGCAGCGTGAAGCGATACGGCTCTGGAATCGGCTCAGGAAGCTCGAGGGTCCGGCGGCCGAAGAGCTTCGCATCCAGATCCTGCAATGCTTTGGAGAACACGGCAGCGCCAAGCGCGCGGCCTGACCACGCGATCGACGGTGGCCGTCCCCGGCGGACGGCCACGTCCGGTGACATCGGCGGATCGCGACGCGGCTCTCGCGATGGCGGTGCTCGGCTGGAGGATTTGGTGAAAGACCTCACGTACTTTACCGACAGCGAGGACCATCCGGCTTTCCTGAAGGCCCTGGCGGAGGTCCGGAAGATCGGCGTGCACGAAGGCTGGTGCTATCACCATGTGCAGGCGATCATCCTGGCGATCGACCAGTACGCCGAGGCGGCCACGGGCAATCGCGAATTCTTCTGGAATAAGCCTTACTCGATCGGTCGGGGGAAAGGCGACATTCCCTAGGAGTTGTAAACCCTAGAAGTTGTAAATTGTCGGGCCGGGATTTCGCGCCGACACGGCACGCGCGCAAACACTAACCAAAGCTTGCGCGAGAACGGATAACCCTATTCGGTTAGGTTAAAGAGCGGATCGCGTTGCAGTCGCGCTGCGTTGGGATAGGTGTTTGGTCCAGGACCAAACCAATTTTCCAAGAACAGTCGTCAAGACAGTCGCAAAGACCGCTTTCATGATTTCATTTTCAAGAACGCTTTTTTACCAGGCCGACAAGCAGACCTATCGGCGCGTTGCCGTCGTCGGCACTCTCTTCTGCGTGGCATTCGTGCTGATCAGTTTCTCGCTGCGTCCGCAGGTCGAGGAGACGCGTGTTCTCGTCAAGGCTGACAAGCTGGTGCGCACGGCGGGCGCGCCGCCCCAGGCGCATTAGCCAGGAAGCCGTTCAGACGGGCGCCGTTCAGATCGCGGTTCAAATCTCGTCGCCGCCGATCTGGTTATCCTCGACGCCGCCGCGCGAGGCGAGGGCGACGAAGCCGGCATAGCCGATCAGATTGAGCATCACTTCAGCCCACACGGGCATGGCAGCCTCACTTGTAACCGAGAAGCATGCCAACGCGCCCGCGTCCGGATTGTTTCGGGAACGCGGGTAACGGCGCGTAGCTCAAGTCCTTGAAGAGGGATCGAGGCGACGCCCGAGGTTGGAGACCGACATGGCGGTTGGGGAACCCTCGAGAAACTCGGCAATGGCCCGCGCCAGCTCGCCGTCGCTCACCGGCGTCGCCGGCGGTCGCAGCGCGCCGACACCGAAGCTGCGGACGATTTCCTCGTAGTGATCATCGTTTCGTCGGGGGATCAGCCTGCGAATGCGGGCAAGCAATGGGGCTATCGGCAAGCGGACCTCCTCACGACGTCTCCTCTTTGGCAGTCGACTCTTTGGCAGTCGTTTCTTGGCAGCCGATCGGATCTGCTGCCATCGCAGTCCGAAATTGAAAACCCCGCCAGCGCACATGGCGCTGACGGGGTCTTTGGTGCCTGACCTCACCCGGATGGCGGAGGCCCTGCACTTGAACACCAATGCGCGTTCGTTGCGCGAAGTTCCGGCGCAGCGAAAATAATCTGGGTTCGATGCGGACAGGGTTCCGGTTCCACTGCGACAGGAGCGCGCAACCATCCAGGCAGCCGAACGTTGTCTTGGCGAGTGTGATGGAGGAAAGCATGAAAAAGACATTGGCAGTTCTGGCCACCGTTGCTGCGATCGGTGTGACCGCGGTTGCCGCCCCGGCACCGGCTGAGGCGCGCGGCATTGGCCCGGGTCTCGCATTCGGTCTCGCCGCCGGCGCGATCACGGCTGGTGCGATCGCGGCGTCACGCCCGTATGGATATTACGACTACGGTCCGCGCTATTACGGCCCTGGACCGTACGCCTATTACGGTGGTGGGCCGGCTTATTACGGCGGTGGGCCGGTCTATTACCGGCCTCGCTACCACCGCCATTACCATCACTGGTAATCGCTGATGAAAACGAAAAGCCCGGAGCGATGCTCCGGGCTTTTTGTGTGCGCGATGCCTTGAGAATTATGGCCAGAGCGAGGGACGCTCCACCTTGCGCGCGTTCTCGAGTGTAGAAACAAAATATTCTTCGCGCTCGCGCTTGAATTTTTCCTGGGTCGCCCGGAAAGCGGCCACACGTGCGGTGATCTCTTCGCGTTCACGCTGCTTGCGTTCTTCGTCCTGAGTCATGCCCGTCCCTTTCGACTGTTACTGATCGCACGTTGCCGCCGCATCGCGAATGTGAATCACTATCCTGAAGACAGACATAGGCGACCCCGATTGGGGCGTGAATTAGGTCGAGGCATTGCAGCATTGTGATCGCGACAACGGCCGAAGCAGGTCGGAAAAAATTTCCGACCAACACATGCGGTGGATAAGAGAGGCAGCAATCTTGTCGCTTGCGCGCATTCCGGCTAGCCGCGCCCCGCAAATCAGTAGAGCGATCCGACGCGAACGCAACGCCGGCATCTGCGATAAGGACAGGGCTGCATACCGGCTGGACGTGATATAGAGGTTCGATCGCGGACGGGGTGGCTCCTTCATGATTGCATCGGATCATCGCAGCGGCGTCGAGCAGCTCGGCGACATGATTGCTGCGGCGCGCACCATCGTGCCGTTCACCGGCGCCGGCATCTCGACCGAGTGCGGCATTCCCGACTTCCGTTCGCCCGGAGGCCTGTGGACGCGCAACCGTCCGATCGCGTTCGACGAATTCGTGGCGAGCCAGGAGGCACGTGACGAATCCTGGCGCCGGCGCTTTGCGATGGAGGCGACGTTTGCCGCGGCGAAGCCGGGACGCGGTCACCGCGCGCTCGCCTCGCTCTATCGGGCCGGCAAGATTCCCGCGATCATCACCCAGAACATCGACAATCTGCACCAGGCGTCGGGTTTTTCGGCCGAGCACGTGGTTGAGCTCCACGGCAATACCACTTACGCGCGCTGTATCGGCTGTGGCGAGACCTATCAGCTCGACTGGGTGAAGCAGCGCTTTGACGCGGATGGCGCCGCGCCCGACTGCGCCTCATGTGGCGAACCGGTAAAAACAGCGACGATTTCGTTCGGCCAGGCAATGCCCGAGGACGAGATGACACGCGCAACGGAACTTGCGCAGCACTGCGATCTCTTCATCGCGATCGGTTCCTCGCTGGTGGTCTGGCCCGCCGCAGGGTTTCCGATGATGGCGAAGAGGTGTGGTGCGAAGCTTGTGATCGTGAATCGCGAGCCGACGGACCAGGACGACATCGCCGATCTCGTGCTGCCCTTCGACATCGGCGAGACGCTGGGTCCATTCGTGGGCAACTGAGGTCGGTTTTGATTCGCGACCGCGCAAGTCTGTTCATAGGTTCCGGCGAATCTCTTTTTTGTCTATGCGCCGCAACCGGGAGTGTTATCTTTTGATTCAGAGATTCGTGTGGCGTCGTGATGAGAAGTTCTTGTCCAGACGCGTGATTCGGCACCGTCGCTGAGGGCGGGTTGCCTTTGCTGTGTGAGGTCCGGGGTTATGGGGTCGTCGGACGGTTTTGAGTCCAAGAAGGTCGGAGTTCCCGCGCCAGGTGCGTCGTCTGGGCGATCGGGACCGGGTGAATTCGCCGACAGGGACATCAATCCCTTCAGCGGGCTTGGCGAAGCAAGCGCCAACCTCGTCGAGGTGACAGGCGTCATCAAATGGTTCGACGCCTCCAAGGGATACGGCTTCATCGTTCCGGACAATGGCTGGCCAGACGTGCTTCTGCACGTAACCGTGCTCAGACGCGACGGCTTCCAGACCGCCTATGAAGGCGCCCGCATCGTCGTTGAGTGCATTCAGCGCGCCAAGGGCTATCAGGCGTTCCGCGTGGTCTCGATGGACGAGTCGACCGCGATCCATCCCGCGCAGATGCTGCCGCCGCGCACCCACGTGACGGTGACCGCGACCAGCGGCCTCGAGCGGGCGCAGGTCAAGTGGTTCAACCGGCTGCGCGGCTTCGGCTTCCTGACCTGCGGCGAGGGCACACCCGACATCTTCGTGCACATGGAAACGTTGCGCCGCTTCGGCATGACCGAGCTCCGGCCGGGTCAGTACGTGCTGGTCCGCTTCGGGCCCGGCTCCAAGGGCATGATGGCTGCCGAGATCCATCCCGAGACCGGTTCGCCGGGCCTTCAGTCGCACTAGGGCTCAGCCCTGGCCAAGGCTTTCCCAAAAGGCTTTCCCCCAAAGCCTTCGCTCCAATCAAGCCTTCATCTCCAATGTGACTTTGCCCCGACGAACCCTTGGTTCGCGCTTGGTCGTTCGCGGATTCGTGAGTGACCTTGGCGGGGCAAGCCGGCTGGCCTTTGCCATCATCGCCGGGTTAGGATGATGTCCCATCCACGCCGCTGGCACGAGTGCCCTTCCATGAGTCCTGATCGTAACGCAGCCTGGTCCCTGGTCCGGGGCTTCCTGGCCGCTTTCCTCGTTGTTGCCGCCTGCGCCAGCCCGACCAGGGCGGCGGATTTCCAGCCGCTCGAGATCGCCACCAAGACCGGTGTGCAGGTCTTCTCCGTCGAAATGGCAACCACCGAGCAGGAGAAGGAAACCGGACTGATGTACCGGAAGGAACTCGCGGACGGGAAGGGCATGTTGTTCGACTTCTCGCCCGAGCGGGAAGTGACGATGTGGATGAAGAACACCTACATCTCGCTCGACATGATCTTCATCCGTTCCGACGGCCGCATCCTGCGGATCGCGGAGAATACCGAGCCGCTCTCGACCAAGATCATCTCCTCGGGAGGTCCCGCCCGGGCCGTCCTGGAGGTCCCGGCTGGCACGGCGCAGAAGTACGGCATCAGGCCCGGCGACCGTGTCGCGCACTCGCTTTTTCGCGCCAAATAGCGGCCCTGCAAGCTATCTCTGGGCGAAGGGCAGGCGCCCTTGATGGCCGGACTTGAAGCGTGTATCGACGGCCCTGCAGGGCATTCGGGGTATAGCGCAGCCTGGTAGCGCGGCAGTTTTGGGTACTGCAGGTCGTTGGTTCGAATCCAGCTGCCCCGACCACCATCCAGCCGGACGGCCGTAAGCTCTCCATCCGATCCTCAACCCGTTCTCGAACCCATCCCGAACCCGTCCCGAACCCTTGGCGATTGGTTGCGGCGCGGCTCGACTTCTGCGCGTGTTTTCAGACACATGACAGGGGTATGACCGCAAAAATTTACGCGGATTCTTCGAACCTTCGGACGTCGCTACAGACACACTCGTATTGGGGATTTCAGCGCCCAATGCCTAAACGGACGCCGCCAAGCGAGGATATTCCGCTTGCGCGGCGTTGCGTTTTTCCGGGCCTGATCAGTTCGAGCCGCACCAGCCGTCGGGAAACGGCATGATCGGCCAGA
>JAEWBW010000467.1 GCA_023390955.1 Pseudomonadota bacterium
GCGCTACACCATCGATGACATCAGCGACGACCTGTTCGCGCCCGAGGACCATCTCTTTCTCGACACGCTCGATGAATCGCAGGCGCGCATCTTCGCGGCCGAGCAGGGCTACGACCTCGTCGACGACCAGGGCATGCTCACCGATTGGTGGGGCTTTTGCTGGATGATCTTGGCCGAGAAGCGCGGCCTGCTGACGCCCGACAATCGTGCCGCCGCGCGCGCCGCGATCGAGGAGAAATATTTGGCGGCGCCGAACGTGATCGGTGTGATCATCGGGCGGTGACTCGCTCTGTCATTCCGGGGCGATGCGAGAGCATCGAACCCGGAATCTCGAGCTTCCGGGTTCATCGCTGCGCGATGCCCCGGAATGACGGCGCAAATGGCTAATCCAGCCCCGCGCGCTTCGCCGGCTTCTGCGCCGGCGTCTTCGGCATGATGCTGACGTCAGGCAGTGCCTCGCGCGCGATCTCGGCGGCCGGGGCGTCGGCCGCCACGGTCTCGGCGCGTACCGGCGCCACCTTCATCTCGCCGAGCCGGGCGCGCACCTGCGCGGTGAGGCCCGGATAGGATGCGACCGGGGTGAACTCGGCCTGCTGATCGTTGCCGACGCGGATACCGGTATAGGCAACGAGACCGTCGGTGGTCGCGATCACGTCGCCGGCCTTCAGCGAGGAGTCCAGCGCGAGATCGACCGGGGCGAGGCCGACCGGCTCGCGGCCGTTGCAGGTGCAATCGGCGCGCAGAGATTTCCGGTAGGAGAACGCATTCTCGCTGTCGGCATAGCGCTCGCCGGTCTGCGACGCCGCGCCCTCGATGCTGGAGCCGAAAAAGACCTTGGTGGGACTGGCGGGACAGAACGCCTGGCACATCTGCGCCGGCGAAACGGCGCTGCGCATCAAGGGAAAATACTTGCCGTCGCAGCTACGCACGCAATAGGCGGGACCGTAGCCGGCGGCCGCCGCGCGTGTCGGCGGCACATATTGCGTGCCGGAGGCATTCTGCTGGCCGGTGAAGGGATCGTAGGAGTTTGCCTGCGGCACTTCGCGCTGCGGGCGCGGCTGGCTTCCGCCGAAGAAGAAATCGAACAGGCCTTCGGCTGCGACCGGCGCGGGCGTCACGAGACCCGGAACGGCGAGGGCGGCGGCCATCAGGATCGCGCGGGCCCGGCGCGCAAGGACAGACTCGGTACGCAACGCTCACTCCACCCAAGGCAATGGAACTGGCTGAGCACAACGTGCATCAGCTTTTGATTCACAATAAGGCGGGATGGTAAATGAGGCGTTGAGGACGCATGTCCCGAGGCTCGCCCCGCCCAGGCGGGGAGAGAATGGCGGTCGTTACGCCTTCAGGAATTCCGACGCCTTGTAGAGCGAGCGGAACGGCAGGCCGGCCGCACCGAACGTGTCGGTTGCGCCTTCCTCGCGGTCGACCATGGTCAGCACCAGCACCACGTCGGCACCGGTCTCGCGCACGGATTCCACCGCCTTCATCGCCGAGCCGCCGGTGGTGGTGACGTCCTCGACGATCACGACGCGCTTGCCTTCAAGCGTCTCGCCCTTGGGCAGGCCTTCGATTGCCAGCTTCGCGCCGTGCTCCTTCGGCTTCTTGCGCACGAAGAAGGCCGCGATCGGATGGCCCTTGATCCAGGAGATCTGTGCCAGCGCGCCGGCGAGCGGCACCGCGCCCATCTCGAGGCCGCCGATGAAATCGAGCTTGTCGTCCTTCAGCGCCTCGTAGGTCAGCTCGGCCAGCAGCGTCGCCCCTTCGGGGTCGAGCATGGTCGGCTTGAGGTTGAAGTAGAAATCGCTCTTGCGCCCCGAGGCGAGCGTCACGTCGCCACGGCCGAACGAGCGCCGGCGGATGATTTCAAAAAGGCGGGCGCGGGAAGCGGATTTCGACACGATGGTCCCTCTAGGGATTTTTCTTGAGGCCGCGGAATTTATCCGCGGTCGCGCCGACATGCCAGAGGCAGCGCGTTCGGGGAACCGGCCGTCAACAGGGCATCGCCTGCCGGCGGCGACGACCCGCCATACCGCCCCGCCGGTTGTGGCCGCCCGACGTCCTGAGGTAACTGGATGCAAACATCCCGGGGGAGGAAACCGACCATGACCATCGAGCTGCACACCTGGAATACGCCGAACGGCCGCAAGATCTCGGTCGCCCTGGAGGAAATGGGGCTGCCCTACAAGGTGATCCCGGTGAACATCACCAAGGGCGAGCAGATGGCGCCGGGCTTCCTCAAGCTCAGCCCGAACAACAAGATCCCAGCGATCCTCGATCCCGAAGGTCCCGAGGGCAAGCCGGTCAGCGTGTTCGAATCCGGCGCGATCCTCCTTTATCTCGGCGAAAAGACCGGGAAATTCCTGCCGAAATCGCTTGCCGGCCGCATCCCCGTCTATGAGTGGCTGATGTGGCAGATGGGCGGCTTCGGTCCCATGCCCGGCCAGGTCCACCACTTCATTGCGCTCGAGAACGAGCAGGACCGCGCCTATGGGTTGAAGCGCTACATGGCCGAGACGCGCCGGCTCTATGGCGTGCTCGACGCCCGGCTCCAGGGGCGTGACTTTGTCGCAGGCGATCTCTCGGTCGCCGATTTCGCCATCCTGGGCTGGGCCTGGCGCCACCCCCGCCACAAGGTCGAGCTGTCCGACTTCCCCAACGTCAAGCGCTGGTACGAGGCCCTGATGGCTCGCCCGGCGGTGAAGCGCGGCATGGACGCGAAGCTGGATTGAGGTGCCTTCCCCTCTCCCCTTGTGGGAGAGGGTGGATCGCCGCGAAGCGGCGAGCCGGGTGAGGGGTCTCTATCCTCACGAGCAGCCTTGAGCGTGGAGTCTCCCACAAAGGGAGAAGGAAGACAGCGCCTCACACCTTCCGTGCTTCCACCGCCATGCGCAGCGCCAGCCCGGCGAGCACGGTGCCCATCAGCCAGCGCTGCACCAGCATCCAGCTCGGACGCTGCGCCAGGAACCGCGCGATTGAGCCTGCGGCCAATGCGATCATCGCGTTGACCGAGACGCTGATCGCGATCTGGATCGAGCCCAGCACCAGCGACTGGCTGAGCACGCTGCCGGCGGTGGGATCGATGAACTGCGGCAGCAGCGCGAGATAAAGCATCGCGATCTTCGGGTTGAGCAGGTTGGTGACGAACCCCATCACGAACAGCTTGCGCGGGCTGTCGACGGCGAGCGTCTTCACCTGGAACGGTGAGCGGCCGCCCGGCTTCACCGCCTGCCAGGCGAGCCAGAACAGATAGGCGGCACCTGCAAAGCGCAGCGCGTCATAAGCGAAGGGAACGGCGAACAACAGCGCGGTGATGCCGAACGCCGCGCACAGCATGTAGAACACGAAGCCGAGCCCGACGCCGCCGAGCGAGACGATGCCGGCCGCCGGCCCCTGCGTGATCGATCGCGAGATCAGGTACATCATGTTCGGCCCCGGCGTCAGAACGAGGCCGAGGCAGAGCAGCGCGAAGCCGAGCAGGGCGGGGGCGTGAGGCATGGGTGAACTCTTGCAGGAGATGCAAGTGTTCTAGTGCGCAGAGCACTGCGCGGCCATCACGCAATTGCACGGAGGACAATTGAAGCCGTGCTGCCGCCAGAGAGAAGTGAAGCTAATGCGCCTCGTCCCAGTTGTTCGCGGCACGCGCGTCGACTTGCAGCGGCACCGACAGCAGCACGGCCGGGAACGGCGCGTCCTGCATGACGTGCTGCACGACCGGCAGCGTCTTCTCGACCTCGGCGTCCGGCACCTCGAAAATCAGCTCGTCGTGCACCTGCAGCAGCATCTGCGCCGAGAGTTTCTTCGCGGCAAGCGCATCCTCGACCCGGGTCATGGCGCGGCGGATGATGTCGGCGGCGGTACCCTGCAGCCGCGCGTTGATCGCGGCGCGCTCGTTGAAGGCGCGCACCGATGCGTTCGAGGCCTTGATGTCGGGATAGTGGCACTTGCGCCCGAACAGCGTCGTGACATAGCCGTTCTGCCGGCAGAAATCGCGCGTCTCGTCCATGTAGGCGCGGATGCCGGGGAAGCGTTCAAAATACTTCTTGATGTAGGCGGAGGCTTCCTCGCGGGCGATGCCGAGCTGGTTGGCAAGCCCGAACCCCGAGATGCCGTAGATGATGCCGAAAATGATCGCCTTGGCGCGACGCCGGATTTCGCTCGGCATGCCCTTGATCGGCACGCCAAACATCTCCGATGCCGTCATGGCGTGAATGTCGAGGCCATCCTTGAAGGCCTGCTTCAGCACGGGAATGTTGGCGATCTCGGCGAGCAGCCTGAGCTCGATCTGCGAATAGTCCGCCGACACCAGCTTGTGTCCGGGCGTCGCGACGAAGGCGCGCCGGATCTTTCGCCCGTCCTCGGTGCGCACCGGAATGTTCTGCAGATTCGGCTCGTTCGACGACAGCCGGCCCGTCGTGGTCGCGGCCAGCGCGTAGGTCGTGTGCACGCGATGGGTCCGCGGATGAACGTAATTGGGCAGCGCGTCGGTATAGGTCGACTTCAGCTTGGAGACCTGGCGCCATTCCAGGATCTTGCGCGGAAAGTCATGGCCCTGCTCGGCGAGCTCGTCGAGCACCTGC
The DNA here is from genome assembly GCA_023390955.1 of Pseudomonadota bacterium. Classification (GTDB taxonomy): domain Bacteria; phylum Pseudomonadota; class Alphaproteobacteria; order Rhizobiales; family Xanthobacteraceae; genus Bradyrhizobium. Next base: position 4,581 of record JAEWBW010000467.1, read on the forward strand.
GCCGTGGTCGACCACGCGCCCGTTTTCGTCTTGGTGCCGCCGGGTAGACCCATCTTGCCGAACAGGATGTCGCCGATCTGCTTCGGGCTGCCGACATTGACCGGTTCGCCCGCGATCTCCTGGATCTCCGCCTCGACCCGCGCCGCGGTCTGGGCGAAATCGCCCGACAGCCGCGACAGCACCTGGCGGTCGATCGAGATGCCGCGCCGTTCCATGCGCGCGAGCACGCTGACCAGCGGGCGCTCCAGCGTTTCGTAGACGGCGGTCATGTGCTCGGCGACGAGGCGCGGCTTCAGCACCCGCCACAGCCGCAAGGCGACGTCGGCGGCTTCCGCCGACAGCGGCATCGCCTTGTCGATCGGCACCTGATCGAAGGTGATCTTGTTCTTGCCGCTGCCGAGCAATTCGTTCTCGGCCAGCATGGCGTGGCCGAACCAGCGCTCGGCGAGCGACTCGATCGCATGCGAGCCGCGGCCGGCGTCGAGCACATAGGAGATCAGCTCTGCATCGTCATGGTTGCGCAGCGTGATGCCATGCTGAGCCAGCAGGACAGCGGCGAATTTGACGTTGAAGCCGATCTTGCGGATCCCCGGTGATTCCAGCACCGGGCGCAAGGCTTCGATGGCGTCGTCATGCTTGACCTGGTCGGCGGCAAGCCCGGCGTCGAACAGGCCTGCGCCACCGCCGGCGGCCTTGTGCGCCAAAGGCACGTAGCAGGCCTCGTTCGGCGCCAGCGCCAGGGCGATGCCGCAGAGATCGGCCTGCATCGGATCGATCGAATTCGCCTTGGTCTCGATCGCGACATGACCGATGTCGTGAATGCGCGCGATGAACGCCTCGAGCTCGGCGAGAGTTTTGATCGCCTGATATTTGCTGCGATCCACGGGGAGCTTCCGCAGCGCCTCCTCGCGCGCGGCGGCCAGCGAGATCGGTGCGCCCTTCGGGCTGGCGGCCTTGTCGCCCTTGTCGCTGCCTGTCGCGACTGTGGTGGGACCAGCGAAGAGGTCGCCGGAACTATCAGCCGACTTGGTCTCGGCAACGACCGTCTTGCCAGCCGCGCCACTCTTGTTGGCCGCATCGGCCTCGACATTGGCGGGATCGATCTGGGAATAGTCGGCGACGCGGCGCGTCAGCGTGGTGAATTCCATCGCCTTCAGGAAGGCGATCAACTTGCGCGCGTCGGGCTCGTGGACGGCGAGGTCGTCCAGCGGCACATCCAGCTTGACCTTGTCGTCGAGCAGCACGAGCTGTCGCGAGATGCGCGCCTTCTCGGCGTTCTCGATCAGCGCTTCTCGCCGCTTCGGCTGCTTGATCTCGCCAGCGCGGAACAGCAATTGCTCGAGGTCGCCATATTCGACGATCAGCTGCGCCGCGGTCTTGATGCCGATGCCGGGGACACCAGGCACGTTGTCGGTGGAGTCGCCGGCCAGCGCCTGTACTTCGACCACTTTCTCCGGCGGCACGCCGAATTTCTCGATCACCTCGGGAATGCCGATGCGGCGATCCTTCATGGTGTCGTACATCGTGATCTTGTCGTTGACGAGCTGCATCAGGTCCTTGTCGGAGGACACGATGGTCGCGATGGCACCGCGCTCGCTCGCCTGCCGCGCATAGGTCGCGATCAAATCGTCGGCCTCGAAGCCGCCTTGCTCCAGGCAGGGCAGGTCGAAGGCGCGCACGGCCTCGCGGATCAAGGCGAATTGTGGAATCAGATCATCCGGCGCCGGCGGGCGGTGCGCCTTATAGTCGGGATAGATCTTGTTGCGGAAGGTGACTTCCGACTTGTCGAAGACGATCGCCAGATGCGTCGGCCGGTTGTCCGCGGGCATGTCCCGCAACAACTTCCACAGCATGTTGCAGAAGCCGAGTACGGCATTGACCTGCAAGCCGTCGGATTTGCGGTTGAGCGGCGGCAGCGCGTGATAGGCGCGGAAGATGTAGCCGGAACCGTCGACCAGGAAGATGTGGTCGCCCTTGCCGGCTGCCTTCGCCGCAACAGGTTTGGCAGCAGCTGGCGCAGCAGTCTTGATGTCGGCTTTGGCGGAGGTTTTCGGGGATGTGTTTGGGGAGCTTTTGGGCATGGCCGCAATGTATGAATTTTTGCGGGCTTTGACAGCCTTGGAAGAGCAGATTTTGGGCGGATTCCTACACCCTCGTCTGCTTTCGCAGGAACGACGAGAAGCCTATTCCGCAGCCTGCAGCCGCGTGCCCGCCTTCTTCGGTGCGATCCAGAACGCTTCGGGCCGCTCGAACAGGAAGCGGGCGTTGAGCAGCAAAGCGATCCGCCAGATCACGAGCGCGCCGAGCACGCCGGCAACGGTGACGATCAGCGACATCAGGCCGATGTCGGGAACGAGGCCGGTGTGCAGCAGGAACGTGCGCGTCGTGGCCATCGGCAGGAAGAAGGCGAGATAGATCACGATCGAATGCTCGCCGCAGAAGCGGAAGAAGTTCAGCCACTGAACGCGCGCCAGCAGCGTGCCCATGGTGATGATCGCACCGGCGCCGGCAAAGCCGAGCACGAGTGACACGATCTTCCACTCGCTCGCGCCGAGTGTCACGAGGCCGGCGTTGATCAGGACCCACGCCGCGAGAGCTGTGAGCGCAAGCATGGGACGGTTGCGCGCCCGGTCGGACAGCGCGAAGACGTAGGGGGCAAACAAATAGCCCGAATAGAAATAGACGAAGCGCGCGCAGAACTCGTCGATCGCGGTCCATCCGGTGGTGACGCGCGCGGTCTCCAGCAGGGCCGCAACGAGCCAGATGGCGAGTGGCGGAAACCGCCGTGTCAGTTTGGTGACGACGAAGAAGATCGGCAGCAGATAGATGAACCAGAGCGTGCCGAACGGCTCGACGAATGATTCGAGATAGAGCAGGCCGGCATGCTGCCAGCTCGTTTCGGCGGCAAAGGCCGGCGCCTTGAAGCCGAACTGGATTGTCACCCAAACGACATAAAAATAAGCGAAATGGACCACCTTGCGGTCGAGATAGGTCCGCCAATCTCGGTCAATCACGAGCGGCAGGAATAGTCCCGAAATCAGGAAGAAGTCCGGCATCCGGAACGGCTTTGCGAAGGCCACCAGCACATGCATGAATCCGGTCTCGCCGGCGGCGAGCTCGACCCCAAGCACCGAATGCATCATCACGACCATGACGATGCAGATGCCCTTGGCGTAGTCGACCCAGTCGACGCGCGCGGCCGCCGGGGCCTTGAGGCCTCCGTTCGCCGCGATTGTGTCGATTGGTGCCATGGTGTCCCTTTTCGAGGCGCGTGCCCGCCCAGGATCGAGGCAGTATCGCGGCGTGAGGTTTCGGTCCCCTTTACTGTACAAATCACATGCCGGCTTTCTGGTCGTTTTCTTTGGGGTCGACCTCTTCCCCGCGGACATGAAAATGCTCTAAGACCGCAGCAAGAGATCATCATTCGTTAACCATGACAGGCGGGTTTTAGATGCGAATTGCCATGATCGGCACGGGTTATGTGGGGCTGGTGTCGGGCGCCTGCTTTGCGGATTTCGGCCACGACGTCACCTGCGTCGACAAGGACGAGAGCAAGATCGCGGCGCTCCATCGCGGCGAGATCCCGATCTACGAGCCCGGCCTCGACGCGCTGGTCGAAACCAATGTGAAGGCCAAGCGGCTCGACTTCACCACCGATCTCAAGAAGCCCGTCGCTGAGGCGGATGCCGTGTTCATCGCCGTTGGCACGCCGTCGCGACGCGGCGACGGCCATGCCGACCTCTCTTATGTCTACGCCGCCGCGCGCGAGATCGCGCAATCGCTCGAAGGCTTCACCGTGGTGGTGACGAAGTCGACCGTGCCGGTCGGCACCGGCGACGAGGTCGAGCGCATCATCCGCGAGGCCAATCCCAAGGCCGACGTCGTGGTCGCCTCGAATCCGGAGTTCCTGCGCGAGGGCGCGGCGATCCGCGACTTCAAGTTCCCCGATCGCATCGTCGTCGGCACGTCCGACGAGCGCGGCCGCAAGGTGATGAGCGACCTCTATCGTCCGCTGTCGCTGAACCAGGCACCGCTGATGTTCACCGAGCGCCGCACCGCGGAGATGATCAAATACGCCGCGAACGCCTTCCTCGCGACCAAGATCACCTTCATCAATGAGATCGCCGATCTCGCGGAGAAAGCCGGCGCCAACGTGCAGGAGGTCGCCCGCGGCATTGGCCTGGACAACCGCATTGGCACCAAGTTCCTGCATGCCGGTCCCGGCTTCGGCGGTTCCTGCTTCCCAAAGGACACCAAGGCGCTGATCAAGATCGCGCAGGACTATGACGTGAACCTGCGCATCGTCGAATCCGTCCTCGCCGTCAACGAGAACCGCAAGCGCGCGATGGCGCGCAAGGTGAGCCAGGCGCTCGGCGGCTCGCTGCGCGGCAAGACCGTCGCCGTGCTCGGCCTGACCTTCAAGCCCGACACCGATGACATGCGCGATGCGCCGTCGATCCCGCTCGTCACCGGCCTGCTCGATATGGGCGCGACGGTGAAGGCGTTCGATCCCGTTGGCATGGAGCAGGCCAAGGCCGAGCTGCCGAACATCACCTATTGCGAGGACGCCTATGCCTGTGCGCAGGGCGCCGATGCGCTCGTGATCGTCACCGAATGGGTGCAGTTCCGCGCGCTCGATCTCGACCGGCTGAAGGCCACGATGGCGCAACCCATCATCGTCGACCTCCGCAACATCTACCGCCCCGAAGACATGACCGCCGCCGGCTTCGTCTATGACAGCATCGGCCGTCCGTCGGCGCAGGGCTGACGACAACGATCCAAATGATTCCGTCATGGCCGGGCTTGTCCCGGCCATCCACGTCTGTTTTCTCTAGTCCCACGACGTGGATGCCCGGGACAAGCCCGGGCATGACGAGTGGATAGACTGTTGCCCCGCACTTTCGACACGCCCCTGCCGATCGACGCCGTGCTCGACGATCTCGCGCGCGCGCTCGATACGCACAACGCCGCCGTCCTGGTTGCGCCGCCCGGCGCCGGCAAGACCACGCGCGTGCCGCTGGCGCTGCTCGATGCACCCTGGGCGAGGGGCAAGAAGATCATCATGCTGGAGCCGCGACGCATCGCGGCGCGGGCCAGCGCCGAGCGCATGGCGAAGTCGCTCGGCGAACGGGCAGGGGAGACGGTCGGCTATCGCGTCCGCTTCGGCTCGAAAGTCTCGCGCGCGACCCGCATCGAGGTGGTGACCGAAGGTATTTTCAGCCGGCAGGTTCTCGACGATCCCGAACTGACGGGCGTTGCCGCCGTCCTGTTCGACGAATTCCACGAACGCTCGCTCGATGCCGATATGGGCCTGGCGCTGGCGCGCGATGCGCAAATCGGACTGCGCGAGGACCTTCGTATCCTCGTGATGTCGGCGACGCTCGACGGCGCGCGGGTCGGAAAACTGCTTGGCGATGCACCCGTCGTCGAAAGCGAGGGCCGCGCCTTTCCGGTCGAGACACGCTATCTCGGCCGCAAGGCCGACGCTCCGATGGAGCGGCAGATGGCGGATGCGATCGCCTCGGCGCTGCGCGCAGACAGCGGCTCGGTGCTGGCGTTCCTGCCGGGCGCTGCCGAGATCCGGCGCACCCAGAATTTCCTCGGCGAGCGCGTCCACGATGCCGGCATCGAGATCGTGCCGCTGTTCGGTGCGCTCGATGCCGCCGTGCAGGATCGCGCGATCGCGCCCGCGCCGAAGGGAACGCGCAAGGTGGTGCTGGCGACCTCGATCGCAGAGACCTCGCTGACGATCGAAGGCGTCCGCATCGTCGTCGATTCAGGCCTGGCGCGGGTGCCGCGTTACGAACCGGACATCGGGCTGACGCGGCTCGAGACCGTGCGCGCCTCGCGTGCCGCGGTCGATCAGCGGCGTGGCCGCGCGGGCCGCACCGAGCCTGGTGTCTGCTACCGGCTCTGGGACGAGCCGCAGACCGCTTCGCTCGCGCCGTACACCCAGCCGGAGATTTTGAGCGCGGACCTGTCCTCCCTGGTGCTGGATCTCGCGCAATGGGGCGTTGCCGATCCCGCGGCGCTGGCGTTCCTCGACCCGCCGCCACAGCCGGCCTGGAAGGAAGCGAAGAGCCTGCTGACCGAGCTCAATGCGCTCGATGCCGATGGCCGCATCACCGCGGAAGGCAAGAGCCTGCGCGCGCTGGCGCTGCCGCCGCGGCTTGCGCGCATGATCGTCGATTCGCACCGCGCCGGCGCGGGCGAGGACGCGGCCGAAATCGCCGCCATCCTCACCGAGCGCGGGCTCGGCGGCGACAGCGTCGATCTCGACCACAGGCTCGACCAGTTTCGCCGCGACCGGTCGCAGCGTTCGTCCAGCGCCCGCGACCTGGCGCGGCGCTGGGCTTCGCAGGTGGCGAGTGCCGAGGCAGGCAGCGTGACCTCGTCCGGCGAACTCACCACCGGCGTGATGCTGGCCTTCGCCTTCCCCGATCGCGTCGCGCGCAATCGCGGCAATGGCAGCTTCGTGCTTGCCAATGGCCGCGGCGCCGCCGTCGAGCAGGCCTCCTCGCTTGCGCGCGCGCCCTATATCGCGGTGGCCGAGATGACGGGCACCGCCGCGAGCGGCCGCATCCTGCTCGCCGCGCCGCTGCGCGAGAGCGACATCGAGCAGCATTTCGGCGAGCACATCGAAACCTCGGACGAGATTTCTTTCGACCGCGGCGCGATGGCGCTGCGTGCCCGCCGCAAGCGCGTGCTTCATGCGATCACACTGGCGGAGGCGCCGCTTGCGCTCACGCCATCGGAGGCGACCGCAGGCATTCTTGCCGACGGCCTGATCGCTGCGGGCCTCGACCGGCTGCCCTGGTCGAAGGCGGCGGTGCAATGGCGTGACCGCGTGATGTTCCTGCGCAAGGCCGAAGGCGAAAGCTGGCCCGATCTGTCCGACGACGGCCTGATCGCGCGCCGCGACGATTGGCTGGTGCCGGCGCTCTACGGCAAGACGGCGCTGAAGGACATTTCCGCCGGCGATCTCTCGGACGCCCTGATGGTGCTGCTGCCCTGGGAGCTGCGCGCCCGGCTCGACCGCGAGGCGCCCACCCATTTCGAAGCGCCGACCGGCACGATGCTCGCAATCGACTACGAGGCCGAGCAGGGCCCGACCATCGCCGTCCGCCTGCAGGAGCTGTTCGGATTGAACAATCACCCCTCGATCGCCGCCGGCAAGGTGCCGCTGGTGCTGGAGCTGCTGTCGCCGGCGCAGCGTCCGGTGCAGGTGACGCGCGATCTTCCCGGCTTCTGGCGCGGCAGCTATGCTGCGGTACGCTCGGACCTGCGGGGCCGTTATCCGCGGCACCCCTGGCCCGAGGACCCGGCGAACGCGCTGCCGACCCGGCGGGTGAAGCCGCGCGGGACCTGACGTTCCCGGACAGGCATTAACCGTTCCCTCATCCTTTTCGCGAAAATGACTGCCGTCCGGCCGTGCGCTTGCTCGCGACCGGCGGTGCGGCGTGGTGAAATCGCGCTTTCGGTTCCGAGTGGTGTGTCATGCGTAACATTATGATCTTCGCGGCCATCATGATCGGCCTCGGCACGTTTATGGCCCAGCAGGCCGACCGGATGAGTTCGGTCAATGCAACGCCGGCGCCGCGCACCACGGTCGCCGTCGCGAGCGAGCCGCGCACCGGCAATCGCAGCCTCAGCATCCCCCGCGATGCCCGCGGTCATTTCCAGACCGAAGGCCGGATGGATGGCCAGCGTGTCGACTTCATGATCGACACCGGCGCGTCGGTGGTGGCGCTGAACGAAACCTCGGCAGCCCGCTTCGGCCTGCGCCCCGCCCGCAACGCCTACAGCGCCAATGTCACCACGGCCAACGGCACCATCAAGGCCGCGCGCGTCCGACTTCCCATGCTCGATGTCGGCGGCCTGATCGTGCGCGACGTCGAGGCCATGGTGCTGCCGGATGAAGCACTGTCGGAGAACCTGCTGGGGCTCTCATTCCTGTCCCGGCTGAGCCGCTTCGCCTATGCCAACGGGCAGATGGTGCTGGAGCAGTAAGAGCTTCTCGCATCCAAGCATTTTAAAGCCGCCGCTTTTACGGCGACCTCTCCCGCAGTAAGGTTTCTCCGTTACCAAACTGCCGCAATTGTCAGCCATAAGCCCTTAATCCCGCCTTCCGCTGCGCCCTGGCATTCGCTAAGGCTGCGGTTCATTCCCGCGTTGACGAGACCCTTTCATGTTCCCCAAGCCGAAATCCGTCCTGCTGCCCAATACCTATGCCTTCGAATCCGAGCCGATGGTGAAGCCGACCGGCTTTCGCGAATATGACGCGCGCTGGCTGTTCGGCAAGGAAATCAACCTGATGGGTGTGCAGGCGCTCGGCATGGGGCTGGGCGCGTTGATTGCCGAGCTCGGCGTCCGCCAGGAGATCGTCACCGGCCATGATTTTCGCGGCTATTCGGCCTCGATCAAATACGCGCTGATCTCGGGCCTGATGGCGGCGGGCTGCAAGGTGCACGACATCGGGCTTGCGGTGACGCCGATGGCCTATTTCGCGCAATTCGATCTCGACGTGCCCTGCTGCGCGATGGTCACGGCCTCGCACAACGACAATGGCTGGACCGGCGTGAAGATGGGCGCCAATCGCCCGATGACCTTCGGGCCCGACGAGATGACGCGGCTGAAGGAGATCGTGCTCAACGCCGATTTCAAGAACAAGGCCGGCGGCTCCTACCAGTTCCACGAGAATTATCCGGCGCGCTACATTGGCGATCTCACCAATCGTCCGAAGCTGAAGCGCAAGCTGAAGGTGGTTGCGGCGTGCGGCAACGGCACCGCGGGCGCATTCGCGCCGCAGGTGCTGGAGGCGATCGGCTGCGAGGTGATCCCGCTGGACACCGAGCTCGACCACACCTTCCCGAAATACAATCCGAATCCCGAAGACATGGAGATGCTGCACGCGATCCGTGACGCCGTGCTGCATCACAAGGCCGATGTCGGCCTCGGCTTCGACGGCGACGGCGATCGTTGCGGTGTCGTCGACAACACCGGCGAGGAGATCTTCGCCGACAAGGTCGGCGTGATGCTGGCGCGCGACATGTCGGCGATCCACAAGGACGCGCAGTTCGTGGTCGACGTGAAGTCCACCGGCGTGTTCGTGACCGATCCCGTGCTGCAGAAGCAGGGCGCGAAGGTCGCCTATTGGAAGACGGGCCATTCCTACATGAAGCGCCGCACCAACGAGATGGGCGCGCTCGCCGGCTTCGAGAAGTCCGGCCACTTCTTCTTCAACAAGCCCTATGGGCGCGGCTATGACGATGGCCTGGTTTCGGCGATTGCGATCTGCGACATGCTCGATCGCGCGCCGGACAAGTCGATGGCCGACCTCAAGAACGCGCTGCCGAAGACCTGGTCGTCGCCGACCATGTCGCCGCATTGCGCCGACGAGACCAAGTACGGCGTCATCGATAAGGTGGTGAAGCACTTCGAGGGCCTGCAGGCCAAGGGTGCTAAGATCGGCGGCCAGGCGATCCGCGATCTCGTCACCGTCAACGGCGTCCGCGTCACCGTGGAAGACGGCAGCTGGGGCCTGGTGCGCGCGTCCTCCAACAAGCCGGAACTGGTTGTGGTGGTCGAGAGCCCGGTCTCCGAGCAGCGCATGCACGACATGTTCGCGATGGTGAACAGCGTGCTGGGCACGCATCCCGAAGTCGGCGAGTACAATCAGAAGATCTGAGCAGACCCCAACATCTGCTCGCCGTACCCACCGCCGTCATGCCCCGCGAAGGCGGGGCATCCAGTACGCCGCGGCCTCTCGATTCATCACAGCCGTCTCTGGAATACTGGAGCGCCCGGTCGAGCCGGGCGATGACGGTTGTGCACGCGGCCCTCAGGCCGTCCGCAGCGATCCCAGGAAGCCGTCGACCTCGGCCTTGAGCCGGTCGGATTGCGACGACAGGCCGGCGGCAGCCTGGTGCATCTTCGAGGCGGCGGTGCCGGCCTGATCTGACGCCTTGCTGACGCTGACGATGTTGTCGTTGACCTCGCGGGTGCCGGAGGCGGCCTGCTGCAGGCTGCCGGCGATCTCGCGCGTCGCCAGGCCCTGCTGGTCGACCGCGGTCGAGATCTGACGGGAGATCTCGTCGATCTCCGCGATCGTTGCGCCGATCGCCTGGATGGCGTTGACGGCATCGCCGGTGGCGCCCTGGATGTTCTGCACCTGCGTCGAAATTTCTTCGGTCGCCTTCGCGGTCTGGTTCGCCAGCGCTTTCACTTCGCTCGCGACCACGGCAAACCCCTTGCCGTGCTCGCCCGCGCGGGCCGCCTCGATGGTGGCGTTCAGCGCCAGCAGATTGGTCTGGCTCGCGATGTTCTGGATCAGCGTGACCACTTCGCCGATCTTCTGCGTGCCATTGGCGAGCCCTTCGACGACCTCATTGGTGCGGCGAGCCTCGCTGGCGGCCTTGGTCGCGATTTCGGCGGAACGGGTGACCTGCTGGGTGATGCTGTTGACGGACGCCGTCAGTTCCTCGGTTGCGGCCGCTACCGTCTCGACGTTCTCGAGGCGCGGTTCGAGGCGGCTGCCGCCGCGGCGGTCTGGCGCGCGGTATCGGCGCTGCTGTTGCTCATCGATGAGGACAATTGCTGCATCTCGCGCGCGGCCACGGCCACCGCCTCGACAATGTTGCCGACGCTCTGCTCGAACCCGGTGGCAAGCCGAAGCTTGGCCGTCTCGCGCTCCTGCTTGGCGTGCTGCTCGACCTCGCTGCGCTCGCTGTTGGCGCGCGCTTCCGCGGCCATCGCAGCCTGCGCCTCGGCGGTCTTTACCGCCGTGGTCTCGAACAGTTCCTGCAGCTTGTGCGCCAGCGCGATCAGCACGCCGGCCTCGATCAAAAGGATCACCGCATGCAGCACGACGCGGCCGAAATCGGAGCCGCCCGGATAGATCGCCGCGGGCAGCAGGAAGTTCAGCGCGATGTGATGCAGCGCCACCGCGACCGTCGCGGCGACGATCGGCCGGAAGTCGCAATAGGCGACCGTGCAGGCCAGCGCTGCGAAGAAGTACATGTGCATGTCGATCTGCCAGGGATGTCCCTCGAACTGGTAGGTGAACATCGACACGCCGCTCATCAGGGCGACGGCAAAAACCAGGCGGGTGGAGAGGCCGTTGCCGGACAGCCGCCACGACAAGGTCGCGGCCAGCGCGAACAGCGCCATGAAGATCGCCGGGGTCAGCCAGGCCTTGCCGAGCGCCAGCCCGATCGTCATGGCGATCGGCACGTGCAGCCACAGCACGACAGCGAGAGTCTTGCTGGTGGTTTGGCGCAGCGCTTCCAGGCCGTCGTTCTCGACAATCATTCCACTCTCTCCAAACCTATCTGCCAAAACATGCCGACACCGCTTGCGCGTCCAGGACGAACCAGGCGCCGGCCGCACTGAGGCGGGCCAGTCCGTCATGGTCATCCGGGCGAACGACGAGCAGGGTCGGCAGGGCCGTAAGCCCGACGATGGCCGCCTGCGCGGACCCCGCAGCGTGAAATACCTGCTGCGTGCTCCACCAGGGCGGAAACGCAACCGCGACGACCGTCGCGTCCGGACGAACTTGTAAGGTGAGGATTGCGAGCGTGATCCAGCCTGCGATCAATAGCGCAGCCGCATTCAACCAGGCGGGCCACCGCCGGGTCGTATTCGCCCTCTTCCCCTCCATCTAACAAAGGTTAGGGGGAGCGAATGAATTTCAGG
>JAEWBW010000563.1 GCA_023390955.1 Pseudomonadota bacterium
GTCGTACCCTTGCGGAGCGAGAGCAGCTCCAGCATCTGGTACTCCTTGCCGGTCAGGTGCACGCGCTGGCCGCCGACTTCGACCGTCTTGGTGTCGAGGTTGACGACGAGGTCGCCGGTCTGGATGACCGACTGGGCGTGACCCTTCGAACGGCGCACGATCGCGTGGATGCGAGCAACCAGCTCGTCCTTGTGGAAAGGCTTGGTCATGTAGTCGTCGGCGCCGACGCCGAGACCCTTGACCTTGTCCTCGATGCCGGCGAGGCCGGAGAGGATCAGAATCGGTGTCTTGATCTTGGAGACCCGAAGCTGCTTGAGCACGTCGTAACCGGACATGTCGGGCAGGTTGAGGTCGAGAAGAATAATGTCGTAATCGTACAGCTTACCGAGATCGACGCCTTCTTCTCCCAGATCGGTCGTGTAGACGTTGAAGCTCTCAGACTTCAGCATCAGCTCGATCGACTGCGCGACGGCGCTGTCATCTTCAATCAGCAAAACGCGCATGCCAGGTTCCCCATAGTCGCCGCTCCGGGCGTCAGGTCGGCCGCATTCGCGGCACTCAACAAACGCCTTTGAACAACTGATTCGGATCCTGACTGGACATGGTTAACAAAGTCTGATTCCCAAGCGCAAGACCCCATCGTGCAATTTTTGTCGAATCGCCCTAAGGTATTGCCGTAGAAGCAGCTTTCGTTACCCAGCTCCGCTCAAGTTCCACTTTAAGAGACGGGCCTAACCGACTCCCGCGACTCCCCTTCTTCTGATGGGCAGCCGCTCAGTCACAAAGACAGTGACGCAATGATTAATGATGCGGGTAAACACGAAGTTAAGCGCCGTTCAGAAATATGGCGAAATTTAAGGGTTTCCCCGTGAAGACCCGGTCAAAGGCTCAAACATGAAGGCGCTTGCCGAACAGATCGGCGATATCGACGGCGTTAACATCTATGGACGCGTGGTCGGCGTGCGCGGCCTGATGGTCGAGGTGGCCGGTCCGATTCACGCGATGTCGGTTGGTGCGCGTCTTGTGATCGAGACCGGCACGGGCCGCGACATTCCCTGCGAGGTGATCGGCTTTTCCGGGAACAATGCGATCGTGATGCCATTCGCCGGCCTCGACGGCGTGCGGCGCGGCTGCAAGGCCGTGATTGCCAATGCCGCAAACCAGGTGCGGCCGAGCTCGGCCTGGCTTGGCCGCGTCATCAATGCGCTGGGCGAGCCGATCGACGGCAAGGGACCGCTGCCGCAGGGCCCGGCGCCGATGCCGTACCGCAATTCGCCACCGCCGGCGCATTCACGCAAGCGCGTCGGCGCCCCGCTCGATCTCGGCGTGCGCGCCATGAACACCTTTCTCACCTGCTGCCGCGGCCAGCGCATGGGTATCTTTGCGGGCTCCGGCGTCGGCAAATCCGTGCTGCTCTCGATGCTCGCGCGCAACGTCGATGCCGCCGTCAGCGTCATCGGGCTGATCGGCGAACGCGGCCGCGAGGTGCAGGAGTTCTTGCAGGATGATCTCGGCGAGGAGGGGCTGGCCCGTTCCGTCGTGGTGGTCGCGACCTCGGACGAGCCGGCGCTGATGCGCCGCCAGGCGGCCTATCTCACCCTCGCGGTCGCCGAATACTTTCGCGATGAAGAAAAGGACGTGCTCTGCCTGATGGACTCGGTGACGCGCTTTGCCATGGCCCAGCGCGAGATCGGCCTGTCGGCCGGCGAGCCGCCGACCGCCAAGGGCTACACGCCGACCGTCTTCACGGAGCTTCCAAAATTGCTGGAGCGGGCCGGTCCCGGCCTCGGCGAGGGCGCTATCACGGCGATCTTCACCGTGCTGGTCGACGGCGACGATCATAACGAGCCGATCGCGGACGCCGTCCGCGGCATTCTCGACGGCCACATCGTGATGCAGCGCCAGATCGCCGAGCGCGGCCGCTATCCCGCCATCAACATCCTCAAATCCGTCTCCCGCACCATGCCGAAATCGGCCGATCCGGAGTTCTGGCCGGTCATCCAGAAGGCGCGGGCGGTGATGGCGACCTATGCCGACATGGAGGAATTGATCCGTCTTGGCGCCTATCGGGCCGGATCCAGCCCCGAGGTCGATGAGGCGATCCGGCTGAACGAGCCGCTGGAAGCCTTCCTGAAGCAGCGCAAGGACGAAAATGTCACGCTGGCCGACGGCTACCGCCAGTTGGCTCATATCCTCAGCAATTTGGAAACGGAACGCTAACTTTGTCCCGTCATCATCGGCTCTACAGAGTAGCAAAGCCGGTCGGGGTCCGTTTTGGGGCCCATGGGGCGACCGGTGATGTCCCACGTGCAGCTAAGGGACTTCTGGGGAGTACGAGTCGATGAAGTCACGTGAAACGCTCATCCGCCTGAAGAAATTTCAGGTCGACGAGAAGCGCCGCAGGGTCGCTCAGATCGAGTCCATGATCGCCGACTTCCAGCGCATGTCGACCGATCTCGAGCGCGAGATCCTGACCGAGCAGGAGCGCGCCGGGATCAACGATCCCTCGCATTTCGCCTATCCGACCTACGCCAAGGCCGCGATCCAGCGCCGCGAGAACCTGACCCGCTCGGCCGACGAGCTCAAGGGCCAGCTCGAGGAGGCCAAGGCCGCCCTCGGCGAAGCCTTCGAGGAAATGAAGAAGGTCGAGCTTCTGGACGAGCGCGACCAGGCCCGCGAGCGCGCCGAAGAGAATGCCCGCGAGCAGGCCGATCTCGACAGCATCGGCTTGATGCGTGCCCGCATGGGCGCTCTCGCCTAAAGCCTTTCGGCAATCCAGCGAACGAGCTGCGGAACCCGGACCCTTTGGGGCTTCCGGGTTTTTGCGTGTGATGTCCACAATGTGGCGCCGCGGCCCCTTGGTGGCGGGCTTTGCTGCGCGCTATGGTGGCGTTCCGGAGGGCCTCGCGGCAAAGCGGCGGGGCAGGGGCGAGTTGGGGGACTGGATGCTGACGCCAGCTGAGCTGGTCGAGTTGATCGCGGCGGTGGCGAAGGGCGACGAGGCGGCATTCGAGCGCCTCTACGCCGCCACGCGCGCGAAACTCTTCGGCGTCGTGCTCCGTATCTTGCGGCGTCAGGACCTCGCAGAGGAGGTCATTCAGGAGACCTACGTCAAGATCTGGAATAACGCCGGCCAGTTCAACCCACTTCTGTCTTCGCCGATCACGTGGATGGCCTCGATCGCGCGCAACCGCGCCATCGACCTCGTGCGCAAGAAGACGGAGGCCTCGATCGAGGAGGAGCCGCAGGCAATGGAAGTTGCCGCCGACAGCCCCGATCCGCTGGCGCGCCGGGAGATGACGGAGGAGTTGAAGCGGCTGCTCGAATGCGTCGGCCGGCTCGAGCCGGACCGCCAGAGGCTCGTGCTGCTCGCCTATTACAACGGCTGGAGCCGCGAGCAGCTCGCGGAGAAGTTTTCGGCGCCGGTCAACACGGTGAAGACGTGGCTCCGGCGCAGCATGATGGATATCCGGGAGTGCCTTGGTTTGTGAGGCGCCCTGAGTGGGCGCTTGTCGAGGATGCCTGTGGGAGTTTTGGACTGTAACTGATGGCCTACACTGAGGACCATATCGCACTCGCCGCGGAGTATGCGCTCGGCACGCTCGACGCCGATGAGCGGGTGCAGGTCGCGACCATGATGGAGGTGGACAAGGAGTTCGCTTCCGTCGTGCACGCCTGGGAATTCCGGCTCGGCGTGCTCAACCAGATGGTCGGCTCGGTCGAGCCGCGGCCGATCGTGTGGGAGAACATCAAGGCCGCGATCGCGCCGATGGTTGCGGCACGCGCATCTTCAGCGGCTTTGGAGGCTTCGGAGGCGCCGCCGCTGCCGTTTGAACCGGTGTCGTCAGAGTCGCAGCCGATCGATGCCCAGCCGGCCGAGCCACCGCCGGCAGAGGCGCCCCAGGTTGCAGCTGAGGTTGCGCCTGAGATCGCGCCCGAGCCCGTGCCGCAATACGTGCCGCAATATCACGCGCCCGATGTGCGGGTGACGCAGGTGCCGATCGTCGACGACACCAACGTGATCTATCTCGAGGGCCGCGTGAAGCGCTGGCGCACCATCGCCTCTGCCGCCGGTGCGATCGCGGCCGCGCTCCTGGTGATGCTGTCGCTGCAGGTGCTGCTGCCCGACGCGCTGCCCGGCCCGCTTCGTCCAAAGCCGCGCATCCAGACAGTGGAGGTGAAGACGCCGGCACCGGCGCTCGCACCCTCCGCGCAATATGTTGCGTTGCTGCAGGGGCAGGGCAATGGTCCTGCGTTCATCCTCACGGTCGACGGCGCGACGCGGAATTTCACCGTGCGCAAGGTCGGCGCCACGCCGGAGGCGGGCAAGAGCTACGAGCTGTGGCTGATCTCCGACAAGCTTGGACGTCCGCGTTCGCTCGGCGTGATCGGCAGCGGCGACTTCACCGCGCGCCCGGTGCTGTCCTCCTATGACAGCGACGTCATCAATGCTGCGACCTACGCCGTCACCGTCGAGCAGGCCGGCGGCTCGCCCAACGGCCAGCCGACCTCCGCGCCGGTGTTTTCCGGCAAGCTGATCGAGACCGTGCCGCCGACCCAGCCGCAGGCCCCGGCGAAGAAATAGCCCCCGACCGCCTTAATCCGTGTCGCTCTGGCCCATATTGCGTCGCATCGCGACAAATCCGCTCCTCATTTGAACCTCGGCGCTCTTCGCGGCGTCAAATGCCCGCAATGATGCGTTTGCCGTCGCCGTTTGCGGCGGCCGCAAAGGGCAAGAGAAGCGCGAGAGAAACGAATGCTGGATACAGCGAAGGCGCCGGCCATTTTCATCCACCAATATGCAGGGCTGCCGCAGGGGCCTGCCTTCGAGCGCTGGCGAGAGCGTACCTGCGGACCATGCGGGCTCGACATCGAACCAAGCCAGGGCGACAGCATCGATTGCCGCGTCCAGATCAGCGTCGTCGGCAACATCGCGCTCGCAATTCCGGAAGGCGCCTCCGCGCAATATACGCGGACGCAGGGCGGCCTCGGTGACGGCTGCGACGATCTCGTGCTGATCAGCGCCCATGCGGGCCTCGTGCGCGTCCGCCAGAACGGTCACACCATCGAGCTGACGCCGTCGCAGATGGTGCTCGCCGACATGAGCATCACCGGCAGCGTCGGCCATACCGGATCCGATCGCTTCACGACCATCCGGATGCCGCGCCGTTCCCTGCTCGAGATCAATCCGCGCGCCGAGGACAAGCTTTCGAAAGTGCTCACGGACGGTGCGGTCGCGGAGACCGTCACGCGCTATCACGGGCTCGCCGCCAACCACGCGCCGCATCTCGATGCGGTCGGTCAGCGCCTCACCGCGCAGCACATGGTCGATCTCGTCGGCCTCATGCTCGGCACCGATGCCGAACACGCAGCGCTCGCCCGCGGCCGCGGCCAGGCGGCTGCGCGCCTCGACCTCATGCGCGCCGACGTGATGTCGGCGCTCGGCCGCAACGACCTCTGCCTGTCCGAG
>JAEWBW010000572.1 GCA_023390955.1 Pseudomonadota bacterium
CGGATGGGCCCTAGGGATTACCGCCCGAGGATTGTCCCCAGCGTGTCGCAGATCCGCTCCTGCTGAGCCTGCTGCAGTCCCATCCACATCGGCAGCCGGATCAGACGCTCCGACAGCTCGGTTGTCAGGGCCAGATCGCCATGCGTCCGTCCGAACCGCTGTCCGCCGGGCGATGAATGCAGCGGCACGTAGTGGAAGACGCGTGGATGTTCTCGTTCCTGAGCTTGCGCAGCACCATGGAGCAGTCGACCTTCGGGCGCCGCGGCACGTAGTAGAATACCTGTTTTGACTACGAATGGTCGATAGAGCAGCATCCGCGCTGTTCTATCGGCGCCGGCATATCGTGATGCCTGCGTGTGCGTGCAATTCAATTTCAAACCAGCACGAGTCTCCTCGGAACGCAAAGGCTGTTCCTCATAGTTGATCTTTGAGGTCTGCCGGCTGGTTGAGTTCAGCACAGAAGTGGCAAATCACGACCTTGCGATTGCCCTAAAAATGTATTCGACTAATGACATGAAGCTGATCTTTGGGGGCGAGCAATCCCGCCGTTGAACTTGCCTCGGATGAGCGGCTCGTGTGCACCTCATTCGAAAGTCCAGACCCAGATGGCGTCCGGCAGCTTGAACTTGCTGGCGTTCGTCACCAAGATGCGCTTCAACGGAAGCTTGAGATGACCAAATTAACAAGAACATAGGAAGAAGCGCGTGCGACAAGGGATTAGGATCGTATTTGCGCTGGCCGCAGCGCTGTGCAGTGTGCCGGCTGTGGCCGGCTGGGAGCCGACCAAGCCTGTCGAGATCGTAGTCGCCGCGGGTGCCGGTGGCGCCTCCGACCAGATGGCGCGGATGATGCAGGCCGCGATCCAGAAGAACAATCTGATGAAGCAGCCGATGGTGGTGTCGCTGAAGGGCGGGGCCTCCGGTGCGGAAGCATTGATGTACATGAAGTCCAGCGAGGGCGACCCCAACAAGGTGCTGATCGCCTATTCGCTGATCTACATGCTGCCGCTGTCAGCCAAGATCCCGTTCAACTGGCGTGACCTGACGCCTGTCTCGGTGATCGCGCTCGACCAGTTCGTGCTGTGGGACAACGCCTCCGGGCCGAAGACGGTCAAGGAGTTCGTCGCGGCGGCGAAGGCGGCGGGCAGCCCGTTCAAGATGGGCGGCACCGGCTCCAAGCGCGAGGATCACGTGCTGACCGTCTTCATGGAGCAGAAGACCGGCGCCAAGTTCTCCTATCTGCCCTACAAATCGGGCGGCGAGGCCGCGACCCAGCTTGTCGGCGGCCACACCGAATCCAACGTCAACAATCCGTCCGAAAATCTCGAGGTCTGGCGCGCGGGCCAGGTCCGGGCGCTCTGCGTGTTCGACAAGGAGCGCATCGCCTACACGACCAAGGTGACGGATACGCAGTCCTGGAGCGACATTCCGACCTGCAAGGAGGAAGGGCTCGACATCCAGTATCTGATGCTGCGCGCGATGTTCCTGCCTGGCAAGGTGTCGGCCGAGCAGCAGGCGTTCTACACCGACCTGTTCCAGAAGGTGACGCAGACGGCCGAATACAAGGAATACATGGAAAAGCAGGCGCTCAAGCCGATCTTCCTCACCGGCAAGGACATGGTGCAATTCCTCGAGGAGGATGACGCCGTGAACAAGGCGCTGATGACCGAAGCCGGATTTGTCGCGAAGTAGGCGGCGTGTTCACCTCTCCCCGCGTGAGGGGAGAGGTCGAATTCGAGCTTGCTCGAATTCGGGTGAGGGGGATTCTCCGCGAGTCCCACATTCACCGTCTTCGTCGAGACTCCCCCTCACCCCAACCCTCTCCCCGCAGGCGGGGAGAGGGAGAATTGGCCACAGCGTTTCCTGATCAAGATGTCCCAGACCGATATTGAAATCGTCGTCGACGATCCGACCGCCCCGGACGACAACTCACCTTCCGTCGTCGGCACCGGCACGGTCGAGATTGTGGTCTCGCTGCTGCTGCTCGCGCTTGCCGTCACGCTCGGCTACGACAACTGGCGCACCGGCATCTCCTGGGATTCGACCGGACCCGAGCCCGGCTACTTTCCGTTCTACCTCTCGGTCATCCTGGGCGGCGCCAGCCTCTATGGGCTGATCGCAGCGCTGCGCCGCCGCGGCGTCGCGGAAGGAACGTTCGTCACGCGCGCGCAGTTCGGTCGCATCCTCGCGGTGTTCGTGCCGACGCTGCTGTTTTGCGTCGCCATGCAATATCTCGGCCTCTATGTCGCGAGCTTCCTCCTGATCGCCGGCTTCATGCGCGCGGTTGGCAAGATCGCGCTGTGGAAGTCGCTGCTCACCGCCTTCGTGTTCGCCGCCATCATGTTCGTCACTTTCGATGTTGCCTTCGACGTCATTATGCCGAAGGGACCGCTCGAAGCGGCCTTCGGTCGCTAGGGCGGGTTTGCGATGGAAGCGCTTGGTCTCCTGCTTCACGGCTTCGCCGTCCTGCTCACCTGGAAGACGCTCTCCTTGATGATGATCGGGCTCGTGCTCGGCATCTTCGTCGGCGTGTTGCCCGGGCTCGGCGGTCCCAACGGGGTGGCTATCCTGCTGCCGCTGACCTTCACGATGGATCCGACCTCGGCCATCGTAATGCTGTCCTGCATCTATTGGGGCGCGCTGTTCGGCGGGGCGATCACCTCGATCCTGTTCAACATCCCCGGCGAAGCCTGGTCGGTCGCGACCACCTTCGACGGCTACCCGATGGCGCAGCAGGGACGGGCGGCCGAGGCGCTCACCGCGGCATTCACGTCATCGTTCATCGGCTCGCTGGTCGCGGTGCTGCTCATCACATTCCTGGCGCCGATGATCTCGACCTTCGCGCTGAAGTTCGGACCGCCGGAGTTCTTCTCGGTCTATCTCCTGACCTTCTGTTCCTTCGTCGGCCTCGGCCGCGAGGCGCCCTACAAGACGGTCATCTCGATGTCGCTGGGCCTGCTGCTCGCCGGCATCGGCATGGATACGGTCTCGGGTCAGTTGCGCATGACCTTCGGCACGGCCGAGCTGCTCCGCGGTATCAACTTCCTCGTCGCGGTCATCGGCCTGTTCGGCATCAGCGAGATCCTGCTGACGATGGAGGAGCGGCTGGCCTTGCGGGGACACGCGGCCGGCATCTCGCTGCGCGTCGTGCTCGGGGTTTGGAAGGACCTGCCGAAATACTGGGTGACGCTGCTGCGCTCCTCCGCCATCGGCTGCTGGCTCGGCATCACGCCGGGCGGCGCGATCGCGGCATCGTTCATGGGCTACAATCTCGCAAAGATCTTCTCGAAGGACCCCGACAGTTTTGGCAAGGGCCGCATCGAAGGCGTGTTCGCGCCGGAGACGGCGGCGCATGCCTCAGGCACCTCGGCGCTGCTGCCGATGCTGGCGCTCGGTATTCCCGGCTCCGGCACCGCGGCGATCCTGCTTGGCGGCCTGATGGTATGGGGGCTCAATCCGGGGCCGCTGCTGTTCGTCGAGCACAAGGACTTCGTCTGGGGCCTGATCGCCTCGATGTATCTCGGCAATGTCGTAGGCCTCGTGCTGGTGCTCACCACCGTTCCGATCTTCGCCTCGATCCTGCGCGTGCCGTTCGCGGCGGTGGCGCCGATGATCGTGGTGTCCTGCGCGATCGGCGCCTACGCCATCCAGAATGCGATGTTCGATATCTGGCTGATGCTTGGTTTTGGTGTCGTCGGTTACGTCTTCAAGAAGATCGGCATTCCGCTGGCACCGTTCACGCTCGCGCTGGTTCTCGGCAACCGGGCGGAGGATGCATTCCGGCTGTCGATGATCGGCTCCGGCGGCGCGCTGTCCGTGTTCTGGTCGAACTGGCTGGTCGGGTTCATCACGACCCTGGCCATCGTGCTGTTGCTCTGGCCGCTATTGGGACGCACGGCCGCGGGACGTGCCATCCTGCGCCTGGTCTTTGGGCCGGTGATGTGGCTCGTCACGAGGGCGCAGTCGCCGTCGTCAGCCCGGCAGAAGTGACGGCGTCGCGGCGGCAGATGCCCTGCCGCCACGTCTCCTGCGGTTTTTCACGCCAAACGGCCTCTGCCGCCC
>JAEWBW010000623.1 GCA_023390955.1 Pseudomonadota bacterium
TTGGAGATCGTACACCTGGTGAACTGGTCTGTAATGGTCGAACAAGTAATCTGATCCGCTATATCCAATCTCTGAGCGGAGGCGCTTCGGGTTGATTGAACAGGCAACCTCAACTTTCAGGCGTGAAATGAATAATCGCAAAGTTAAACGCATGCGGTACGCGCTGGCCAGTGCTTATCTCGCCTCCCCATCCCGGAAGTCCGACCAAGAATTTGATTGGGATGCTGTTTGGCCAGTGGGGCGGGAGTTTGGGAGCCCTGATTATGAGCGCCTTGCAAAATCAGATGCTCTTGCAGAGGCTTCCAAAATTAAACGTTCTATGTAGATTACGCGAAGCTCGGCTCCCGTTCTCTTTACGATTGGAGGACTATGCTGTGTTTCCGCTTACGACCGAGGCTGTGTGAAAACGTGAAACCGGCAGCAGCCGACTACAACATCCTGTAGATCGGTTTCCTTTTATCCGTCCATTTCGTGCTTGCTTTGAGGCAGGGCGGAGTTTTCACACAGCCTCGACCCTTACCTGCCTGTCGGCTCTCCGAATAGCGGACGTTCAACGCCTTGATGACAGACGCGGCGCTTGCCGGGGCCCGGTCCATTGTCATGTTAAATCTCATAAGGATCCTCCACTCTCAATGCCGGCCAAGTTTCCAACCAGCGCTTGTTCTTTACGCGGCTTCTGAAGACCGATTGCTCGTATCTTGCTTTTGGATTCGGCGCGATGGATAGTTTCCAATTGTGCTCGAATCCGAGCGGGGCGACGACCTCAACTCTACTCGCTGAGTTTAAACGTACACCGATACAGGTTTCTAACTCTGGATAGTAGCTTATCGCATCAGTTGTGTTTCGATATGGTGCATGTCCATTCCGTAGGTGCATCCGCGCTTGATTGCGTACCTGCCAACGCACATCGGGGCGCATGTGTCGCAGGATCGACTCGATATCCTGTTCCATTGCCGGGGTAAGATCGCGGGGGTCGAATATGGCTACATCCACGTCGTTCAATGGAGTAGCCATCGTCTTACCATGTAAGTGGTCCCAAATCAGGTTGCGAACGAAGCCCGCGACAATAAGCCAATCTGGAAGACCGGTCTTCTTAACTACAGTAAGGCAATCCATACGCCAATCGTCAGCGCGTATTAATGCCTCGGTTTTCGCTGCGTCTGCCATCCGTCCAGTTTAGAAGGAAATTGCATCGCAGACAACTAAAAGCGCGGATGCCGCCAGTTGAACGGCTGCTTTCCGGCCAGAACTGGAATGGCTGGTTTTGGCCGAGGCTGTGTGAAAACATGCCCGTGGAGTAAACGAAGTTCGCACTGAAGTGTCAAACGGATAACGCCTGTGCCTTTGGGAGATCCGCATGAAGCGCTTCATCGAGGGAGTCGAACGTACGCAAGCCGTCCTGTTTCCGTCGCAACTAGACGAGTACGTCACGGAGGACAACGCGGTACGGGTGATCGACGCCTTTGTCGATACGCTCGACCTTCGAGCTCTAGGCTTTTATGGCGCCGATCCAGCCGAGACGGGGCGGCCCGCCTATCATCCCGCGGTACTACTGAAGATCTATATCTACGGTTACCTGAACCGCATCCAGTCCAGCCGGCGCCTTGAGCGCGAGGCTCAACGCAACATAGAGCTGATGTGGCTGGTCAGTCGACTGGCACCGGACTTCAAGACGATCGCCGACTTCCGCAAGGAGAACGGACAGGCCATCCGCAATGTCTGCCGTCAGTTCGTCATCCTGTGCCACAGATTGGACATGTTCGCCGGCGGTGAGGTGGCAATCGACGGCAGCAAATTCAAGGCGGTGAGCAACCGCGACAAGAACTACACGCAACGAAAGCTCAAAGCGCGTATCGAGCAAGTCGAGGAGAACATCGCGCGATACATGGAAGAGCTGGATCGCGCCGACCGCCAGCCGGAACTGACGACACGTTCCCGCATCCAGCACATCAACGACAAGATCGCTGCGTTCAAGCGCCAGATTGAGGAGTTCAATGCGCTGAGCCGGCAACTCCAGGTAACGCCGGACCAACAGATTTCTGAGACTGATCCGGATGCGCGGTCCATGGCGACCAGCGGCCGTGGGACCGGCATGGTTGCTTATAACGTGCAGACGGCGGTGGATACGCAACACCATCTCATCGTCGCGCACGAGGTCACCAATATCGGACATGATCGCTCTCAGCTGGCGACAATGGCCAATCAGGTACAGCAGGTCATGGGCCGAAAGGATGTGGTCGCTATCGCCGATCGGGGCTACTTTAGCGGCCCTGAAATCCAACGGTGTGAAGCGCAAGGCGCGACGCCGCTTGTTCCTAAACCGCTCACCTCTGGAAATCGCGCACGTGGGCTATTTGATAAGCGCGACTTCATCTACCTTACGCAGAGCAATGAATACCTTTGCCCTGCTGGACAGCGAGCGCCGTGGCGGTTCAGAGCCGTGGAGAACGGGATGGCCATCGACAAATACTGGTCGTCGTCGTGTCCGCGTTGTGCGATGAAGCCGAAATGCACGACCGGCGACTATCGCCGCATCGCGCGATGGGAGCATGAGGACGTGCTCGACAGGATGCAAAGGCGGCTGGAAGCGCGACCGGATCTTGCCGCGATCCGTCGTTGTACGGTTGAACACCCCTTTGGGACGTTAAAGGCCTGGATGGGCGCGACGCACTTCCTCACCAAAACCCTGGCAAGGGTACGAGCCGAGATGAGTTTGCATGTCTTGGCATACAACATGAAGCGGATGATGCGGATTCTCGGTGCCGAGGCGCTGATTGAAAAGATGAGGGCTTAGGCCAAGCGACCTTGTACAGGGTCGCCTCGTTCAATGTCCAACCCCGCTGCCCTTTGCAGCTTGGCCCGGAGCCGTTTGTACACAGCCTCGACCCATAGCGGACGTACGACTCGCCGGTCGCGACTCCGTATACCTGACGTTCGCACCGTAAAGGAGCTCTGGCGCAGGGTAACCCATTCAGGCTTCGTGGCGGTTGTCCACGATACGGGTAATCAGTTCTGCCGCGGCTGCACTCAACTTGGCACCTTCCTCCGTCGTCACGAGCTGGCCTGGGAACCAACGTTCGTACCAAGCCTGCTTCACTTTCCAATCGGCGGCGTAGTCGGTCAGGTCCAGACGGCCTAGATGCTCCCAGTAGTAGGTCTTCCCCGCCCATGAGATAGTGAAGTCGGGCAGTCGGATGGTGCCATCGCCCGCGAATAGCGGCTGCTCATACCGGAAAGGTATCTCGCGCTCGTGCAGCATGTTCGCAATGATTACCTCTGATTTCGACCGCAGCATGTCACCGCTCAAGGCTTCGTGGATCTTGCCGGCCTCGTACCAGCCGCGCCGGTTCGCAAACGCCTCCTTGGCGATGTGCAGCTCGAACAAGTACGAGTTGATTTGGGGCGTTTGGGCGTTCTCGCGGCGCCGCGCATCCAGGAGGCTGTTGACGTCGCGTTGAATGAGCAGCGTGCAGTGCTTGCTGGCCCGAGTGACAGCTGTGTAAACAAGCTCCGTGGAAACCGGCCGCTTTGCGCTGGAGGGAATGATCACGAAAGTGTTGGAGAACTCACTGCCTTGCGCTTTGTGGATCGAGATGGCGTAGGCAAGCTCCAAGTTGTCTTCCACGGACTCGGAAAGCTTGTACGAGCCGCCGCCATGCGGAACGTTCTTGCCATATCCCACACTCAGCCCCGGTTTTCGCGTGAACTCAACGCAGAAATTTTTTAGCCGGGGGCCGAATCCTGTCTTCACCGTGTTCCATATCTTCTTGTCAAAAGCAAAGTTCTTCGTGATTCCGATCTCGCCGTTAAACACTTCGATCTTGACGTTCTTCCGTGTCGACCAGTCATATGCCCAGATCTGGTTGGACTTCGGTCGGTTCTTGATCTGAATGACCTTGTCCGACAGAGTCACGCCGCCCACAACGCCAATGCGATCCAGCACGAACTGAGAAATGTGCTTCTGGCAAAGGTTGTTCAGGGCTTCCACCCCATGCATCTCCCCCCGGTGTGGCGTGAGAACTTGGAACGCGGTCGGGTCTTTCTCAAGGACATCGCGCCAAATCTTGTAGGGCTGGCGCTCGCCGCGCCCAACTCCGCCGGTCATGCGGCTCTCCACAGCAGAGAGGAGAACATCTGCCAGGTCCTCTGGCTTGTCCCAGTAGATCACGTCCAGGTCTTTGTCGACTTCACCGCCGGCGTGGATGCGTGCAATGAGCTGCTCTTGCGCCAAGCGTGTCGAGCTGTCATCCGAGCTGTCCAGAGCCTTATCATCATCGCTGACCACAAAGAGCTCGGAGAGTGCGACTATAGCGGTGCCTTCGCCGTGAACCCTGTTCAGCAACTGCCGCAGGTTGCGTGTCAGCTTGCCCAGATGCGGAGGGTGGTCGGAAGCCATCCACTTGATGACGTCCGCAAACACCCGGCCGCGTCCGATGGGCGGGAGCTGACCGGGGTCGCCAACGAGGACCAGCCGGCGCACCTGCTGCCAGTCGACCGCACGAAATAGCGCCGCCGCAAGCTGAAGGTCCAGCATCGAGGCTTCGTCGAGAATCAGCGTGCCCACGGCCGCCTTCTTTCCGCCGCTTCTTTTGAACGTCAAGTTGTCGTTCAGCCAGCCCTTGCTCGCTAGGAACGAGTGGACCGTCACGGTTTCGACGCCTTGCAATGAAGCCTTCTCGAAAACTTCTCTTGCGCGGTCGGTCGCCTTACCTGTCGGGGCGAGCACAAGTACGGCCGCGCCTTCGCCTTCAGCCCGGCGCACCCCTCGCACGAGGGCTTCGATGACCGTCGTCTTCCCCGTGCCGGCCGGGCCTGTGACTACGGACAGCGGCAGGCGAAAGAGCCGCTCGCAAGTTTGCGCCTGCTCGCGTGCTGCTTCGGTGTACTCCGTGCTCGCCCTTGTCGCCAGGACGCTGTCGGACTTATGAACCCACGAATACCAATCCGCTTCCGTGACGGGGCGTCGAAGGCTGATTTCCGGACGGGACATCAACTCGCCCAGTGTGCTTTCAAGCAGCCGCTCGTCTTCGAAGACCGATTTGATGTAGACGGCCAAGCCGGCTTCGGTGGTGCGCAGTGCCAATGTCTCCGCGAGAAATTCGGCATCCACGGCGAAGTACCGCTCACTGAACTGCGCCTGCTTCCAGGCCGGCAGTCGCTCCATCCGCTGTGCGATTTCGATGACGAGCTCCTTCGCCAGCCGAAAGGCGTGTTTCGGCTCCCCCCGAAGGTGCTCCACGCAAAGCGCGCGGAAGCGGCGTTCGTCGTTTAGCTCGACACCTGCCAACGGGGTACCACCCAGATCTGGAGAAGGGAAGACGCCGCGGTCGACCGTGCTCCACGGCAATGCCTCGCCCGATTCCGCGTCGCAGAACAGCTCCGAGATAAAGTAGGGGTTGGCCTTGATCATGTCAGCAGTGACTGTGAGGCCGGAGTCCGCGCGTCGTTCAGAGGCGATGCGTTGCATGACTTCCGCGGGCAGGTCGAGGCGTGGCAGCACGTCGCGGATCAGCAGCCGCGATCCCTCCTCCTGCAACTTCCAGTTTCGCGACAGTCGCTTGAGGTCAGCGGCGCTGAGCCCGGTGGTCAGCGCGTTCGAATTGCCGTTATCCAGCACGTCGAAGGCCGCCGCATGGGCTTCTTGCTGGCCCTTGTCGATCGCAAGCTGCTTAACCCGGTCGACCAGGGTCGTTGCGCCCGCTACGGTCAGTGCGTTCAACAGACCCGGATAGAGACCGCGGGAACGCCACAGGCTGCTGATGCACTCCAGGACCCAGCTCTCACGTGCGCTCCAGTCCTCGCTGGTGTCTTTCAGGTCGCGCAGAAAGCGGATCTTGTCGAGGAATTGCTCCAGTAAGCCGATTGCTTCGTCGTCCGTCAGGTGCTTTGAACCGTATTTGCACAGCCGCGGGTCCTCGGGGATTAGCGCGATTTCCGCGAGCCGCTCCGGGTCGTCGACGTAGCGGTGGTAGGGCAGGCGCACGCCCTCGTCCGGGAAAGCGGCCGAAATGTTGCGCGCCCACACGATGCCACCCGCGTACCGTTCCGCAACCTGCTCGTTCACGTTTTCGTAGAACAACTCCTCCCCGACCGATACGATTCGCGAGACGCCGATCAGCACGTAACGCGGGGCTTCCTCCTCGGACAGCGGATTCGAATAGTTGGCGTAATAGAAGACGAGGTTTTTTCCGGCGTCTCGCTCGATGGGAGCGAAGAATTCGAGCGTGAGCTCACGCCGCTTGTTGTTGTCCAGATAGCCGTCTGCCTTTACTTCCTCAGCGTACATCGATTCGTACGGCCAGACGCAGACTGTCGCCGGCGGTAGCGACCATTCGCGCCGCGTCGCGCCGCCGAAGAAAAAGTCGGGGGGATTGGAGGCACTGGGCACCTCAGTCGTGCCGAATGCGTTATAGCTGTACGAG
>JAEWBW010000680.1 GCA_023390955.1 Pseudomonadota bacterium
CCTCTTGGCGCGTCCAATCACGGCGCCGCGCGTATAAGCCGTTCCGAATCTTGCATTTATCGTCCTGCTGATGCCCGCATAGGACATCCCCGTGACGAAATAGTCGCGGAGCTCGTCGGAGTGCTCCGACGGCCAGTTGCTCGGTTCCATGCTGTCTGTCCTGTGATCCCCCCCGCGAAGCTGCTCGGCCGGAGGCGCACACGGACATTCCGATATTCCGAACGACAAGTCAAGCAATAATTCTGATATTCATAATTGCATCATTTCCGAATTTTGGATTACAAGCAGCGTGAGCTTGGAACGAATGAGGGAATCACCATGCTGGACGCGGCAATGATCGAGCGGGGCCTGGCACGATCAGGCAAAAGCAAAGGCGGACTGGCCGAAGCCATGGGCGTGCGCCCCGGCGCGGTGTCCGAGATCCTCGGCGGCGAGCGCCTGGTGAAGGCCTCGGAGATTCTGCCGATCATGCAATATCTTGAGCTGAACCTCGCGCCGATCATGGGCCGGGTCGGCGCTGGCGCCGTGATCGAGCCGGATTACGAGCAGGTTCCGCCGGAAGGGCTCGGCGACATCGCGCTGCCGTTCCCGATCATGGAAGAAACCGTGGCTTTCGAGGTCACCGGCGATTCGATGCTGCCCAAATACGAGAGCGGAGATGTCATCGTCGTCTTCAAGGAACAGCGCTACCCGCTGTCGAGCTTCTATGGCGAGGAAGCGGTCGTCCGGCTGAAGACCGGCGAGCGCTATCTGAAGACCATCGAACGCGGCAAGACGCCGTCCGTGGTCAATCTCACCAGCTTCAATGCGAAGCCGATCGTCGGCGTCAAGCTGGAATGGGTCGGGGAAATCTGCCTGAGCATGCCCAAGGGCCAGCTCGAGCGGCTGCGGTCCAAGTCGGCGCGAGCGCGCAAGGGCAAAGGAAAATAGCCACGCTAGATTTCCGATTTCTGGAAATCGCTTGACTTATTCTGATTTCCTGAAATACTGCAACCCAGTTCGCGACCTCGCGGGCCGGGTTGCGGGCATTTGAATGCAGTATTTCGTCGTGATGATCGACTACGGCCGGCAAGGCCGCGAAGCCGTCGTCGATCCCGAGATCACGCGCCGCGAAGTCGTCTCGCGCGTCGCGTCAGGCGAATACAGGAACATCTGCTTCATCCACGAGGTCGTGGACGCCTCGGTCGATGACGTGACCGAGGCCATTCTCACTGAGGCCGCCCTGCCCGTGATCGTACAGGACGAAATCGATCTCCAGGCCATCGGCTTCGACCACGCCCGCGATCTGCGCAAGCACGAGCCGACGTGACGCGGACTTGAGCGGGTCCGCGCCACGCGTGACCGGGCGTCAGACCAGGAACACCGTCGATCCCGTGGTCTTGCGCGCGGCGAGATCGGCATGGGCCTTGGCCGCATCCTTCAGCGGATAGGTCTGGTGCACCTCGATCTTGACCGCGCCCGACTTGACGACCTCGAACAGCTCGTTGGCCATCGCGACGAGCGCCTCACGCTTGGCGGCATAGGTGAACAGCGTCGGACGGGTCACATAGAGCGAGCCCTTCTGCGCCAGGAGGCCCAGATTGAGCGGCTCGACCGCGCCTGACGATTGGCCGAACAGCGCGGCGACGCCCAGCGGCGCGAGGCAGTCCAGCGACTTCAGGAACGTATCCTTGCCGACGGAATCATAGACCACCGGCACCTTCTTGCCACCGGTGATCTCGTCGACGCGCTTCACGAAATCCTCGCGCGTGTAGATGATGACATGGTCGCAGCCATGCGCCTTGGCGAGCTTGGCCTTCTCGTCATTGCTGACGGTGCCGATCACGGTCGCGCCGAGATGCTTGGCCCACTGGCTCAGGATCAGGCCGACGCCGCCGGCCGCGGCATGCAGCAGGATTGTGTCGCCGGCTTTCACCCGGTAGGTCTGCCGGATGAGATACTGCACCGTCAGGCCCTTCAGCATCATCGCCGCCGCGGTCTTGTCGTCGACGCCATCAGGCAGCTTCAGCAGGCGATCGGCAGGAATGAGTCGCGCCTCGGAATAGGCACCGAGCGGCGAAGCGCCATAGGCGACGCGATCGCCCGGCTTCAGATCGGTGACGCCGGGGCCGACCTCCTCGACCACGCCGGCCGCCTCGCTGCCGAGACCGCTCGGCAACGGCGCGGGATAAAGCCCTGAGCGGTTATAGATGTCGACGAAGTTGAGACCGACAGCAGTGTGGCGAATGCGCGCCTCGCCCGGTCCGGGCTTGCCGACCTCGACCTGCTCCCAGACCAGAACTTCCGGACCGCCGGGCTTATGAAAACGAATGGCGTGCGTCATGGGCGTTACTCTCCCTGTTGTTGGCTTGTGTCGAAGAAGCAGATCGGATCGCGCTGTGAAATAGGCATTTAGTCCGCACGTTACAGGTCGAACGCCGTAACAAGAATGTCACATCGAACGACAAACGGCCGCTGTTCCTCCTCTGTTCGAGAGAGTTGATGAGGGCGTTTGCGCGGCCGGCAGTAGCGTCTGCGCGGGGTTTGGTGGTCGCCTGCGAAGGAGAGCCGAGATGCCAGCTTATGTACAGCATCATCAGGACATCGAAATCGCGCCTGTGATTTGTCCCGCCTGCATGGGCTTCCTGCCGATGTATGTGCGCGAGGTCGAACCGCACTGGAGCCTTGCCAAGATCGACTTCGTCTACGAATGCGCCGATTGCGGCGGCGAAGTACGGCAGACCATCCGGAAGCCCGAACTGCTGCACCACTGATCGACCGCCGCTCCGACAGGGCTGTTCCGGTATTGCGCTAAGCGGAAAAATGCCGCTGGCGCAATGCCTTCCCCGATAATCGAGGCTTGTCCTTTGCCGTGAAGGGGGGCAGAACAAGCCCAAGAAAGACTATCGGGAGCGCCCATTCGTGGCTGATCAGAACGCCTCGACATCGATCGAGGCAGTGGAGAGCGGCCTCGCCGCGCAAGGCTATATCGCGAGCCGTCAGATCGCGACCGCCGTCTACCTGTCGCAGCAGATCGAGAAGCCGATCCTGGTCGAAGGACCCGCCGGTGTCGGCAAGACCGAGCTTGCCAAGGCGATCGCGGCCTGGCGCGGCATGAAGATGATCCGCCTGCAGTGCTACGAAGGCCTCGACGAGGCCAAGGCGCTGTACGAGTGGAAGTATGCCAAGCAGCTCCTCTACACGCAGATCCTCAAGGATAAGCTCGGCGAAGTGCTGGGCGGTGCCGCAACGCTGAACGCCGCGCTCGATCAGCTCCACGCCTTCGGCGACGTGTTCTTCTCCAAGGAGTTCGTCGAGCCGCGGCCCCTGCTCCAGGCGCTGGAGCAGCCGGGCGGCTGCGTGCTCCTGATCGACGAAATCGACAAATCGGACGCCGAATTCGAATCGCTGCTGCTGGAGATCCTCTCCGACTTCCAGGTCACGATCCCCGAGTTCGGCACCGTGTCCGCGATCACGCCGCCGACGGTCATCCTCACCTCCAACAGCGAGCGCGACCTCGGCGACGCCTTGAAGCGGCGCTGCCTGCATCTGCATATCGGCTTCCCCGAGCAGCGGCTGGAGGAGCGCATCGTCGAGAGCCGTGTCCCCGGCATCTCGCAGACGCTTCGCCGCCAGATGGTCGGCTTCATCCATGAGCTTCGCACGCTGGACCTGAAGAAGCTGCCCTCGGTCAGCGAGACCATCGACTGGGCGCGCGTGCTGGTGCTGCTGCAGGCGAACGAGCTCCATACCGGGATCGTCAAGGACACGCTCAACGTGCTCCTGAAATACGAAGCCGATATCGAGGCGGCTTCGCCCGAGGTGACGACCTTCATTGCCAAGGCAGCGCGGTCCAACGTCTTCGGTTGAGCTCGATGCGGGAAAATCTCCATCGCTTCTTTCGTGCGGCTCGCGGCGTCGGCGTTCACGTCTCGCCCGCCGAAAGCATCGATGCGATGCGCGCGGTCACCCAGGTCGGGTTTTCCGACCGCGCCATCCTGCGCGATACGCTTCTGCTGACGCTTGCCAAGTCGCAGGACGAGAAGCTCGCGCTCGGCGACTGCTTTGATCTGTTCTTCAGCCAGCCCGAGTTGCGCGAGGACCAGCCCGAAGCGGCCAACGACGACAACGCTTCAGAAGACAACGCTTCCGAAGGTGCCGAGCCCTCGCAGCCGTCCGACGCACCGAGCGAAGCAGGCGGCGGTCAACAGCAGGCTCAGGAACTCGGCCCGCTCGCGCAGATGTTGCTCTCGCAGGATCGCAATGCCCTGGCGGCGGCGATCGCCAGCGCTGCCGGCGCTGCTTCGCTCTCCGACATCCGCTACTCCACCCAGCGCGGCATCTTTTCCCAGCGCATCCTCGAAGCCATGGGCCTGCAGCGGCTTCGCGACGAGCTGGACGAGCTGACCGCCACCAATCCTGCGCTTGCGGAGCGCCTGCGCGCCGCGCTCGACGGTCTTCGCGAGGCCGTTCGTGACACCGTCTCGCAAGGTCTCGCCCTCTACGCCCGCGAGGAGGCCGAGAGTTTGCGCAACGAGATCCTGCGCAATGCGCCGCTCGCCCGTATCGAACGGCGCCAGGTTGAGCAGATGCGCGCCTTGATCCGCGCCATCGCGCGCCGCTTGCGCGAGCGCTATTCGAAACCGCGCAAGCGCCAGCGCCGCGGCCATCTCGATGTCCGCCGCACGCTGCGCCGCAACGCCGCCTGGGGCGGCGTGCCGTTCCTCACGGCGTGGAAGCGCAAGCATCGCGACCGGCCGAAGATCGTGGCGATATGCGACGTCTCCGGCTCGGTCGCGCAGGTTTCCGATTTCTTCCTGCTGCTGATCCACTCGCTGCACGAGGTCGTCGACGACGTCCACTCCTTTGCCTTCTCCTCGCACCTGATCGAGGTCAGCGACATCCTCGAGGCGAATACGCCCGAGGCCGCCATGGCCGAGATCATGAGCAAGGTCGGCTTCGGCTCGTCGGATTATGGCTCGTCGCTCGATGATTTCGAGCGCGGCTGGATGAGCACGCTGACACCGCAGACCACCGTCATCGTGCTGGGCGATGCCCGCAGCAACAATCTCGACCCGCGCGCCGACATCCTTCGCCGCATCTCGGAGCGATCAAAGCGGCTGGTCTGGCTCAACCCGGAAGGCCGCCTTGCCTGGGGCTTTGGCGATTCCGAGATGCCGCGCTACGCGACGTTCTGCAGCGTGGTGCGACAATGCGCGACGGCGCATCAGCTCGAGCGCGCGGTGTCGGATATCGTGGCGACCTATCAGTAGACGATCAGGACACGCGCAGTTCGCCGTTCTCGAGATTGCACTCCCGGAAGTGATGGGCGATTTCGTCGAGCGCGCGCTGTTCCCATTCCCTGGCTTGTGCAAGCCAGAACACCCTGCGCTCAGAATCGAATGCCGCGCGTTCCCGGCACAGGGATTCCTGACTGCGAATTTCCACCAGTCTTTGCATGCACTCCACTCCTGCCGTGTGAAGCCCATTCCCTGGGAAAGCAGTTTAGCAGACTCGGACGGATTGCATCTGATTACTTCTGTGCTCATCGCGACGTCTGTGCACATCGCGTCGCGAAATGGGACAGCGACGCTTCCCGTGCACTGCGGCAACTTGCACCGCAACATCAAGTGACGATCATCAATTAGTGATCAGGTCGCAGGACGATATTTCCTCGAAATCGATCTTAACGATTGTGGCGCAACGAGCTGCGGCAATTTGTGAAGAGACATTCTAAACAGCTCACCGAATTCCCGACTCAATGTCGTCGCACGATGTTCATGCGGCACCGCTAAGTGGTGCGCGCGAAACGACGAGCTTGCTTGAGGCAACATGACCAACGACGCCGATTTCGATCTTTCACCGGACCAGTGGGAGGCGTTGCGCGCGCTCCGCAATCCGCCGTCGAATGGTCGCCTGTCGCGGGCGTATCTCGTGGAGAGTCTCGTCAAGCTCGGTCTCGTCATCGTCGACGACGGCATTCCCGCGATGACGCAGGAAGGGCGCAGGGTTCTGGTGCGCGGTTCCTGTCGGCTGCTGGATGTTGCCGCCTGATGCGGCAGCGACCGCCTGAAAGATGATCTTTTGCTCGTCCGTGAAATCGGATTTGCTTACCCGGAAAGCATCTGGCGCGTGACGTCACGACGCGGGAGCAAAGGGAGGCGACCATGAACGGACTTGGCGGATTGAACAAATCGCCTGAGGGCGTTGTCATCGGACTGGTGCAGCTGCAGCTGCCCAACGTCGTCACCCGCGCTGATCTTGCAAAGCAGACCGAACGAATCGTCTGGATGGTCGGCAAGGCGCGCCGCAATCTCTCCACCATGGATCTCGTGGTGTTTCCTGAATATTCGCTGCACGGCCTCTCGATGGACACCAATCCCGAGATCATGTGCCGGCTCGATGGACCCGAGGTCGCCGCGTTCAAGAAAGCCTGCATCGACAACAAGATCTGGGGCTGCTTCTCCATCATGGAGTTCAACCCGCACGGCAATCCCTACAATTCCGGACTGATCATCGACGACCACGGCGACATCAAGCTCTATTACCGCAAGCTGCATCCGTGGATTCCCGTCGAGCCCTGGGAGCCCGGCGATGTCGGCATCCCCGTGATCGATGGGCCGAGGGGCGCGAAGATCGCGCTCATTATCTGCCATGACGGCATGTTCCCGGAGATGGCGCGGGAATGCGCCTACAAGGGCGCCGAGATCATGATCCGCACCGCCGGTTACACCGCACCGATCCGAGATTCCTGGCGCTTCACCAATCAGGCCAACTCGTTCCAGAACCTGATGGTCACAGCGAACGTCTGCATGTGCGGCACGGACGGCTCGTTCGACTCCATGGGCGAGGGCATGATCGTGAATTTCGACGGCACCGTGCTCGCCCATGGCACCACAGGCCGGGCCGACGAGATCATCACCGCCGAGGTGCGTCCCGACCTCGTGCGCGAGGCGCGGATCAATTGGGGCGTCGAGAACAACATCTACCAGCTTTGGCACCGCGGCTATGTCGCCGTGAAGGGCGGCGCGATGGACTGCCCCTACACCTTCATGCAGGACATGGTCGCGGGCACCTACCGCCTGCCCTGGGAAGATCAGGTCAAGGTCACCGACGGCACCTCCTGCGGCTTCCCGGCCCCGACGCGGATGTTCGGCAAGACGGCGAAGGCAGCGGAGTAATTCGCGGCTCAGTCATTCCAGTGGAGCAACGGACTGCCATACGCCCGCCTCCAGACCGACAGGAAGCGCGGGAACCAGGAGTGCGCCACGGCACCCTTGTAGGCCCAGGTGCGATATTTCAGGCCCTCTTCCGAGAGCAACTCCTGGTATCCACCGTGAACCTCGGTCGCGGTGCGAATGTCCTTCAAGATGGCTTGCGCGCAGGCGCGATATTTGTCGCCGCCTGAATGATCGTCGTAGTCAAGCATGCGATCGGCGAACTCGACATTGAATGTCGGCCAGGAGGAACGCCCCTGGTAGGCGGGCGCCGCGATCTTGTGGATCATCTTGTTCCGCGGATTATCCACCGACACGAAGAAATGGAATGTGCCGGGGATACGGAAACGCGGCTCCGCCAGGATCAGATCCGTGGTCGTCGCGAACAGCTTGCGCTCGCTCGCATCGTTCAGGTCCCAGAAGCCCTGATGCACGCCGACGAAATCCAGCGCGACGGCCGACGCCGGCGACGTGGTCGAGCCATCCAGGGAATGCCTGATGTAGCCGTTCCTGCCGAACAGGCGGAGCAGGTCCTTCTTGTACTGCCGGAGACCGGACCCAAGCTGCAGCGCCAAATCGGTCTCGTCGAGAATTTTGAGCTGCACGCCCCACAGAAACGTCGTGTAGACGCAGGCATTGGTGACGAAGCGCCTGCGCTCGGCGCGGGTGTCGGTGGCAGCGGAGCGCGGCGCGTTGGCATCGCACAGCAAATGCCTGGCGCCGTCGTCATAGAATGGCTCAAGCTCGCCGGCGAGCTGCAGGATCGCGCGCTTCAGGTCGGCGCCATATTCGACCAGCAACAGACGACCGGCATGCGCGCATTGCGACATCGCCAGATGAGGCGAACTGCGCTGGTCGGCGGTGATCATCTGCTGCAGGCCGGCGAGAATGCCGAGCAGCGTGTCGGAAGGTCGCGAGAAATAGTTCACGCCGAGATAGCGGGCACGGCCGGCCGGAACGATGGTCGTCGTGACGACGTCGGCACGCACCGCCTCCAGCAGCAGGCGGACGCTCTTCTCGAGCAGGCGAACGCGCCGGATCGCGTCCTGCGAATCCATGATCGTCTCGGGATCGAGGACATCAGGATAGAACCAGGCGAAGTCGCGTGGATAATAGGCGGACGCGTGCGGTGCGCCCGTGACGAGAAAGGCCTCGGTCGACGAGAACGCGCTGTCCATCGAATGCCGGTAGAGATCCCCGATCGCAGTGGACAGATTTTGCGATTTTCTCAGAAAGCGATCGCCAAGGAAATTGACCGCCTGCAGCGCGTTGGCGACGCAGGTCGCTACAGCTCCCTGATAGAACCGGTTGTCGGCATGTGGCGAGAAAGGAATATCGCTGTTCATACAAGCTGTTGATGACGCTGCACGCGCGCCGCTGTTGACGGCCGGAACCCTGCCTTGATTCTTATATCGGTCTGATGACAGCCCGATCTCGGGCCAAGGGGCTCGGGGAGCCCGAGCCGGCTAGCCCTGATGCGGCCTGAAATTCTCGATCAGGCGGAGCAGCACCCGGGCGCCGGCGTCGGCATCGGCAAGCTCGACATGCTCGTCCGGGTGATGGCTGATACCGCCGCGGCAGCGCACGAAGATCATGGCGACGTCGGCGATGTCGATCATCGCCATGCCGTCATGCCCTGCCCCGCTCGGCAGTTCGAATGCGGGAAATCCCTCTGCCGCGATCGCCTGCGCGACCTGCTCCTTCAGCCAGGGCGCACAGGGCGCGGTGCGGTTTTCATGGGTGACATCGAGCTGCAGCGCCAGGTGACGCCGTTTTGCGATCGCTTCGATCTGGCGGACGACATCAGCCACCGCGCGCTTGCGGTGCATGTCGGTCGGCGCGCGCATGTCGATGGTAAAGGACACTTGCCCCGGGATGACATTGGTCGCGCCGGGCGCGGCCTGGATGTAGCCGACGGTGCCGACCAGGCCGTCCGCGTCGCTGCGGCAAAACTGCTCGATCGCGCCGATGCATTCGGCCGCTCCCGCCAGCGCATCGCGCCGCAACGCCATCGGCACGGTGCCGGCATGACCCGCCATCCCGGTCAGCCGCGCCGCAAGCCGCGTCGCGCCGGCAATCGCGGTCACCACGCCCACAGGCAGGTTTTGCGCTTCCAGCACCGGCCCCTGCTCGATGTGCAGCTCGAGATAGGCGAGCAGCTCGCGCCTGGTGCGGGCGGCAGCGCCGATACGGTCGGGATCGAGGCCGAACTGCACCAGCGCTTCGCGCATCGAGACGCCGTCGCGGTCGCGCGTACTCAACAGGCTCTCGTCGAAGGTGCCGGCGACGGCGCGGCTGCCGAGCAGCGTCGAGGAAAAGCGCACGCCCTCCTCGTCGGCAAAGCCGACCACCTCGATTGCGAATGGCAGGCGCTGTCCGCGCCGGTTCAGCGCGGCGACGCACGAGATCGCGGTGACGATGCCAAGCGGGCCGTCCCATTTGCCGGCATCGCGCACGGTGTCGTAATGCGAGCCCAGCATCAGGCAGGGCGCGCCCGGTCGCTCGCCCTCATAGCGGCCGCAGACATTGCCGATCGCGTCGAGATGCGCGCTCATGCCGGCCTCGCGCATCCACCCCAGGATCAGCTCGGAAGCGGTTCGCAGCTCCTTGCTGAGATAGATGCGGGTGAGCTTGTCATTTTCTTCCGAGATCGCAGCGAGCGCGTCGATGCGGCCCACGATCTCCTCGCCGAGCGACAGGTTTGAAGCGGCGATACCAGCGGCCATCTCGGTCGAGCTTTCCATTCCTGCGGCTCAGGGCAAGCCGCCAATCGATACAAGTTCGGTGCCAGCAGGCGCGACGCCGGCCCCGCCCGGACTCCGCGACTGGTTAGCATGAATGCGCCAGCCGACAGACCGCCGGACCAGTTAAGACTGCTTAACTCCCTTGCATACAACAAAGAGAGACTGCCCAAAATTTATACAGCACCCCTCCTGCCCAAGATTCAGACGACCCAGATATTCGCTGTCATCTCATTGGCTTGCCCGAAAATGCCCACCTCATAGCCTCTGGCACGAAGCTTGCGACATCCAGTTCCGGCCCGCCAGACCGGCGGCGACCAGGGAGATGTTGAGCGGTCCATCCGCCGAGGGAGCAAGCAATGGATTTTGGCAGGATTTCACGACGGCATTTGTTGCAGGGTGGCGCGGCGCTCTCCTTGGGCGCGGCGGTCGGTGTCCGTCCGGCATTCGCAGCGGACACGACCATCGGCTTCATCTATGTCGGCTCGCGCGACGACTACGGCTACAATCAGGCGCATGCGCAGGGCGCAGCCGCGCTGAAGAAGATCCCCGGCCTCAAGGTCATCGAGGAGGAAAAGGTCGCGGAGACCGACGCGGTCGAGAAGACCATCGAGTCCATGATCAACCTCGATGGCGCCACGCTGCTGTTCCCGACATCCTTCGGTTACTACAATCCGCATGTACTCAAGATGGCCGCGAAATACCCGAAGCTGCGCTTCGAGCATTGCGGCGGTCTCTGGAGCGACAAGGATCCCAAGAACGCCGGCAGCTATTTCGGCTATATCGACGAGGCTCAGTACATCTCGGGCATCGTCGCCGGCCTGACGTCGAAGAGCAGCAAGCTCGGCTTCGTTGCGGCCAAGCCGATCCCGCAGGTGCTGCGCAACATCAACGCCTTCACGCTCGGCGCCAGGTCCGTCAATCCGAAGGCCACTACGCAGGTGATTTTCACCGGCGACTGGTCGATGCCCGTCAAGGAAGCCGAAGCCACCAACAGCCTGATCGACCAGGGCGTCGACGTCCTGACCTGCCACGTTGATGGTCCCAAGACCATGGTCGAGAACGCCGCGCGGCGCGGCGCCATGGTGTGCGGCTATCACACCAACCAGTCGGCGCTCGCGCCGAAGGCTTACCTCACCGGTGCCGAGTGGAACTGGGAAGCACTCTATCCGAAGTTCGTGAAGATGATGGCCTCCGGCCAGGAGATACCGAACTTCTATCGCGGCGGCCTGAAGGAGGAGATCGTGAAGGTCTCGCCTTACGGCGAAGCGGTCTCGGCGGAAGCGCGCAAGGCAGCCGATGATGCCAAGGCCAAATTCCTCTCCGCCGACGGCTTTGCGATCTTCAAGGGCGGCCTGGTCGACAACAAGGGCAAGACGGTGATCGCTGCCGGCACCGATCGCGGCCAGAAGGATCCCGAGCTCGAGAAGATGAACTATCTCGTCGAGGGCGTGCTCGGAGCGACTTCGTGACGTCGGAAACGGCGGAATCCGTCGATACGGCCGGGGCCATCGCCCCGGCCGCCGATCCCGGATTCCTCCAGCGCCACGGCGCGAGCATCGAGTACATCCTCATCCCGGGCGCGGCGCTGGTCGGCGCGCTCGCGGTGTTCGGGCTCTTCGTTGCGCTGTTCGGCAAGAGCCCGCTCGATCTCTATTACTACATGTATTACGGCGCGTTCGGCACCTGGTTCTCCTGGCAGAACACGCTCACGCGCGCCGCGCCATTGATCCTCACCGCGCTCTGTACGGCGCTGCCCGCCCAGCTCGGCATGGTCATCATCGGTGGCGAAGGTGCGCTGCTGATCGGCGCGCTGTCGGCGACCAGCGCGGCGCTGGCGCTGCAGGGCATGCCGCCGCTCGCAATTCAAATCGCCATGGTCATTGCCGGTGTGATCGGCGGCGGATTGTGGATCATGTTCGCGGGCGCGCTGCGCCAATATCGCGGCGTCAACGAAACCATCTCCAGCCTGCTGCTGGTCTATATCGCACTCGCGATCCTCAATCATCTCGTCGAAGGCGTGATGCGCGATCCTGCCAGCCTCAACAAGCCATCGACGCGCGAGATCGGCGCCGTCAACATGATCGGCACCATTCCCGGCACCGACGTGCATTGGGGCCTGGTGTTCGGACTGATCGCCGCGATTGCCGCCTACATCCTGATCTATCACACCGTGTTCGGTTTTGCCGCGCGCGTCGCCGGCGGCAACATCCGCGCCGCCAAGATCGTCGGTCTCGGCGTCAGCAAGCTCATCCTCGCGATCTGCTTCCTTGCCGGCGGTGCAGCAGGACTCGCAGGCATGGTCGAGGTCGCAGCCGTGCAGGGCCGCACCAACGCCAATCTCGCTGCCGGCTACGGCTTTACCGGCATTCTGGTGGCGTTCCTCGCACGGCAGAACCCGATCGCCATCATTCCCGTCGCGATCCTGCTCGGCGGCATCAGCGCCAGCGGCGGCCTGCTGCAGCGCCGCCTCGGCCTGCCCGATGCCTCCGTGCTGGTGCTGCAGGGCATCATCTTCGTCTTCGTGCTGGCAAGCGATGCGCTGTACGGCCGCATCGGTTTTCTCAAGGGGAAATCCTGAGATGGCAGATGGCTCGATCGGGCTCTGGACCGTTCCGCTCGCGGTGCTCGGCGGCGCCATTCGCGTCTCCACGCCCTTCCTGTTCGTGAGCCTCGGCGAATGCATCACCGAGCGGTCGGGACGCATCAATCTCGGCCTCGAAGGCACGCTGGTGATGGGCGCAATGAGCGCCTACGGCATCTCCTATCTTTCCGGCTCGCCCTGGCTCGGCGTGCTCGCGGCCGGTATCACCGGCGCACTGCTCGGCGCACTCCATGCCGGCATCTGCTCGCTGCCGCGTGTCAATGACGTCGCGGTCGGCATCGCCTTGATGCTGTTCGGCACCGGGCTCGCCTTCTATCTCGGCAAGCCGCTGATCGAACCGACTGCGGCGCGGCTGCCCGCGATCGACTTCGGCTGGTGGAGCGACATTCCGCAGGTGCGCGCGGCGCTCCGCATCAACGTGCTGTTCCTGATCGGCGTAGCGCTCGCGCCGATCCTCTACTGGGCCTTCCGCACCACGCGCTGGGGCCTCCTCATCCGCACCGCCGGCGAAAGCTCCGACGCCGCCCGCGCGATGGGCCATTCCGTGCTGCTGATCCGCCTCCGCGCCACGATGGTCGGCGGCTTCCTCGCCGGCATCGGCGGCTCGTTCCTGTCCCTGTTCTACCCCGGCAGCTGGAACGAGGGCCTGTCCTCGGGACAGGGCATCACCGCGGTCGCGCTCGTGATCTTTGCGCGCTGGGATCCCCTGCTCTGCCTGTGGGCCTCGCTCGCCTTCGGCGGCGCGGCCGCACTCGGGCCTGCGCTGCAATCGGTCGGCGTCACCTCCGGCTATCACCTGTTCAACGCCGCGCCCTACATCCTGACGCTGGCGATCATGATCATCACCTGCTCGCCGAAGCGCACGCTGACGGGTGCGCCTGCCGAATTGTCGATCACCCGCTAGAGAGCGAAGCCATGCCCGAGCGCCACATCAAGTCCGAGCCCTATGCCTGGCCCTACAACGGCGATCTCCGCCCCGAGAATACCGCGCTGATCATCATCGACATGCAGACCGATTTCTGCGGCGTCGGTGGCTATGTCGACAAGATGGGTTACGACCTCTCATTGACGCGGGCGCCCATCGAGCCGATCAAGCGGCTGCTCGCGGCGATGCGCAAGCAGGGCTATCACATCATCCACACCCGCGAAGGCCACCGTCCGGATCTCTCCGACCTTCCCGCCAACAAGCGCTGGCGTTCGCGCCAGATCGGCGCCGGCATCGGCGATCCCGGTCCCTGCGGCCGCATCCTGGTGCGTGGCGAACCCGGCTGGGACATCATCCCGGAGCTGGCGCCGCTGCCGGGCGAACCGATCATCGACAAGCCCGGCAAGGGCTCGTTCTGCGCCACCGACCTCGAGCTGCTGCTGCGGGTCCGCGGCATCGAGAACATCGTGCTGACCGGCATCACCACCGACGTCTGCGTCCACACCACGATGCGCGAGGCCAATGATCGCGGCTTCGAATGCGTGCTGCTGCACGATTGCTGCGGTGCCACCGACAAGAGCAACCACGATCACGCGCTGAAGATGATCAAGATGCAGGGCGGCGTGTTCGGCGCGGTCTCGACATCAGACGCTTTCATCGGAGCGATTTCGTGATCATTGGCGAGCTCCCGCCTCCGGCCGGTGCCTTCGGCGTCGACGCCATCGCCATGACCATGCGCTTCGGCGACTTCCTGGCGCTGGACAATGTCGAGCTGAAGGTGCGCCCGGGCTCGTTCCACGCCCTGCTCGGCGAGAACGGCGCCGGCAAGAGCACGCTCGTCAAATGCATCATGGGCTACTATCACGCGACCGAAGGCGACATCCTCGTCGGCGGCCGCCAGCAGGCGATCGGCAATCCCAAGGATGCCCACGGCCTTGGCCTCGGCATGGTCTACCAGCACTTCACGCTGGTGCCGGCCATGACCGTTGCGGAGAACCTCGTGCTGGCGCGCGACGACGTTCCGGCCGTGGTCGACTGGTCGAAGGAGATGAAGGAGCTCGAGACGTTCCTGGCGACCATGCCGTTCAAGGTCCCGCTCCGGGCAAAAGTGTCCGACATCTCCGCCGGCGAGCGGCAGAAATGCGAGATCCTCAAGCAACTCTATCTCAAGCGACGCTTCCTGATCCTGGACGAGCCGACCTCGGTGCTGACACCGGCGGAAGCCGACGAGGTGCTCGGCATGCTCCGCGACATGGTGGTCCGGGGCGATCTGACGATCCTGATGATCACGCACAAATTCCGCGAGGTCATGGCGTTTGCGGATGACGTGACAATTCTTCGCCGCGGCAAGCTCGCGGGCAAGGGGAAGGTCGCTGAGCTCACGCCCGACGCCATGGCGCGCACCATGATCGGCGCCGAGGAACTGACGGTGAAGCCGCCGCGCACCGGTGAAGCCGGCCAGACCAGGCTGGAGCTCGAGAAAATCCGCGCGCTCGACGACGCCGGCGCGATCGCCGTCCACGACGTGTCGCTCACCGTGCGCGCCGGCGAGATCGTCGGCATCGCGGGCGTGTCCGGCAACGGCCAGCGGCA
The DNA here is from genome assembly GCA_023390955.1 of Pseudomonadota bacterium. Lineage (GTDB taxonomy): Bacteria > Pseudomonadota > Alphaproteobacteria > Rhizobiales > Xanthobacteraceae > Bradyrhizobium. Next base: position 15,061 of record JAEWBW010000680.1, read on the forward strand.
GCTCGTCGAGGTGCTGGCAGGCCAGCGGGAGGCCGAGAGCGGCGAGATGCGTGTCGCCGGCGATCCCTATCACGCCCGGCGCGAGGAGATGCGCCGGCACAAGATGTCGCTGCTGCCGGAGGAACCGCTGAAGAACGCCTGCGTCGGCGGCATGAGCGTCGCCGACAACGTCGCCTTCCGCGAGTTCGACCGCGCGCCATTCGCCAGCGGCGGCTGGTGGCTCAACCGCGGCGCCTTCCGTGACGACGCGAAGCGGAAGATCGCCCGGTACAAGATCAAGACCCGAACGCCGGATACGCCGATCTCGGCGCTGTCGGGCGGCAATGTGCAGCGCGCGGTGCTGGCGCGCGAGCTGGGCGGCGACGTCGAGGTGCTGATCGCAGCCAATCCCTGCTTCGGCCTCGACTTCGCGGCCGTCGCCCAGATCCACGCCGAGATCATGGCCGCACGCAATCGCGGCGCTGCCGTGCTCCTGGTCAGCGAGGACCTCGACGAATTGCTGGAACTATCCGACCGGTTGGTGGTCATGTTCCATGGCGAATTCGTGTATGAAGCACGGACCAGCGAAGCCGACCTCACCGTCGTTGGACGGCACATGGCGGGACACTGACCCGGGAGCAGCGATGAGCAAGGAAGGACGCGACGAGCAGTTCCTGCGTCTGTCCTTCGCGGCTGCCCGGCGCGCCGTCACCCACGGCAACCATCCCTTTGGCTGCGTCGTCGTCGATGCCAACGGCAAGGTGCTGATCGAGGCTGAGAACGGCTACATGCCCGATCACGACGGCACCGCGCATGCCGAGCGCCTCGCCGCCACGCAGGCCTGCCGCACACTCTCGCCCGAGGTATTGGCGAGCGCGACGCTCTACTCGTCTGCCGAGCCATGCGCAATGTGCGCCGGCGCGATCTACTGGGCCGGCATCGGCCGCGTGGTCTATGCCCTCAGCGAGCACCGCCTCCGCGACATCACCGGCAACCATCCGGAAAACCCCACGCTCGACCTGCCCTGCCGCGCCGTCTTTGCCAGCGGCCAGCGCCCGACCGACGTGGTCGGGCCAATGCTGGAGGACGAGGCCGCGGCGCTGCATGAGGGTGCCTGGTCGTAGCGTCGATTAGACCATGGGATGACGGCTTTTCGCTGCTGACACAGCCGGCCAAACTGGCCCACTATTGGGGTCCACTCCTTGCCATCTGCGCGTGACAGTGAATGTTAGATCCGACATCCAACGGCCTGCATTCCGGCGAGCCGCCGCTGCTTCAGACGGTCGGGCTCACCAAGCGCTATGGCGACCTTCTCGCCAACGATTCCATCGACATCGATATCCACCCGCAGGAGATCCACGCGCTGCTTGGCGAGAACGGCGCCGGCAAATCGACCCTGGTGAAGGCGATCTACGGGCTGATCCAACCGAGCGCAGGTGAGATCCGCTGGCAAGGCGAGCGCATCACGCTGTCCGGTCCGTCCGAGGCCCGCCGCCTCGGCATTGGCATGGTGTTCCAGCACTTCTCGCTGTTCGACAACCTCACCGTGGCCGAGAACGTCGCGCTCGGGCTCGACGGCAATGAGTCTTTCCGGGACATGGCGGCGCGGCTGGAGCAGGTCTCGAAGACCTACGGCCTGCCGCTCGATCCCGTTCGCGAGGTCTGGCAATTGTCGGTCGGCGAGCGGCAGCGCATCGAGATCGTCCGCGCCTTGATGCAAAATCCCAAATTCCTGATCCTGGACGAGCCGACCGCGGTGCTGACTCCCCGGGAGGCCGACCAGCTCTTCATCGTGCTGGAGCGCCTCAAGGCCGAAGGCCGCGCCATCCTCTACATCAGCCACAAGCTCGACGAGGTAAAGCGGCTCTGCGACACCGCAACGATCCTGCGCGGTGGCAGGAAGGTCGCGACCTGCAATCCGAAGCTGGAGACCGCGGCCTCGCTCGCGCGCATGATGGTCGGCAGCGAGATCAAGGAGGTGAAGGCCGTGCCGCACCGGCAGACCAGCGTGCCGCGCCTAGTCGTCAACGACCTCTCGCTGGCGCCTGCCGAGGCACACGGGGTGCGGCTCGAGCACATCTCGCTTGAATTGAGAGGTGGCGAAATCCTCGGCATCGCCGGCGTCGCCGGCAACGGCCAGGACGAATTGTTCGCCGCGCTCTCGGGTGAGCGGCTGTGCAGGGATCCGGGCACGGTGGTGGTCGAAGGCATCGCCGCCGGGCACCTCTCGATCACCCAGCGACGCAAGCTCGGCGCTGCCTTCGTGCCGGAAGAACGCCTCGGCCATGGCACCGCGCCGCGGATGCGCCTGTCCGAAAATGCCCTGCTCACGGGGCACGCCGCCAGCCACATGGTCAGGCACGGGTTCATCGACACGGCGGCGACACTCGCAACAGTCGACAAGACCACCGACACGTTCGACGTGCGCAAGGCCAAGCGCGATCCAGAAGCCGCGAGCCTGTCCGGCGGCAATCTGCAGAAGTTCATCGTCGGCCGCGAGATCCTTCGCAATCCCGCCGTGCTGGTGGTGAGCCAACCGACCTGGGGCGTCGATGCCGGTGCGGCGGCCGTGATCCGCCAGGCGCTGATCGATCTCGCCGCTGGCGGCGCCGCCGTGCTGGTGACCAGCCAGGATCTCGACGAGCTCATCGAGATCACCGACCGCATCGCGGTCATGTTCCACGGCCGTCTGTCGGCACCGCTCATCACGCGCGAGGCAACGCGCGAGCAGCTCGGCCTGCTGATGGGTGGTAGCCCCCTCGACTCGAAGGAGGCGGCGCATGCAGCTGGTGCTTGAGAAGCGCCTCGAGCGCTCCAACGCGATCGCGCTTCTGTCCCCGCTGATCGCGATCGCCCTGACGCTCGTGACCATGACCATCCTGTTCACCTTCCTCGGCAAGAATCCGTTGCTGGCCCTGCAGGCCTATTTCATCGCGCCGCTCACCGACGGCTATTCGCTGCAGGAGATCGCGGTGAAGGCGACGCCGCTGGTGATGATCGCGGTCGGGCTGTCGCTCTGCTATCTCGCCAACGCCTGGAATATCGGCGCCGAAGGGCAGTTCCTGATCGGCGCCGTCGCCGGAAGCTGGATCGCGGTGAAGACGCAGGGCACCGACGCCGGCGCCTGGGTCCTGCCGGCAATGCTCGTGCTGGGAGCCGCCGCCGGCGCGCTCTACGCGCTGATCCCGGCGATCTGCAAGGTGAGGTTCGGCGCCAGTGAAATCCTCACCAGCCTGATGTTGGTCTATGTCGCGGAGCTCTTCCTCGACTATCTCGTCCGCGGCCCCTGGCGCGATCCGCACGGTTTCAACTTCCCAACCACGGCGGAGTTCGATCCGGTCGCCACCGTGCCCCTGCTGATCGAAGGTGGTCGGCTGCATCTCGGCTCCATCATCGCCCTGGTGGTCGTCGCGGCCGCCGTCGTCCTGCTCGGGCGCAGCATCAAGGGCTTCGAGATTCGCGTGGTTGGCGCAGCGCCACGCGCGGCCCGCTTCGGCGGCTTCAATGCCAACCAGCTTGTGATCCTGACCTTCGCCATTTCAGGTGCGCTGGCAGGGCTTGCCGGCATCATCGAGGTCGCCGGCCCGATCGGGCACCTGCAGCCGGGCATTTCGCCGGGCTATGGATTCACCGCCATCATCGTGGCCTTCCTCGGCCGGCTCAATCCGATTGGGATCCTCGTTGCAGGCCTTTTCCTCGCATTGACTTTCATCGGCGGCGAGCAGGCGCAGATCGCGATGAAGATCCCGCTTGATGTCACCAAGGTCTTCCAAGGCATTCTGCTGTTCTACGTGCTCGCCTGCGACTCGCTCATCCACTACCGCTTCAAGCTGGTGTTCCCTAACCGTGGGGTGGTCCGTGGAACTGGTTGAAGCCATCATCCTGGCGGTGCTCGCCGCCTCGACGCCGCTGCTGATCGCCGCGACCGGCGAACTGGTCGCCGAGCGCTCGGGCGTCCTCAACCTCGGCGTCGAGGGCATGATGATCATGGGCGCGGCCTGCGGCTTCGTCGGCGCCTGGCTGACCGGCTCGATCCTGATCGGCGCGATCTGCGGCATGGCAGCGGGCACGCTGATGTCGCTGATCTTCGCGCTGATGGCGCTCGGGCTTGCGGTCAACCAGGTCGCGACGGGCCTGGCACTGACGATCCTCGGCGTCGGGCTGTCAGGCCTGATCGGCTCCGGCTTCGTCGGCGAACGCGTTGGGACAGCGCAGCCGCTCTACATCCCCGGCCTCACCGATATGCCGCTGATTGGCCGCGTGCTGTTCGGCGAGAACGGTTTTATCTATTTCTCGGTCGCGCTGATCGTCGGCGTCTGGTGGTTCCTGTACCGGACGCGGCCGGGGCTGATCCTGCGGGCCTGCGGCGACAACCACGTGTCGGCACATGCGCTGGGCTACCCCGTGCTGCGCATCAGGACGCTTGCGGTGATGTTCGGCGGCGCCTGCGCGGGATTGGCCGGCGCCTACCTGCCGCTCGCGTATACGCCCTTCTTCATTCCCGGCATGACCGCGGGACGCGGCTGGATCGCGCTGGCGCTGGTCGTGTTCTCGTCCTGGCGGCCGGGACGGCTCGTCGTCGGCGCCTATCTGTTCGGCGCGGTGACGATTCTGCAGTTGCACGCGCAGGGCTGGGGCATCGGCATTCCCTCGCAATTCATGTCGGCGCTGCCTTATCTTGCGACCGTGATTGTGCTCGTTCTGCTCTCGCGTGCCCGCACCGGCGGCTCGACCGCGCCGGCCGCGCTCGGAACCGTGTTCGTGCCTGACCGCTGATCGATTTTCCGCGACGTGCGCGAATGGGGCGCGCAGATCGTGGAGTGTGGCTTTCCCCGACGATGTGGAGATTAACGATGAGGAAAACACTTCTTGCACTGACGACCGGGCTGTTGCTCGCCGGAAGCATCGGTGCTGCCTCCGCCGCCGACAAGCTCAAGGTCGGCTTCATCTATCTCGGGCCGATCGGCGACCTCGGCTGGACATATCAGCATGACCAGGGCCGCCTGGCGCTGGTGAAGGAGCTCGGTGACAAGATCGAGACCACCTATCTCGAAAACGTGCCCGAGGGTCCCGATGCCGAGCGCTCCATCGAACAGCTCGTCCGCGCCGGCAACAAGCTGATCTTCACGACGTCATTCGGCTATATGGATCCGACGCTGAAGGTCGCGAAGAAATATCCGAACGTGCATTTCGAACACGCCACCGGCTACAAGCGCAATCCGAACATGTCGACCTATTCGGGCAGGTGGTATCAGGGCCGCTACATCCAGGGCCTGATCGCGGCCAAAATGTCGAAGGCGGGCGTGCTCGGCTATATCGGCTCGTTCCCAATTCCCGAGGTCGTTTCCGGCATCAACGCGACGATCATCGCGGCGCGGACCATCAACCCGAACATCAAGGTCAAGATCATCTGGGCCAACACCTGGTTCGATCCGGGCAAGGAAGCCGATGCCGCAAAGGCACTGATCGACCAGGGCGCCGACGTCATCATGCAGCACACGGATTCGCCGGCGGCGATGCAGATCGCCAGCGAACGCGGGAAGCTCGCATTCGGCCAGGATTCGGAGATGATCAAGTTCGGCCCCAAGGCCCAGCTGACCTCGATCCTCGACACCTGGGGCCCCTATTACATCGCCCGGGTCAAGGCCGAGCTCGACGGCACCTGGAAGTCCGAGGACATTTGGGGCGGCCTCGACAGCCACATGTTCGCAATGGCGCCTTACACCAACATGCCCGACGACGTGAAGAAAATGGCCGAGGATGCCCAGGCTGCGATCATCGCAGGCAAGCTGCACCCGTTCAAATGCCCAGTCATTGGGCAGGACGGCAAGGAAATCGAGTGCAAGGGCGGCGCCAATCTCGACGACGGCCAGATCCTCGGCATGAATTTCTACGTCAAAGGCATCGATGACAAGCTTCCGGGCAAGTAGCACGCTTCTTGCTTGAGTAAATCACCTGCTCCTCCCGGAGGAGGTTTTGAGGGGGTGGCCAGGAGAACCCGGCACTCGTTGGTCGCCCCCTCGTTCCCTTTCGTGCGCTAGCCCGCCTGCATGGCGCGGGCGACAGCGCTATGGCGGCGAATGAGATCGGCAATGTCGAGGCCGGGAACCGCGCCGTCGATCACCGCCCATTTGCCCGCGACCATCACGCGATCGGCACGATGGGCGCCGCACAGCACCAGTGCGGCCAGCGGATCGCCATGGCCACTGAACCGCAGCTCGTCGAGCTTGAACAGCGCAAGGTCCGCAGCCTTGCCGACGGCGATCTCACCCAGCTCCGGACGTCCAACGCAGGCCGCCGATCCCTTGGTGGCCCAGCGCAGCGCGTCCTTGTGGCTCACCTTCGCCACCCCGTAGCGCGCCCGCTGCAACAGGAAGGCCGCGCGCACCTCCTGCATCAGGTTCGACCCATCGTTTGACGCAGAGCCGTCGACGCCGAGACCGATGGCGACGCCCGCCTCCTCCATCTCGCAGACCGGGCAGCAGCCGGACGCCAAGATCTGATTGCTGCACGCGCAATGGCTGATGGTGGTCCCGGCCTTGCCGAGCCGCTTCATCTCCTCGACGTTGAAAAATATCCCGTGCGCGAGCCAGGTCCGCGCGTTGAGCCAGCCGCATTGCTCGAGATAATCGAGCGGGCGGCAGCCGTACATCTGCTCGCAAAACCTGTTCTCGTCCTCGGTCTCGGCAAGGTGCGTATGCAGGCGCACGTCGAGCTTGCCAGCGAGATCGGCGGTGGCCCGCATCAGCGATGTGGTCACCGAGAATGGCGAGCACGGCGCCAGCGCGATCTGCACCATGGCGTCGTCGCCGCGCTGATGATGCTTGGCCACCACCCGCGCGCTATCGGCGAGGATCGTATCCTCGTCCTGGACGACGCTATCGGGCGGCAGGCCACCGTCGCGCTGCGCCAGGTTCATCGAGCCGCGCGTCAGCAGCACGCGGACGCCGAGCCGCTTTGCGACGCCAACCTCGATATCGACGGCGTCCTCGAGCCCCGCCGGAAACACGTAGTGATGATCGGTCGTCGTCGTGCAACCGGAGAGCAGAAGCTCCGACATCACCACCGTGACAGCGAGCTCGAGCGCCTCCGGCGTCATCCGCGCCCACACCGGATAAAGCGCCTGCAGCCAGGGAAACAATTCGCGGTCCATCGCCGCCGGCACCGCGCGTGTCAGCGTCTGATAGAAATGATGGTGGGTGTTGATCAGGCCGGGCAGCACGACGTGGGCGCCGGCTTCGAACGTCGCGACATCGGACGTCTCGGGCTTGCCACCGGCGGGCACCAGTTCGACAATGCCTCCGTCCTGAACCACAACGCCACGCTCGGCGCCGTCGGCGAGGATGGCCAGCGGGTCCTTGATCCAGAGCGGCTTTGTGGTGTCCATCACAAGGTTTCTCCTACCCGTCGGCACGGACCAGCAAATCCAGGGCCAGTCGCCCCCAAAGCCAGTTGTTGCGACTTGGCGCTGGACTTGCAAGACTTCCGATCGATTGTCGGTCCGGTCGCAGACGCATGGACTTGAATACCATCACCGCGGTGGCCCATCCCGAGAGCCGCGCACAACTGCCCGCATGGACGGCAGGCGATGCCTGGCTCGCGGGTGGAACATGGCTGTTCTCGGAACCGCAAACGCATCTGACGCGGCTGATCGATCTCACCGACCTGAAATGGCCGGCGCTCGAAGTGACCGACACACACCTCACGATCGCGGCGACCTGCACCGTCGCGCAGCTCGATGCGCTCACCTGCCCACCGGACTGGCTCGCCGCGCCCCTGATCAACCAGTGCTGCCGCGCCTTCCTTGCTTCCTTCAAGATCTGGAAAACGGCGACCGTTGGCGGCAATCTCTGCATGTCGCTGCCGGCGGGCCCGATGATCTCGCTGACAGCGGCCCTCGACGGCGTCTGCACCATCTGGAAGGCCGGCGGCGGCGAGCAGACGATGTCTGTCACCGACTTCGTCACCGGCAACCAAAGCAATTGCCTCGGACCGGGTGACCTGCTGCGCCAGATCGACATCCCGCTCGCGGCGCTGAAGCGACGCTCTGCATTCCGCCAAATCTCGTTGACGCCCGTCGGCCGCTCGGCAGCACTGCTGATCGGGAGCCTCGATGCGAGCGGCGAGATGACACTGACGATCACAGCATCAACCATCCGCCCGGTCCAACTGACATTCGCCAAGGCGCCCGACGCAGCCGCGCTGCGCGATGCCATCGCAAAACACCTCACCGACGATCTCATCCATGACGACGTCCACGGCAAGCCGTTCTGGCGCAAGCAGATGACACTGCGGCTCGCCGAGCAGATTCGCGGCGAATTGCTGGACACGACGCCACCATGAATTTCGCGGTGAATGGAGCAGATTTCTCCGACGAGCCGCGCGCCGGGCAATGCCTGCGCACATTCCTGCGCGAGCTCGGCCATTTCGGCGTGAAAAAGGGATGTGATGCCGGCGATTGCGGCGCCTGCACCGTGCTGCTCGATGGCGAGCCCGTGCATAGCTGCCTGATCCCGGCGTTTCGCGCCGCGGGGCACGCGATCACCACTATCGAGGGGCTCGGCGGAAATCATGGCGTCCATTCGATGCAGCAGGCGTTCCTCGACGCGCAGGGCTTTCAGTGCGGCTTCTGCACCGCCGGCGTGATCCTGACCTGCGCCTCGCTCAACCAAGCGCAGCGCACCGATCTCGGCGCATCGCTGAAAGGCAACATCTGCCGCTGCACCGGCTATCGCTCGATCGAGGACGCGCTCGACGGCAAAAACAATTGCGACACCGCTATCGAAGCCGGCGCCGCTTTCGGTCGCAGCCTGCCGGCGCCCGCTGGTCCCGAAATCGTGCGCGGCGGGGCGCGCTACACGTTTGACACCGGGATCGACGGCTTGCTGCACATCAAGCTGCTGCGCTCGCCGCACGCGCACGCGAAGATCGTCGCGATCGACAAGGAGGCAGCGCTGCGCGTTCCCGGCGTGCAGGCCGTATTCACACATGAGGACGCACCCGACCGGTTGTTTTCGACCGCGCGGCACGAAAAGGACTGGATGGATCCGGAGGACACCCGCGTCCTCGATACCATCGTCCGATTCATCGGCCAGAAGGTCGCGGCCGTCGTTGCGGACAGCGAGGCAGCGGCCGAGGAAGGCTGCCGCCGGCTCGAGGTCAATTACGATATCCTGCCCGCCGTGATCGATCCCGAGGACGCGATGCGGCCGGGCGCGCCGGTGATCCACCCCGACCGGACCACCGCGCATCGGGTCGCCGACGCCCAGCGCAATATCGTCGCGGAGAAGCATGGCGAGTTCGGCGACGTCGCGGCTGCGTTCACAAATTCTGCCGTCACCTATGAGGGCACCTTCACTACCCAGCGGGTCCAGCACGCCGCGCTGGAAACCCATGGCGGCCTCGCCTGGCTGGACGAGGCTGGCGTGCTCAATGTCCGCACCTCCACCCAGGTGCCGTTCCTGACCCGCCGTGCGCTGTCCGACATCTTCGCGCTTCCCATGGACAAGGTCCGCGTGTTCTGCGAGCGCGTCGGCGGCGGTTTTGGCGGCAAGCAGGAGATGTTCGTCGAGGACATTCTTGCGCTCGCCGCGCTCAGGACGGGACGCCCCGTGAAGCTCGAGCTGACGCGGGAGGAGCAGTTCATCGCGACCTCGACGCGGCACCCGATGCGGGTCCACGTCAAGGCCGGTGCCGACAAGGACGGCAAGCTCACCGCGCTTGGGCTCGACGTACTCTCCAACACCGGTGCCTATGGCAATCATGCCGGCCCCGTGCTGTTCCACGCGGCGCAGGAATGCCTCAGCGTCTACAACTGCCCGAACAAGAAGGTCGATGCGGTCGCCGTCTACACCAATACGGTGCCGGCAGGCGCGTTTCGCGGCTACGGCCTGCCGCAGACGCTGATCGCGGTGGAAGCCGCGATTGACGAGCTGGCGAGCCGGCTCGGCATCAGTCCCTACGACATGCGCCGCCGCAATATCGTCAAGCCCGGCGATCCCATGCTGACGCCGCCGCCGTCTGAGTATCACGACGTCTCCTACGGCTCCTACGGGCTCGACCAGTGTCTCGACCTCGTCGAACAGGCGATGCTGGCGGAGGCGCCGCCGCCCAATCTGTCGCCGGACTGGTCGATCGGCAAAGGCATGGCGCTGACCATGATCGACACCGTTCCGCCGGCCGGCCACATCGCCGATGCCACGATCGCGCTCCGCGACGACGGCAGCTTTGATCTCACGGTCGGCACGGCCGAATTCGGCAACGGCACCAGCACCGTGCACCGGCAGATCGCGGCGAGCGCGCTGGCGACGATCGCGGACAACATCCGTCTCAGGCAATCCGACACCGCGCATGGCGGCCACGACACCGGCGCCTATGGTAGCGCCGGCACCTTTGTGGCGGGCAAGGCGACACATGCGGCGGCGGAGGCCCTCGCGATCGAGCTGAAGGCCATCGCGGCGGCGGCGTGGCTTTGCGATGCCGCGACCTGCACCCTCGCCGAGGAGGCCGTTTTCAGTGGCGTCAAGCGAATGTCCTTTGCCGAGCTTGCCAAGGCCGCGCATGAACAAGGCAAGCCGACCGTGGCCAGCGGCAATTCGCAGGGCACGCCGCGTTCGGTCGCGTTCAACGTGCAGGGGTTTCGCGTTGCCGTGAACAAGGCGACCGGCGAGCTCAGGATTCTCAAGAGCGTGCAGGCGGCGGACGCCGGGGCGGTCGCCAATCCCATGCAATGCCGCGGACAGATCGAGGGCGGGGTGGCGCAATCGCTGGGAGCTGCGATGTACGAGGAGATGGTGATCGACGCGCAGGGCCGCGTCGTCAACGCCTCGTTCCGCGACTATCACCTGCCCTCCTTCGCCGACGTGCCGCGCACCGAGGTCTATTTCGCCGACACGTTCGATGCGATCGGCCCGATGGGCGCGAAGTCGATGAGCGAGAGCCCGTATAATCCGGTCTCCGCGGCACTCGGCAACGCCATCGCCGACGCGACCGGCATCCGCTTCACGTCGACGCCGTTCAAGCCGGACCGGCTGTTTCCGGCACTGCACGACAAGTTTGGTCGCTAGCTCCCGCGATAGGTCGAGTAGCTCCAGGGAGTGACCAGCAGCGGCACGTGATAGTGACCTTCGGGCTCGCTGATGGCGAAGCGCAGCGGGATCTCGTCGAGGAAGGGCGGATCCGGCATCAGCACCCCGCGCTCGGCAAAATATTTGGCGACGGCAAATCTTAGCTCGTAGCGGCCGATCGGCAGCGGACGTCCGCCGATCAGCGGCGCATCGGTGCGGCCGTCCTCGTTGGTGACCGCGCGTGTGATCACGCGGCTCTCGCCGAGCCGCGCAAGTTCGACCAACTCGACGGCAATGCGAGGCGCAGGCTTGCCGTTGTGATTGTCGAGCACGTGGGTCGAGAGCCGGCCATGCACCTTCAGCCGGTCGTCGGCCGTAACGAGTTGATCGAGCCGCAGCGCCGAGATACGAAAAATCTCCTCGATCGCGCGGCGTGTCTCCGTCTTGGCGATGTTCTTCAGCCGCGTCTGGAAATCACGCAGGATGGAATCCTTGGTGTGGCGGCGCGCGCAGACGATGTAGGGAATGCCAAACTTTTCGCGATAGGCCTTGTTCGCCTGCTCGAAAGCTGTGAATTCGGCTTCCGACAGGCGGTCGAGACCGGCGCTGTTCTGCTCGGCATCTGACTCGGCCGTAAGCCCCGCCGCGCGCTGGGTCTTGTTGGCAAGGTCAGGATGCGCGCGGATCAGCGCCAGCTGCGTCTCAGGCTCGGCGCCCTGGATCGCCGCCTTGATCGCATCGTGCAAGGCATTGATGCCAGCGAAGGGCCGCTGGGCAGCGATCGTTTCCGCGATCCACGGCGAGTATTCGACGACATTGGCGAGCGCCGCGACGAACTCGGCCTTGCCAATAGTGTTGAGATCGGAGAGCGCGATCTGCGGCATCACTTCTACCCAATCTCGAAGGCGTCATCGGCAAGATGCGCGTGCTTGTCGTGCCAATGTTGTGCAATCTGCAGCCGCGTCGGCACCCAGACGCGCTCGTGCTTGCCGATATAGTCGAGGAAGCGGATCAGTCCCGCCGCGCGGCCGGGTCGACCGGCCAGACGGCAGTGCAGACCCACCGACATCATCTTCGGCGCGGTCTCGCCTTCGGCGTAGAGCACGTCAAAGGCGTCCTTCAGATAGGTGAAGAACTGCTCGCCCTCGGCAAACCCTTGCGGGTTGATGAAGCGCATGTCGTTGGCATCGAGCGTGTAGGGGACGACCAGTTGCTTGCGGCCCACGCTCTTGACCCAATAAGGCAGATCGTCAGCATAGGAGTCGCAGAGATAGAGCAAGCCGCCCTCCTCGATCAGCAACCGGTTGGTGTTGATCGACGAGCGGCCGGTGTACCAGCCGAGCGGCCGGGTGCCGGTCGCCTCGGTATGGACGCGAATGGACTCGGCGATCTCGGCGCGCTCCTGCGCCTCGGTCATGTCCTTGTGCTCGATCCATTTGAGGCTGTGGCTCGCGATGTCCCAGTCCGCCTCCTTCATGGCGGCGACGATTTCGGGATTGCGCATCAGTGCGGTCGCGACGCCGAACACCGTGGTCGGCCATTTGCGTTCCGAAAACATCCGCCACAGCCGCCAGAAGCCTGCGCGCGAGCCGTATTCGAACATCGACTCGATGTTGGCGTGCCGCTGCCCGGGCCAGGGCTGCGCGCCGAGCACGTCTGACAGGAATGCTTCCGAGGCGCGGTCGCCGTGCAGGATGTTGTTCTCGCCGCCTTCCTCGAAATTGACGACGAACTGCACCGCGACCCGCGCGTTGCCGGGCCAATGCGGATGTGGCGGATTGCGGCCGTAGCCGCGAAGATCGCGCGGGTAGCGGATATCAGTCACTCAGACTTCCTCGAAGCGGATCGGCAGCGCGCCCTTCCAGAGCACGGACTTGCCGAGGGTCGCGAGGTTCTCGAGGCCCGAGGTCACCGTGATGAAGTGATTGCCGGCGAGCTGCCCCATCTTGCTGGCGAAGTGCACGCCACCATAGGCCATCAAGATCTCGGTCTCGCTGATGCCGCCGGGATAGAGGATGATCTGGCCCGGCGCGGGATAGCTGGTGTGGTTCTCGTAGCCGACGCCGAAATCCAGGTCGCCGAGCGGCATCCAGACGCCTTCACCGCTCCAGCGCACATGGATGATGTGGCTCTCGAACGGCAGCGCCTTGCGGAAGGCAGCCACCGTCTTTGGCGCCAGTTGCTCCTCGAAGCGGGCATCGAAAGTGAAATCACCGGCGCGGATAACGAGTTTGCTCATCTTGTCTCTCTAGGTCGGAGGGCACGCCCTCCAAGGCACATCTGTCCACGTCGTCGTGGACGGGGCCATTCAACCGGATCAGGCTTGGCAAGTCCATCGGACCCGCAGGCTCCATTTGCCGAATTTTTGGCCGTGGGTGCCTCTATTTGTCATTGCGAACGCAGCACCGAGGATGAGGCTGCAGCTCGTTCTCCAAACACCACTGTCATTCCCCGCGAAGGCGGGGAATCCAGTACGCCGCGGCCTGTCGGTTCAATCACTAACGCCTCTGGAATACTGGATCGCCCGGTCAAGCCGGGCGATGACAGCGCGTGTTGCGGACACACCTTCGCATCCTCGCGGCGCGTTTTGCCCGAGCTTTGCTCGTCGCTCACACCCTCCAGAACCAGGAGGGCGTAGGGAAGACCGGGTGCCGGCTGGCACCCGCGGTCCGCTGCGCGAATAAGCAAAGCGCGCAAAAGAACCGCACAGCAGCATACAGGTGACGCCGGAACACCAGGCCTTCCCTGCGCGATGGCTTTACGGCTTATGCCGCGCTCTCCCGGGAGCCAATTTCCTTCTGGCCTCCCTCGCCCCGCGAATTGACGATGCCGGTCTGCCCGGTTGGGCTCGTAGCATCTTCGCAAAGGCTTGACCGTAGCAATGACGGCCAGGACCACACGGTTTTGCCGTACGCGAACTCGCACTTCGCCACAGGGTTCGCCGTCACGTGCACATGGCCGGCAAAATGTTGGCGAGACGAGCCTTCAGCGCCGTTCGTCCGCACACGACCTCGGCTTCACAGGGACTACCCGCCCACCCCGTGCCATCTTGTGCCGACGCTGCCGCGTCCACCGCAACCCGGCTCGCGATCAGTGACGATTTACGATCGCCCCATCCTGGTGAACCGGGATGAGCAATACATACGACAAATCCGAATTTCGGTAAAGTGGAATGTTTTTGCCTAGAGGGATTGACAGGCGGCGACTACAGGGCGGACGCGAAAACGGGACGGCGCCAGGCGCCGTCCCGTTTCGAAATCCAAAGGCTGCTTGCCGGCCTAGTACGGCTGGTAGTAGCGCGGGCCGCCATAATACGGGCCACCGCCATAGCCGGGGCCAACGACATAACCGCCACCGCCGTAATAGGAACGCGGGCCGTAATAATAGTTCTCTTCGTAATAGTCGCGGCGGCGCTGCTCGGCGATCGCACCGGCGATCAGGCCGGTAGCGGCGCCCATGACCGCGAGGGCCGCGCCATTCGGCCCACGCCGGTAATAGCGGCGGCGGACCGAGCTGAAGTCGGTGGCGCCAGCTGCAGCCGGCTGCGCCGTCGCCGCCTTCGGAGCGGCGTTCTCAGCGGCCGCGGCAGGTGAGACCGGCGAGAGGGCCACAAGGCCGGCGACCGCGCCTAGCATCAATCCTTTGAACATCGACATCCAAATCTCCTCAATCGTGGCAGCGTTCGCACTCGCCACAGACTTCAAATGAACGGGGACGACCGGCAAGGTAACGCACTGGACCTGTCAAGATATGGGCGTCCGGGCCCATCGCGTCAATCTGCCACGTGCATGGAACGATTCCCGGACTCGCTGCGCGAATACTGAGCGGGATGGCAATGTCGTCTCAGGACAATGCCCCCAGCACCCCGCGCGTCGCCTTGTCGATCTCCTCGACATAGCGGCGGCGGGCAAACGTCTCTGTCAGGAAGCCGACGACCTTGCGGCTGTCGGTGGAATCGACCACCGCCAGCATTTCCGCTTCGGCCTCGTCGAACACCGCCATCGCCGACTTCACATTCATCTCCGGGATCAGAACGATCTCGGTGAGACGGGCGAGCTCGATCACCTGGATCTCGTCGGCGATGGTGTCGAGGTCGCTGGAGAACAGGTCCGGCAGCAGGACCAGACCGACATATTCGTCGGCATTGTTGACGATGACGATGCCCGGCCGGGAGCCCAGCGCGAACTCGCTCCGCGTGGCGGCGATGGTCGTGGTCGACGGCACCTTGCCGACGTCGGAACGCATCAGCCTCTCGACCGTGAGGTTGCGCAGCCAGCCGACATCGTTGGCGCTGCGGATGGTCTCGCCGCGCAAATGCAGGCGCCAGGTCGAGAACGAATGGCCGAACATGAAGCGGACGCAGATCGAGGTGACGATGCAGCCCGCCAGCACCACGGCGGTGACGTCGACATTGCGCGTCATCTCCAGCACCAGGAACGACATCGTCAGCGGGCCGCCGACGACGGCGACCCCGAGCGTCGCCATCCCCGTCAGCATCGCCACCAGCGGGTCGATCGCGAAACTCGGGCTGATCAGCACGAGCACGGCGGCAAAGAACTTTCCGATCAGGCTGCCGACGAACAGCGAGGCAAAGAAAAGCCCGCCGCGGAAGCCGGAGGCGAGCGAGATCAGGCAGGCCGTCACCTTCAGCGCGATGATGAGCGCGATCAGGCCGATCGTCATGTCGTGGAAGAGATCGAGCAGCATGGCGCCGTGGCCGGCCGCGAGCACCTGCGGCGTCACGATCGCAAAGCCGCCGACGACGAGGCCGCCGATCACCGGGCGCAGCCAGACCGGCAGCCAGGCGAACAGGCGTTCGAACATCGAGGACGAGCGCATGATCGCGATGCCGACGCCGCCGGTGATGAGCGCGAGCCCGATCAGCAGCAGATATTGCTCGAGGCCAACGGCGCCGACCTTGGGGATCTCGAGGGAGTACGGCGCACCACCCAGCCACTGCGCGGTCAGCGCACCGGCCAGCGACGCAGCCAGGATCGGCGCGGCGCTGCCGACGGAGTAGACGCCGACGATCAGCTCGCAGGCATAGAAGGCGCCCGTGATCGGCGCGCCGAACGCAGCCGCGATCGCGGCAGCGGCGCCGCAGCCGACGATCAGGCGAAGGTCGTTGCGCCTGAGGTTGAAGAACTGACCGAGCAGCGAGGCGATGCCTGAGCCGATCTGGGTGTAGCCGGCCTCGAGGCCGACCGAGGCGCCGCAGCCATTGGAGATCAGGGTCTGGCTCGACACCACGACGCTGTCGCGCATGGAGAGATTGCCGCCGCGCAGCGCATTGGCCTCGATCGGGTCGACCGCG
>JAEWBW010000687.1 GCA_023390955.1 Pseudomonadota bacterium
ACGCAGGGGTCGTGGCGGCCCTTGGTGAAGATCTCGGTGTCGGCGCCGCTGCGGTCCACCGTCAGGCGCGGTTGCAGGATCGACGAGGTCGGCTTCACCGCAAAGCGCACCACCACCGGCTGGCCGGTGGAGATGCCGCCGAGCACACCGCCCGCATGGTTGGACAGGAAGCGCGTGCCGTCATTGCCGGTGCGCATCTCATCGGCGTTCTCTTCGCCGGTGAGTTCCGCCGCACCAAAGCCGGCGCCAATCTCGACGCCCTTGACCGCGTTGATGCTCATCATCGCAGCCGCAAGTTCACCATCGAGCTTGGCGTAGATGGGAGCACCGAGGCCCGCGGGCACACCCTCGGCGACGACCTCGATGACGGCACCGATCGAGGAGCCGCTCTTGCGGATGCCGTCGAGGTAGCTTTCGAAGAAGGCAGCCTTGTCCTTGTCGGGACAGAAGAACGGATTCTTCGCGATCTCGTCCCAGTCCCATTTGCTGCGATCGATCTTGTGCGGGCCGATCTGCACCAGCGCGCCGCGCACCTTCACGTCCGGCAACACCTTGCGCGCAATGGCGCCGGCGGCGACACGCATGGCGGTCTCGCGCGCCGAGGAGCGCCCGCCGCCGCGATAGTCGCGCAGGCCGTATTTCGCTTCGTAGGTGAAGTCGGCGTGGCCGGGACGAAACTTGTCCTTGATCTCGGAATAGTCCTTCGAGCGCTGATCGGTGTTCTCGATCAGGAGCCCGATCGGCGTGCCGGTGGTGACCTGCGCGCCGGTCTCGGGATGCGCCATCACGCCGGAGAGGATTTTGACCTGGTCCGGCTCCTGGCGCTGGGTGGTGAAGCGCGACTGGCCGGGCCGGCGGCGATCGAGATCGCGCTGGATGTCGGCCTCGACCAGCGGGATCATCGGCGGGCAGCCGTCGACCACGCAGCCGATCGCCACCCCGTGGCTCTCGCCAAAGGTCGTGACGCGGAACATGTGGCCGAAGGTGTTGAAGGACATCGCTGCTCGCTGGCTCGGTTCCGGCGTGTGGTAACGCGCGGGGGCGCGGGGGTCAAACCGGGACGCAGGGCCTCCGGGACGGAGCGCCGGGGTTAACTATGCTTCTCCAGCCGCCCGTCACGGAACACGTAGACGGCGCCCTGCTCGATAAAGAGCTCGGCGGCACTGGCGGGGGTCTCGAAGCCCAAAGCCACCATCAGGGCCCGGCAGGTGCCGCCATGAGCGACCGCGACGGTGTCGACCCGGACCTGCTCGTACCAGTCGAGCATGCGCTGCTGCACCTCAGCGTAGGTTTCGCCACCCGAGGGTGCCACGGTCCATTTGTCGGCCAGGCGACGGGCGTAGACATCGGGATCCTTTGCCTCGCTCTCGGCCAGCGTCAGGCCCTCCCAGACGCCGTAGCCGATCTCGCGCAGGCGATTATCGAGCGAATAGTCGGCTACCGGCAATTCGAGCTTGCCGCGCGCGAGTTCCATGGTCATGCGCGCCCGACCAAGCGGGCTCGACACGTAGGGAAGCGCCGCCTTGTCCTTGCCCTCGCGCTTGAACAGCTCGGCGAGAACGCCGGCGGCGTGCATCGCCTGGCCGCGGCCGCGCGCGTTCAGCGAAATGTCCTGCGTGCCCTGGAGCCGTCCAAGCGCATTCCACTCGGTCTCGCCGTGGCGAAGGAAGTAGATCGTGGGCACGGGCATTGCGAGTGAGGATCAGTCCTTGCTGCCGAACGAGATATCCGGTGCATCCGGGCGCTTCATGCCCAGCACGTGATAGCCGGAATCGACGTGATGCGTCTCGCCGGTGACCCCGCGCGAGAGATCGGAGAGCAGATACAGCGCGCTGCCGCCGACGTCTTCGGTCGAGACGTTACGCCGCAACGGCGCGTTGTTTTCGTTCCACTTCAGGATATAGCGGAAGTCGCCGATGCCGGAGGCGGCGAGCGTCTTGATGGGACCAGCCGAGATCGCGTTGACGCGGATGTTCTTCTCGCCGAGATCGGCGGCGAGATAGCGCACGCTGGCTTCGAGCGCCGCTTTCGCCACGCCCATCACGTTGTAATGGGGCATCCACTTCTCGGCGCCGTAATAGCTGAGCGTGATCAGCGAGCCGCCGTCGGTCATCAGCTTCTCGGCGCGCTGCGCCACCGCGGTGAAGGAATAGCAGGAGATCAGCATCGACTTGGAGAAGTTCTCCGGCGTGGTGTCGACGTAGCGGCCGTCGAGCTGCTCGCCATAGGCAATGGCGTGCACCAGGAAGTCGATCTTGCCCCACTTCTCCTGCAGCACCGCGAACGCGGCGTCGATGGTGGCGGCGTCCGTGACGTCGCAATGGCCGAGCACGAGACCGCCGATCTCGGCGGCGAGCGGCTCGACCCGCTTCTTCAGCGCATCGCCCTGATAGGTGAAGGCGAGCTCGGCGCCCGCGGCGTGGCATGCCTTGGCGATGCCCCATGCGATCGAGCGGTTGTTGGCAAGGCCGAGGATGACCCCGCGCTTGCCTTGCATCAGACCGGAATTCTGCGCCATTTCTTAACGTCCCGTCGAGCTTTCACTGGAATCTGGAGGTACACCAGCCCTCCTTCGCGGTACAGTCCAAATCGCCTGCGTTAACGCTGTTTCCCTTGCCGGAATAGCCGTTCCATTCGGGTGTTATGATGAGTACGGCGCTCGCGCCGAACTCACGGACCAGAGGCGGTATGAGCGCGTTTCGTCAGAGTGTTGAAGCCATGATCCCGGCGCTGCGTCGCTACGCCCGCGCGCTGGCGCGTGATGCTGATATCGCCGACGATCTCGTGCAGGATACGCTGGTGCGGGCGCTGCGCTCGGAGCGGCTGTTTCTCGGAGGCGACGTCAGGAGCTGGCTCTACACGATCCTGACCAACCTCAACAAGAATCGCCGCCGCTCGCTGGCGAGGCGGCCGCAGTTCATGCAGCTGTCGGAGAACAATCCCGACGCCAGCGGGACCGAGGCGGAAGGACGCGACATCGAGAAGGCGCTGTCGACGCTGGTCGAGGAGCAGCGCTCGGTGCTGCTGCTGGTGATGCTGGAGGGCATGAGCTACCGCGAGGTCGCCGACATCCAGGGTGTGCCGATCGGCACCGTGATGTCGCGTCTCGCGCGCGCCAGGGCCCACGTCAAGGCCGTGCTGGAGGGCGAGCGTCCGGCGCTCAGGCGGGTGAAATGATGGCAGGGTCCGTGCATGTCGCAGCCTGCACACAGGGCAACGCGAAAGATCGAACGAAGTTGAACCGCAAACGAGATACC
>JAEWBW010000695.1 GCA_023390955.1 Pseudomonadota bacterium
CTACCGGGGAGGGCGTGTGATGGCCTTGCTGATGCGCGGAGCCCTGGTCGAATACAGCGGCGTCTTCCTGGGGCCAATCCCCAACATCGTGATCTTCCAGTTCAATCCGGAAAAGCTGTCGCGCACCATCAACATTCCGCAGCCGCCGGCGGTCACTGCGACATCGCGCAAGCAGACAACCGAGTTGGGCGCGATTCCAGCACCGCCGACCGAGAGCATCACGCTCACGGCGCAATTCTCGGCGGCCGACGATCTCGGCCGCGGCGGCCCGCTCTCCGTGGTACCGCATCTGTTCGGCATCGCGCCGCAGCTCGCGGCTCTGGAGAAGATGGTCTATCCGCCGAAGAAGCCGGGCGGTCTGCTCGGTGCGGCGATCGACGCGGTCGGCTCGGCGCTGACGGACGGTGCGAAGCCGCACGTCACGCGCACAGTGCCGCGCGACAAGGCGCCGACCATCCTGTTCATCTGGGGGCCGACCCGCGTGCTGCCGGTCAGGGTCAAATCCATGTCGATCACGGAGCAGAAGTTCGACTTCCTGCTCAACCCCGTACAGGCCGATGTCTCGATCGGCCTTGACGTGGCGAGCGCCCCGCCGGCCAAGGACGTCGTCGCCAACGGCGCACTCACCTACACCAACATGATCAAGAACACGCAGGCCACGCTCAACCTGGTGAAGGCGGCCGAGCTCGCCGTCGACATCATACCGTTCTAGAGGCGCCGATGTTTTTGAAGAACTCCCGCTACTACGGCCTTCCCACCGTGACCGCGTTCGACCGCAGCGGCGACGAGGTCGTCGCGGTGAAGTTGCGCCGCCTGCCGACAGTGCCGGGCGATCCGCTCACCGTCGAAGGGCATGACCGCCTCGATGTCATCTGCGACCTGCAATACGGCGATCCCACGCGCTACTGGCATATCGCCGATGCCAACACCGAACTCGAAGCCAATGAGCTCGTCCGGGTCGCCGGACGGATCATCGCGGTTCCCAAGACCTGATACGTGAAGGCTTGAGCAATGGCGACCGTGCAATACCGCCTCTTCTTCGACAATCAGCCGGCCGATCAGGCCAAGATCGATCAGTTCACGGAGATCCGGGTCGATCAGGCCATTGGGCTGGCCGCGGAGGCGGAGCTCGACCTGCCGGTATCGACCGACGATTCCGGCGCCTGGTCCGGACAGGACGACGACTTCTCCGCGCCGTTCCATCGTATCCGCATCGAGGTCCAGGTCGGCGAAGGCGCTTTCGTGCCGCTGATCGACGGGCCCGTGGTCGCACAGCGCTTCGAGCTGAAGGCCGAGCCGGACGACAGCCAGGTGACGCTGGTGGTGCATGACGACAGCGTGCTTCTCAATCGCAACGAGAAGGTCGTCGTGTTCGAGGACAAGCCCGCGAGCGAGATCGCCAAGACGCTGATTGAGGAGCCGGGCCTCTTCTCCCAGGTCGATCCGACGCCGCCCGTGGGCGGCGCGCTGACTCGCTATGTGGTCCAGCGCGGCACCAACATGCAGCTGCTGCGTCAGCTCGCGCGCCGCAACGGCATGTGGGCCTATGTGAAACCTGGTCCGAAGCCCGGCAAGAGCATCGGCGTGTTCGTTCGTCCGAATTTTGCGCAGAGCGACCTGCCGGAAATCCTGCTGCTCGGCCCTGACCGCAACATCGACGTGTTTTCGGTCGAGTTCGACGCGCTGCGCCCGGTCAAGGCGCAGGCGGGAAGCGTCACCATCTCCGACACGTCCGAGCTGAAGAGCGACATCGCGAGCGCGAGTCTTGCTCCGCTCGGCGATGAGGCGGTGCACGATTTGGTCAAACCGGTCGGCACCACGCTGTTGTCGCAGACGCGCGAGGAGCAGGCTGACATCGACGCGGCAGCCCAGGCCGCCGTCGATCTGTCGTCCTTCGCCTACAGCGCGCAGGGTGAGCTCAGCAACGATCTCTACGAGGGCATCATCCAGCCCTACCAGGTCGTCAGCGTTGCCGGCATCGGCGGCAGGCTGAGCGGCAATTACATCGTCAGCCGCGTCAGTCACAAGCTCACCGACGCAAGTTATCAGCAGCAATTCGCGCTGATGCGCAACGCCCGCTCGGCGGGCGGCGGTGGCGGCATTCCCGGGGGGATCATCTGATGCATGGCACCATGGAAAGCATGCTCGTTGAGCTCGCCGGCGACAAGAAGGAGCTGTGCTTCGGCAAGTACCGCGGCGTCGTCGTGGACAATAACGACCCGAAGAAAATCGGGCGCATCAAAGTGTCCGTGGATGCCGTCTATCGTGACACCCCCTCGCCATGGGCAACGCCGTGCTTCCCCTATGTCGGGAAGGGTTTCGGCTTCTTTGCCGTCCCGGCGGCCGGGGCCGGCGTGTGGGTGGAATTCGAGCAGGGCGACACGTCGCGCCCGGTGTGGACGGGCGGATGGTTCGGCGTGGACGACCCACCCAAGGATCAGGCGGGAACGGCCGCGAGCCCGCCGCTGAAGATTTTTCGCAGCGAAAAAGGCCTGCTGCTGGCGCTCGACGACGGCGGCAGCACCGCGACGCTGTCCGACGGCAACGGCAACAACCTTGTCACCATCAAGGCCAGTGACGGCCAGGTGCGCGTGCAGGCGGCCACCAAGGTGGTGGTCGAGGCGCCGCAGATCGAGCTCGTCGACGGCGCGCCGCATCCGCTGGTGTTCGGCGACAGCCTGCTCACCTACCTCAACAATCTAGTGACGGTGTTCTCCACGCACACCCATGTCGGCGAGACCTGCATGGGGATTCCGGTGACGCCGATGATTCCGGTGCAGCCGTTTCCGCCGGCAACGCCGGATCTTCTCTCGGTCAAGGTCAAGACAGGATAGCCGCGATGGGTCAACTGAAGGCCGGCAGCATCAACGACATGGCGAACAGCATGGCTGATCGGATCGACAAGGCCATGCAGGCGGCATGGCCCACGGCTTTTCCCGGGCAGTCGTTGCCGGAGCAGGGCAGGCGTGACCGCCAGGTGCTGTTCGTCGCGATCGCGAACGGCGTGCTCGGCTATCTCCACGACCACCTGAGCGCGCTCGAAACCAACGTCGTCCACGACACGGTCGACGGCCACGAGCATCACCTCGATTTCGATGTGACCTAGGAGCCAGGCATGATCGACGGCAGGCACATGGCATTCCCCTTCCACGTCGGCACCGACGGGCGGATCGCAGCGCCGGCCTCACTCGACGACCATGTGCGCGGCGAGATCATCCAGCTGCTTCTCACCAATTCGGGCGAGCGGCCGTTCCTGCCGCGCTTCGGCGGCGGCCTGAGGCGGATGGTGTTCAACCGCAACGACGACGTCACCGCCGGCATGGTCAAGTCGGTGTTGGCGCAGAACCTGTCGCGCTGGCTCGGCCAGCGCATCAACGTCGAATTCCTCGAGGTCACCGCCGACGGTTCCACGCTCAACGTCGACCTCCGCTACAGCGTGATCGCGACCGGCGAAACCAAGCAGGTGCGCTTCCAGCGCCAGGTAGGTTCGCTATGACGCTGCGGTTCGACAGCGAGGCTTTGGCGGCGCGGGCGCGCAATCTCGGCGCGCTGAACGGCATCAGGCTCGTCTTCGTCACGCTGGACGGACCGCCGAGCCCTGCCTTCGCGCTGCTCGACGTCGAATTCCATAATGCCAATGCGCTGGCCCCGCTGCCGGCCAAGACCGATTTCCGGATCACCGGCGGGACGCGGCTGCGAGCGGGCACGGGTGCCGGCGAGGTCCAGATCACCCAGGTTAGCGCGGGCTCCGCCGCGAACATTCTGCGGCTGCGCGTCGAGCCGATCGGCGACTACTCGACCTACACCCTGAGGATCGTTCCGCCGATCTTCGATCCGCTGTTCGCCAGCATCGACTTCAAGTTCCGGCCGGGCTGCTTCAACCTCAATTGCGCGCCGTCCGTGGACGCCGCGCCGCCGCCGCCCGACGAGCCCGCGATCGACTATCTCGCCCGCGACTATGATTCCTTCCGCCACGTGCTGATGGCCTCGATGATGCAGCGCGTGCCGGGCTGGCGGCCGACCAGCGAGGCCGATCTCGATCAGGTGCTGATCGACCTGATCGCGGCCGATGCGGACGAACTCGCCGACTATCAGGACCGGGTGATGAACGAGGCGTACTTTGCGACGGCGCGAAAGCGCGCCTCGCTCGCCCGCTATGCCCGGCTGATGGACTATCACATCCATGAGGGCAACCAGGCCAGCACCTGGCTCGCCGTGCAGGTCCAGATGGACCGCACGCTGCCGGCGCAAATCGGCGCGTGGACCGGCGACGACTGGCGCGATTCGCGTGCCGTGATTTTTGCCAGCGAGGCCGAGCAGGCCTGCTTCGCCGTGCTCAACCAGCTCGATGTCTATGGCTGGGACGAGACCGTCAGCGCGATCGAGGCGGGCAGCACCGAGGCCGATCTGACCACCAACGTCGCCGGGATGACGCAGGTTCAGGCCAATGCGTTGCGCGATGCGTTCCTTGCGACGGATGCGAGCGGGCAGGCCCTGGTTGGTCACATCCTGATCCAGCAGGACCTCAATCCCGAGACCGGCACGATCAACGGCCGTGATCCCAGCGCGCGGCAGATCATGCGGTTGCTGCCGCTCGGCGGATCCGTCGCACGCGCCGAGAGCATCAAGGACCCGCGGCCCGATCCGGTGACGGCGGCCGACCGCTGGTTCGTCCGCGTCCGCTGGATGAGCGCGGATGCGCTGACGCGCTGCTATGCGACGCAGACGCGCTGCGACGGCACGCTCATCACCGGCGTCAGCCGCTTCTACGGCAATCTCCTGCGGGTCACGCAGGGCCGCCCGCATGTGACCACATTCAGCCCGCCCGGCAGCATTCTGGCCGAGGCCGACAATTTCAACTTCGTCAGCACTGACGCCGCGGAATACGAGACATTGTTCCGACAGGTCGGCCGCGAGCAGAAGGTTCGCGGCACCGCCCTGCGCCTGCCCAAGGCGCCGCTGGCATTCCGCAACACCGCGCCCGATGGCGACGCGCCGACGCGCAGCACGCTGCGCGTCACCGTCGCCGGTATCGCCACCCCCTGGGAAGAGCAGAGCGACCTGATTGAAAGCGATGGCGGCGCGCAGCATTTTGTGGTCGAGACCGACGAGTTCGGCGTGAGCCAGGTCCGCTTCGGCGACGGCGTCAACGGCGCGGCGCTGCCGGACAATGCGGTGGTGACTTGCGCCTACCGGCTCGGCCAGGGCGAGAGCGGCAATGTCGGCGCCGATCAGTTGATCCATATCGACGATGCCGCAGTCACGGCGGTGTGGAATCCGCTCGACGTCATCGATGGCCGTTCGCCGCAGCCGCCGCAGGAAATCCTTCGCGCGGTGCCGGAGGCCTATCGCGCCCGACAGAAGCGCGCGGTGACGCTGGCCGACTATGCCGCGCGGGCGCAGGACATCCCGGGCGTCGCGCGCGCCCACGCGCAATATGCCTGGACCGGGAGCTGGCGCACCGTGCGGATCGCGATCGACCCGGTCGGACGGACCGTGCTCGATCCGGTGCTCGCGCAGGGGATCACCGATCACCTCAATGCGCTGCGGCTGATCGGCGAGGATCTCGAGATCAGGCCGGCGCAATATGTGCCGCTCGACATCAAGCTCAAGGTCTGCGCCGATCCCGACTATTGGGCCGATGATCTCTGGGCCGTGCTGGAGACGGAGTTCTCCACCGGCTACACGCCGGACGGCTGCCCCGGCTTCTTCAATCCCGATCAATGGACCTTTGGCCAGGCGATCCATGCCAGCCAGGTCATCGGCCGCGCTCTCGCCATCACCGGCATCGACCGCGTGCTGTCGCTGTCGATGCGGCGGTGGAATGCAGGCAGCGGCGGCGCGCTCGTCACGGTGACGCTGACGCCGGACATGATGCCGGAGAACGTGACCGAGAAGATCCTGGTCGGGGCAGCGGAGATCATCGAGGTCAACAACGATCCGAGCCGGCTGGAGACCGGCCGCATCCAGTTCGACATTCTCGGAGGGCGGCAATGAGCTGTGAGCACGACTGCGAGCGCCCGCCGGTCTTCCCCAAGGTCATCTTCAACCGGCCGGGACTCGATACGATCGATTACCGGATCGGCAGCTATGCCGACATGCTGACCGACATGTTCGGCCATCTCAACGCCGCACCGGCGCTTGCACGCTTCACCCATCGCAAGTCCGACGATCCCGCGATCGCACTGCTGCAATCCGCGGCCATGGTCGGCGACATCCTGTCGTTCTATCAGCAGCTCTACGCCAACGAGGCCTATCTGCGTACCGCACAGTGGCGCGACAGCGTCGCGGATCTGGTCAAGCTGCTCGGCTACCGGCTCACGCCGGGCCTCGGCGGCCACGCGCGTTTCGCGCTGCTGGCGACCGGTACGGCGCCGGTGACGGTACCAAAGGGGTTTGGCTTCCAGGCCTCGCTCGATGGCACGCCGAAGCCCGCCGATTTCGAATCGAGCGATCAGATCACGGCCTGGCCGGGCCTCAGCGCCTTCAACCTGTATCGCCCGCGGATCACGCCCTCGATCGTCAATGGCGTCGACACTT
The DNA here is from genome assembly GCA_023390955.1 of Pseudomonadota bacterium. Taxonomy (GTDB): domain Bacteria; phylum Pseudomonadota; class Alphaproteobacteria; order Rhizobiales; family Xanthobacteraceae; genus Bradyrhizobium. Next base: position 6,541 of record JAEWBW010000695.1, read on the forward strand.
TCGTCATGTCTGGCGCGGCGGCCGACATGTCGCTCAAGGCTGGCGACAAGCTGATGGTTGGCACCGAGCGGCCCGATGACGGCAGCCTCGACCACAGCCAGATCGTCGTCGTCGACAAGAGCTGGACCGCGTTCGGGCTTCGCTACGTCAAGACCAAGGGCGCGATCACTTGCCTGAACCGGCGGCGTCGCGACTTTCGCTCGAGCATTTTGATCCGCGGCGGCGAACGCACCGTCACCTCCGCCACTGAGCTGCGCGCCTACAAGATCACGCAGTCATTCCGTCATTTCGGCCACGCGGCGCCGCCGCAGCTGGTCACCGTGGATTCCAACGGCCATCCGCAGGCCCAGAACATCAGCTATGACCGCGCCTTCGGCAGCACGACGACGTCGTCAGTCAATCCGGATCTGGCCGCGCTGGACATGCCGCTCGATGGTGATGCCGCCGCCATCACCGCAGGCACGACGCTCCTGACGGAAGCGCCCTTCAACTTTTCAGGCGGCGGCGGTGGCTTCCTCCGCCTCAGCCAGCACCAACGCGTCGTCGCGCGCGAGATCACGGCGGTGCGGAAGACCTCGCTGGCCTGGGGCAGCCAGATCGGCGGCAGTCTCGTTCTGACGCTCGACGCCATACTGGCGATCCGGGAGGGCGCGGCCCTCGCCATCGGCGCCAACATCAAGAACATCAGCTTCCATCAGGTCGACGGCGTCGCGTTCGCGCTGACGGCCGCACCGCGGCCGGTGACGGCGGCCAAGGGCAACGAGTTGCTCTTCTACGGCTCCGATGCCGACGCCAATGCTCTCGACGGGCGCACAATTCTGATGGCTGGTCCCGGTGATGTGCTGGCCGAGACGCAGGCGAGCCTTGTCGGCGCCGGGCCCTTCGCGGGCTTCCATCGCGTCAACCTCGACGCCGAGGTCAACTACGCCGATTTCGACTACGACACGCCGACGGTAACGATCCACGGCAATCTCGTGACGGCGACCGAAGGTAAGACCGGTGACGAGGTCACGCTCGGCGACGGCGATGCGCGGCAGACGTTTCAGACCTTTGCGTTGCCCAAGGCGCCGCTGACCTATCTGCTGGCACCCGCATCGGACCCGCCGCAGGCACCCGAACTCTCTGTCTACGTCGCCGGGAAGCGCTGGACGCAGGTCGATACCTTCTTCACGTCCTCGCCGCGCGACCAGGTCTATGTCGTGCGCGAAGACGCCGACGGCAACAGCTTTGTGCAGTTCGGCGACGGCAAGACCGGCGCGCGGCTGCCGAGCGGCCGCGGCAACGTCACCGCGCAATTCCGCACCGGCAGCGGCGCGCATGGTCCGCTCAAGGCCGACGCGAAGCTGCAGATCGGCCGGCTGATAGGTCTCGACAAGGCACTGATGCCCGAGCCCGCCAAGGGCGGCGCCGCGCCTGAGGATGCCGGCAGCGCGCGTGTTGCTGCGCCCGGCCGTATGCAGAGCCTGGCACGTCTCGTCAGCCTTGCCGATTTCGAAGCCGAGGCACAGGCGATCGCCGGCGTGCTGAAGGCAACCGCCCTGTGGGACATCTCCACCGGTCACCCCTGCATCATTGTCACCATCCTCACGCAATCGCGCAGTGCCGCCGATGCGGCCGCTATCGCCGACACGCTACGCGCGCTCGACCGGGCGCGCGGCCCCGCGCGGGTGCTGCTCCGCGTTGTCGCGGGCAAGCGGCTGCAGCTCAGGATCTCCGCGACCGTCGGCTATGACGCGAGCTATCACGAGGCCGACGTCAAGGCGGGCATTCTCGCGGCACTCGGCGCCGCAGCGGACGACGGCATCGCATCCGCCAGGGGATTGTTCAGCTGGCAGCAGCGCCGGTTCGGCGAAGGCGCGCACGGTTCGCAGATCGTCGGCGCGATCCAGAACGTGCCGGGCGTGCGCTGGGTCGATCTCGTCAGTGCCAGCACCGGCGGCACAACGCTTCGGCTGCTGCGCAGGCGCTACCGTCCCGTGCGGCTGCCGGAGGCCGAATGGCGCGCGATCGCCTGTCCGTCCGACAGCATGCTGGCGCTCGATGCGGCGGCGCTTGTGCTCGGGCTGTCGGCGGCAAATCTGAGTGAGGCCTGACATGGGTACTCCGCGGGTCAAACTGTTTGATCGCCTTCCGGAGATCTATCGCATCCGAGACACGGAGCAGGATCCGCCCGGCCAGCTCGAGGCGTATGTCGGCGTGATCGATCGTGTGCAGACCTCGCTGCATGACGACATCGCCGCGCTCTATCTCGATTTCTTCATCGAAACCTGCAACCCCTGGGTCATCCCCTACATCGCCGACCTCGTCGGCACCTCGCATCTCGCAGGCGATCCGCATGACCTGCGCGCCGACGTCGCGCGCACAGTGCGCAACCGGCGGCGCAAGGGCACGCTGGGTGCGATCGAATCCGTCGTCTTCGCGCTGTCGGGCTGGGCCGTCTATGCCGTCGAGATGCGTGAGCGCCTGCTCTGGGCGCAGCATCTCAACCACCAGCGTCCGGATGCCGGTGGTGTGCCGCCGCTGTCGCTGCTCACCGACATCACCGCGGCGCGTCGCGGTGGTTCGGTCACGCTGCGCGATCCCGCGCTGCTCAGCCTGCTCGGCGGCCCGTTCGAGCCGTTCGCGCACAGCATCGATCTCAAGCCGCCGGGCGGCGCATACAATCTGCCCGACCTCGCGATCTTCCTGTGGCGATTGAAGTCGTTCCGCGTGCCCGTGAGCAAGCCGACCTTCGTTGCGATCAACGCCGTCGCAAAGCCCGGCTTCGCTCCGTTCGCGGCCTGCTTCAACCTGCATCCGATGGGCGAGCCGATGGCGCTGTTCAACAGCCATCGCTTCAATGCCGATGCGGACCCGCCGCTGCTCGGCACGCTCGACGCCGTGCCGGGGCCGATCCCCGCCGCACGACTGGTGCAGGGCAGCGCCGCCGGCCGTCCCGACGCCTATGTCCATGTCACGACCTATGACGAGACGATCGCGCCGAAGCGTCCCGCCGAGCCCGGCTCGAACGATGTCGGTCTCGTGCTGCATCTGCCCAAGAAATTCGCCGGCATGACCTGGAAAATCCGCGGCGCCAATCTCTGCGCCTGGGAAAAGGGCTTGCGTCCGCCGGCAGGGATCAACGAGATCGTCATCGATCCCGACCGGGGCCGCCTGCTGTTCGGCGTCGATGGGCCGGCCGCCAATGATTTTGCCGAGCCGCTGCATCAACGCTTCCTTGTCTCCGCCAGCTACGGCTTCACCGGCCCGACCGGTGCGCATCCGGTCAGCCGTCCATCCACGCCGGCATCGTGGCAGGATCAGCCGGCGCTCGTCCGCAAGGTCAACTTCCATGACGATCCCGACGGCTTGCGCAAAGCGCTCGCCGGCCTGCCGCAGCTGAATACCCCGCTGATCGTCGAGATCGACGACAGCATGACGCACGATCTCGATCTCGCCGCTGTGACCGGCATCGGCACGGAAGGTGGCAGCTCCGTCCTGCTGCTCGCGCATTCGCTGTGGATCCGCGCCGCGGGCGGCGAGCGTCCGGTGATCCGGCTGAAGCAGCCGCTCGGCTTCGCGCCGAAGAATGTCTCGGCGTCGGATGCCGATCAGGCGGTGATGGGTTCGCTGATGGTGCGGCTCGAAGGCCTCTATCTGACGCGGCAGTCTTCCTTTGCCGCCGGCGCGCCGCTGATCAGCCGCGCCGCGCTCAACCAGTTGCACGTGCAGGGCTGCACGCTCGATCCCGGCGGCTTCACGAAGCTCGATGGCAGCCGTGCGCCGCTGCGCAGCGC
>JAEWBW010000125.1 GCA_023390955.1 Pseudomonadota bacterium
CACCTTGGCGGGCTTGCGCCGGCTAAGCTGGAAGAAGAACATCCCCCACATCACATTGCGCCAGCGGATCACGTGATAGGCGAGCCGCGTCGGCAGGTTGCGGCGCAGCTTGTTGGCAACGGGATCCTGCGCCGGGCGCGACACCACGTAGGTCGGCGCGCGCTGCAGCATGGTGACCTGCGCCGCCTGCTTGGCGAGCTCAGGCACCAGCGTCACCGCGGTCGCGCCCGAGCCGATCACGACGACGCGTTTGCCGGCGTAGTCGATGTCCTCGGTCCATTTCTGCGGATGCACGATGCGGCCGGCGAAATCCGCTACGCCCGCAAATTCCGGCGTGTAGCCCGCCTCGTATTTGTAATAGCCCGAGCACATGAACAGGAAATTGCAGGTGAAGCGCACCAGCTCGGTTGCGCCCTCGCCTGTGATGCGCTCAGCCTCGATGGTCCAGCGTGCATCCGGCGTCGACCACGCCGCGCGCTTGACGCGGTGGCGGAAGCGGATGTGCTTCTCGATGCCGTTTTCGGCAGCCGTCTCGCGCACATAGTTCAGGATCTGCGGTCCGTCGGCGATCGCCTTCGGATCGGTCCACGGCTTGAAGGAATAGCCGAGCGTGAACATGTCGCTGTCGGAGCGGATGCCGGGATAGCGGAACAGGTCCCAGGTGCCGCCGATGCAGTCGCGTCCCTCCAGGATGACGTAGCTCTTGGTCGGGCACTTCGCCTGCAGATGATAGCCCGCGCCGATACCGGACAGGCCGGCACCGACGATCAGGACGTCGAAATGTTCTTTGGCTTCGGTCATGGCGTTCTCCCTCGGCACAGGATGGGCGGCGCCGCGCCGAATTGCAACCGTCAGGCTTTGGCTGCCTCGACCACGCAGGCCGTGTCGAAATACTCGTGGTACTCGACGGCCTTGCCGTCCTTGAATCGCCAATAGTCGATCTTCGGAGTGTGCGCCGGCTTGCCCGTCTTCCTGTTCGTCCACTCACAGTCGCCACGCACCACGATCACGTCCCCCTGCACGACGAACTCATCCATCGTGTAGTGCTGCATGGTCCACTCGGCCGCCAGGCCCTCGAAGTACTTCCGCAGCTCCTGGCTATCGCTGTAGTGTTTGGCAAAATCCAGGGGAGCCACGCCGCGCGGAACCGAGTGAAAATTGATCTTGGGCGCAATGACGTTGTCGAACCAATAGTCGACGCTTCCGCCCTTGCTGTCGCTCCACTGGCGATAGGCTTCCTTCAACAATTGGACGTTGGCCTCGCTGGACATCGCATTCCCTCCATATGATTCATTGAAAAATGAAAGCAGGAAAGCGGCCGCCCGCTGCAAAAAGTGGCAGGCTTGTTCTGGCTCTACCTCCGAGAGTATCAGACGAACGGTCAACAAAAAAGCCCCGGATCGCTCCGGGGCTTTTGTCGTTTCGATGCGATCGGCTCAGTAGCGGTAGTGGTCCGACTTGAACGGGCCTTCCTGCTTCACGCCGATGTAGTCGGCCTGGTCCTTGCGCAACTCGGTGAGCTTGACGCCGATCTTGGCGAGGTGGAGGCGCGCCACCTTCTCGTCGAGGCTCTTCGGCAGCACGTACACTTCCTTCTTGTACTTGCCATCCTTGTTGTTGGCGAACAGCTCGATCTGCGCCAGCGTCTGGTTGGTGAAGGACGCCGACATCACGAAGGACGGATGGCCCATCGCGTTGCCGAGGTTCACGAGACGGCCTTCCGACAGCATGATGATGCGGTGCTTGTCGGGGAACTCGATCTCGTCGACCTGCGGCTTGATGTTGGTCCACTTCAGGTTACGCAGACCCGCGATCTGGATCTCGTTGTCGAAGTGACCGATGTTGCAGACGATGGCGCGATCCTTCATCGCGCGCATGTGCTCGATCGTGATGATGTCCTTGTTGCCGGTCGCGGTGACGAAGATGTCGGCGCGGGGCGCCGCGTCTTCCATCGTCACGACCTCGTAGCCTTCCATCGCCGCCTGCAGCGCGCAGATCGGATCGATCTCGGAGACCATGACGCGGCAGCCGGCCTGGCGCAGCGAAGCGGCCGAACCCTTGCCGACGTCGCCGAAGCCCGCGACCATCGCGACCTTGCCCGACATCATGACGTCGGTGCCGCGACGGATGCCGTCGACCAGCGATTCACGGCAGCCATAGAGGTTGTCGAACTTCGACTTGGTGACGCTGTCGTTGACGTTGATCGCCGGCCACAGCAGCGTGCCGGCCTTCTGCATGTCATAGAGACGATGCACGCCCGTGGTGGTCTCTTCGGACACGCCCTGGATGCTCTTGGCGATCGCGGCGAAGTAGCCCTTCGGCTTCTCCTTGAGCTGCTTCTTCAGCAGCGCGAAGAAGACTTCCTCTTCTTCCGAACCCGGCTTGTCGAGGAACGCGGTGTCGCCGTTCTCGGCGCGCAGGCCGAGATGGACGTACATGGTGGCGTCGCCGCCGTCATCGAGGATCATGTTCGGGTGACCGCCACCGTGCCAGTCGAACAGTTTTGCGGTGTAGTCCCAGTACTCGGCGAGCGTCTCGCCCTTGACGGCGAAAACCGGAATGCCGGCAGCCGCGATCGCGGCAGCGGCGTGATCCTGCGTCGAATAGATGTTGCAGGAGACCCAGCGGATGTCGGCGCCGAGCGCAGCCAGCGTCTCGATCAGCACGCCGGTCTGAATCGTCATGTGCAGGGAGCCTGCGATGCGCGCGCCCTTCAGCGGCTGCTTCGGGCCATATTCTTCGCGGG
>JAEWBW010000353.1 GCA_023390955.1 Pseudomonadota bacterium
CGCTGGACAATCTCGGCAACATCCTGACGCAGGTATCGATCACCGGCATCATCGCCGTCGGCCTCACCTTCGTGATCCTCTGCGCCGAGATCGATCTTTCGATCGCCGCCATCGCCAACGTCACCGGGATCGCGGTCGCCTATTTCACGCTGCAGGAATCCTACGTCAACATCGCCAACGTGCCGATGCCCGGCGCGGTCGCGATCATGTTGTCGCTGCTGCTGTGCGCCCTGCTCGGCCTCGTCAACGCGCTCGGGTTAACGGTGATCGGCATCCCCTCCTTCATCATGACGCTCGCCATGATGCAGATAGCGGCCGGCATCTCGGCGCTGCTGGTGCGCGGCCAGATCGCCTACAAGGTGCCGAGCCTGGTCACGACGCTGGGCTCGGGATCGATCGGCGGCATCCCCTGGATCGTCATCGTCGCCGCCTTGATGCTACTCGCGGGGCATCTGGTGTTGACCTACACGCGCTTCGGCCGCTACGTCTACATGGTCGGCGGCAATCGCGAGGCGGCCGAATTCGCGGGCCTCAACGTCAAGCTGATCCTCGGCGCGGTCATGGTGATCTCGGCGGTCTGCTCCGGCATCGGCGGCATGCTGGGTGTTGCCCATTTCGGCAGCGCGCAGCAGAACGAATTCGACACCTATTTGCTCGACTCCATCGCCGCCGTCGTGGTCGGCGGCACCAGCCTGTTCGGCGGTCGGGGCGGCATCGGCAACACCATCGTCGGTCTGTTCGTGCTCGGCGTGCTCAACAACGGCCTCGACCACGTCAACATCGACAGCTTCCTGAAGATCCTGATCCGCGGCGTGATCCTGCTGGCCGCGCTGATCATCAATGTCTACGCCCAGCAATTGCGCGAGAAGGCGGCGGACTGACTATCGATTCCGGTTCCGCCATTCGCGCGGTGAGCAATCGTGCAGCCGCCGAAACGCGGCAGCAAACTTGCTCGGATTTGCATAGCCCATCGAGATCGCAATATCGGTCACCGATTGATCGGTCAGGAGCAACTGCTTCGCCCGCTCCATTCGCCGCATCGTCAGATAGGCATAAGGCGCAAGCCCCGTCGCCGCCCGGAACGCGCGCGTGAAAGTGCGCACATCCTGCTGCGCCTCGATCGCGAGTTCACCGACGCCGAGGTCTTCGCCGAGCCGGCTTTCGATCACCTCCATGATCCGGGCGAGACGCTGTCCCGCGAGCGGCTTGACTGATCGATCGTGCGCGCTGGCAGCCTGAAATTCCGCGAGCCGATTCAGGATGACGCCGACGCCGTGCTGGAAGAACAGCGACGAGGCTCCGTGAGCTTCAGCGTCGAGCCAGATCGCACGCATGACGGCGGCCACGAGAGGATCGCTTCTCAGCGCACTTGCGGCAGCAGTAAAATTGTCTTCAACCAGATCGAGCCCAAGCGTCGCCATTTCCGGCATGCCAATTCTCAGTCCCAACATGTCCGCACGAGGCGTGAAGCCAGATGCACTCGCGTTGGGTAACGCAACACCAAAGCTGCCGGGCACGAACATGCCCTCGACGCGGCCGGCGTCGGTGTCACGCAGGAAGCGGCCGGAGCCTTCGAGACAAAGGCTCAGCGCGAGGCTTGGCGCGACGGAGAACTCTCCTTCGAAGGATTCTAATCTGGCGCGCGTGATCAGGATCGAGCCTGAGGAATTCGAGATCACGCGATACGGTTCGATCGAGCGGGCCGCAACATTCCCCTCGAATCTCTCGCGCTCGCTCTTCCAATCAACCGTACTCATTTGAACGAATCTAAAGCGTTTCGCCGCTTACGGAGTGCTGTCTTCCTAAATGGAGCAGTTTCCCAGCTTTGGGAAGTGCATAGTTCGCGGACGTAATGCCACGGCAGAAGCCGACGGCGTTTCGGACGGGGGTTTTTGGGAATGAGAAGTAAGTTTCGTCACGGCGCATCCTGCGCCGCTTTGTTGTGCGCCAGTGGCTTGTTGGTGAGCACGGATCACGCGCTTGCTCAATCAGCGCAACAGACATCCGGAAGCCAGCTCCCGCCCGTCTCCATCGAAGCGCCCACAGCGCAACCCGTTCGGCCTGCGGTTGCGCGCCCGCGTTCGACCTCGGCGCGCCGCGCCACCACGTCTCGCACGCGCGCCGCTCAAGTGCCCGCCGCACCAGCGCCCGTGATCAGCACGGCCGCATCGCCCGGCCAGGTCGTCGGCTATGTCGCGACCACCGCCGGAACCGGCACCAAGAGCGACACGCCCATCGTCCAGGTTCCGCAAACGATCAATGTTGTCACCGCGGACCAGATCAGGGATCAGGGTGCGCAGAGCGTGAGCGAGGCTCTTAGCTATACGCCAGGCGTCAGCGTCGGCAATTTCGGCGCGCTGTCGCCGACCGATGCCTACACGCGCATCCGCGGCTTCCGCGCCGACCAATATCTCGACGGCACCCGGCTTCCGATCCGTGGCGACGGTGCCGCCAGCTACGCCATCGAACCGTACGGGCTGGAGCGCATCGAAGTCCTGAAGGGCCCGGCTTCGGCGCTCTACGGATCGAGCGGACCGGGCGGCCTCATTAACATGGTGAGCAAGCGGCCGACCGCCGTTCCCTTCGCCGAGGTCATGCTGCAAACCGGCAGCTACAACCGTGCGCAGGTCGGCTTCGATGCCGGTGGCCCCGTCACCAGTGACAAGCAGTTCCTCTACCGAGTTACGGGTCTCTTCCGCGATGCCGATACCCAGGTCAGATACGCCGAAGACAACCGGCGTTTCATCGCGCCAGCCTTGACATGGCAGCCGACAAATCAGACCAGCCTGACCTTGCTCGCCAACTACTCGGACGAGAAGTCGAGATGGCCGTTCTTCAACCTGGTGCCGCCCGCCGGATCCGTGTTGCCTAACCCGTTCGGGGAAATCCCGCGGTTCACCAA
>JAEWBW010000600.1 GCA_023390955.1 Pseudomonadota bacterium
GGCAGCACGGGCTTGCGGAACTTGCACTTGTCGATGGTGAGGAAATACACCGCGCGCGGCTTCTCCGTGCCGTCGACCGAGGTGATGCCGATGACGCCGGCGGTCTGTGCCATCGCCTCGATCATCATCACGCCGGGATAGACCGGGCGCTCGGGGAAGTGCCCTTGGAAGGCCGGCTCGTTGAAGGTGACGTTCTTGATGCCGATGCCGCTGTAATCGGTGCGGATGTTGATCACCCGATCGATCAGCAGCATCGGGAAACGATGCGGGAGCGTGCGCAGAATCGCATTGATATCCACCAGCTCGAACCTGATCGGTGCTTCCTCCGTCATTCCCGTCCCTCGTCCTTCGGCTCGGCCTTGCTGTCGCGCACCAGCCGCTCCACTGCGATGATTTCCTTGAACCACTGCTTGGTCGGTTTGGCAAAGAAACCGCCCCAGCGTCCGCCTGCCGGGATGTCGTCCTTGACACCGCTCATCGCGGTCACCTGGGCTCCGTCGCCGATCTTGAGGTGGTTGTTGATGCCAACCTTCGCTCCCAGCGCCACGTTGTCGCCGATCGTCAGGCTGCCCGCGAGCCCGATCTGGGCCGCCAGCAAGCAGTGCCTGCCGATGGTCACATTGTGGCCGATCTGGACCTGATTGTCGATTTTGGTGCCCTCGCCGATCACGGTGTCGCGCAGGGAACCGCGGTCGATGGTGGTTCCGGCACCGACCTCGACGTCGTTCTGGATCAGCACCCGGCCGGTCTGCGGCACTTTCAGATGGCCCTCAGGACCAAAGAAGACGAAGCCATAGCCGTCCTGGCCGATTGAGCAGCCGGGGTGGATCAGCACGTTGTTGCCGATCAGGGAGCACTGGATCGCGGTACGGGCGCCGACATTGCAGTCACGGCCGATCTTGACCCCGGGTCCGATCACCGCGCCGGCCCCGATCACGGTGCCACTGCCGATCTCGACGTCCGGCCCGATCACCGCCAGCGGATCGACGATGACGTCGTCCTCCAGATGCGCGCTGGGATCGATGATGGCCGACGGCGCGATGCCGTCACCGCCAACCCATGACTGCGGCCTGAGCGCCTCGCCATGCCATTCCCGGGAGATCCTGACGAAGGCGCGGAACGGCTGGGCGACGCGCAGCACGGCGATATGCGCCGGCACCCGCGCCTCGAAGCGCGGGCTGACGAGACACGCCCCGGCCCGGCTCGCTGCGAGTTCGTCCGCGTATTTCAAATTGTCGAAGAACGCCAGATGCATCGGGCCGGCCTCGTCGAGCGAGGCAAGGCCTGTGATGACGTGACCGGCCCTCGCGGGGTCGACCAGCTCCGCCTTGGTCAGCGCGGCAATGTCTGCCAGCGCTGTCGCGGGCGGCTTCTTGAAGAAAGTCGGCTGCGCCATTCAACCCCGTCGCGGCCCGGCTCCAGACCCGATGCCAGGCATCGGGTCCTCATCTCGTTGATCGAGCATGATCAGTCCGGAAAACCGGTCTGCTCTTACCGGATCATGCTCCGCTAGTCGAATTAGAACGACGTACCGCCGCCGAACCTGAACTCCTGCACGCGGTCATACTTACCCTTGGTGAGGGGGATCGCGTAGTCGAAGCGCAGCGGACCGAACGGCGAAGCCCAGATCAGACCCACACCGACCGACGACCGGACGACGTTGCCGTTGTCATAGACGAGGCCAGTACAGGTGCCGGTGGTGGCCGGATTGATCGTCGAGCCGATACAGTTCGAGTTCTTGGTCGTCGTGGTTTCGCCGGTAAGCGCCCAGGTCGTCGGACCCTGGTAGTCGAACAGACCGCCGGCGTCAGCATAGACCGCGCCCTTCAGACCAACTTCCTTGGGCAGGAACCAGAACGGCATCTGCAATTCGAGCGAAGCGCCCCAGTACTTGGTGCCGCCCAGCGCGTCCTGCGTGCCGAAGGGGTTGAGGTCGCGCGGACCGATGCCGTTCGGCGCGAAGCCGCGGACGAGGTTCGGGCCCATCTGGAAATGATCGAGCATGCGCAGATCGGTGCTGCCCCACTTGTTGAGCATGCCGCCCTGCACGTGGACCAGGCCGACGATGTCGGACACCAGCGACTGATAGTACTTCGCGTCGAACGCCGACTTCAGATAGGAGACGTCGCCGCCGACACCCGCGAAGTCCTGCTTGAAGTCGATCAGGAGGCCGTCGGTCGGGTTCTTGTTGTTGTCGAGCGTGTTGTAGGTGAGCGTGTAGCCCAGCGCCGAAGTCAGCGTCTTGCCGTTGAACAGCTCCTTGCGGACCGGCAGCGAGGCTTCGCCATCGGAGTAGCAGCCCAGGCCATTCGTCGAGCTCAGGTCGATGCCGTTGACGGCGGCAAAGGCCGGGCTCGGATTGAAGGCCAGATTGGGATTGAGCGGGTTGTTGTTACAGTTCGAGAGATAGTACGGCAGCGTGATTTCCTGCCGGTAGATCGAGTAGCGCACCTGCAGGGCCAGATCTTCACGCAGGCTGAAACCGAGGCGCGGGCTGAAGCCGAACGTCTTGGTGCCGTAGGAGATGTAGCTGTTGGACAGCTGCGTACGCTGATAGAGGTCGAGGCCGAGCGCGACGCGGTAGTCGAGCAGATACGGCTCGACGAACGACAGCGAATAACCGCGCGCGTACTGGCCGTAGGTCACCGACGCCTTGGCGAACAGGCCGCGGCCGAGCAAATTGCGCTCTGAGATCGAGACTTCGGCGAGCGCACCGTCGGTGGTGGAGTAGCCGCCCGACACCGAGAAGTCGCCAGTCGACTTCTCTTCGAGATCGACGAGCAGGACCACGCGGTCGCTGGAGGAGCCCGGCTCCGTGGTGATCTTGACGGTCTTGAAGTAGTCGAGGTTCTTCAGGCGGCGCTCGGCACGATCGACCAGCGCGCGGTTGTACGCATCGCCCTCGGAGATGTCGAACTCGCGGCGGATCACGTAGTCACGCGTGCGGGTGTTGCCGCGGACGTTGATGCGCTCGATGTAGGTGCGCGGGCCTTCGTCGATGTTGAAGACGACCGAAACCGTGTGCGCTTCGAAATTGCGGTCGCCGCCCGGCCGCACCACGGCAAAGGCGTAACCGCGGCGCGACGCCTCGATCTGCATCTCCTCGACCGATTTCTCGACCGATTCGACGTTGTAGAGCGAGCCGACGCCGACGCGCGAATAGGCGCGCAGCCCATTCGTATCGAAGTTCGGAATGCTCGAGCGGAATTCCACGGACCCGACGCGGTACTGCTGGCCTTCCTCGATCTTGAAGGTGACGTTGAAGCCCTTCTTCTCGGGATCGTATTCGGTCAGCGCGGCAACGACCTGCACGTCGGCGAAGCCGTGCTTGAGGTAGAAGCGGCGAATCAGGTCGCGGTCGGCTTCGACGCGATCCGGATCGTAGATGTCGTTGTTGCCGAGGAAGCTGAGCAGATTGCTCTCATGCGTCTTGATGACGTCCCGCAGACGATAGGCCGAATAGGCGACGTTGCCGACGAAATCGATCGACTTCACGCCGGTCTTTGCGCCTTCCTGGACCGTGAAGATCAGGTCGACGCGGTTGTTCGGCTGCTCGATGATCTCGGGCGTGACGCGGACGTCATAGCGGCCCGAGCGGCGGTAGATTTCGGCGATGCGCAGCGTGTCCGACTGCACCATGGCGCGGGAGAAGGTGCCGCGCGCCTTGGACTGGACTTCGGCGGTGAGCTGCTCGTCCTTGATCTTCTTGTTGCCCTCGAAGGCAACGCGGCCGATCACGGCATTCTCGACCACCCTGACGACGATGCGGCCGCCGGAGCGGTCGATCCGAACGTCCTGGAACAGGCCGGTCTCGATCAGCGCCTTGAGGCCGTCATCGATCGCGCCCTGATCGAGGCGACCGCCGGGACCCGGCTTGAAATAGGAACGGATGGTCTCGACCTCGACGCGCCGATTCCCCTCGACGACGATCGACTGCGCGGTCTGGGCCGCGGCAGGAGAAGACACAAAAGCAGCCCCGACCGGGGCAAGCACCGGCACGCCGAACATGAACAGGGTTGCAAGAAGGCCCCCCCGGACTCGCATTCCAAACTTCATGCGCAACGCGCCCTTATCAATCAGTGCCAGACCCAACCCCAAAGCCGGTCTGGGAGATTCCCCAAGTTCAGGCCGCTTGTAGCCAATTTCACCAGCGCCGCAAACGGCCGAGCGCGCCGTAATTTCATTTCAGTCCAAGACGTTGCCCAAGAGCAACGTCACAAAAAAGCCCGCTTCAAGACTTCGCCAAATGCAGGATGTCGTTGTAGGTCGCAAACACCATCAGCATCAGTACAAGGCCAAGTCCGATTCGGAACCCCATCTCCTGGGCCCGCTCCGAAAGAGGCCGTCCCCGAACGGCCTCCACGGCGTAGAACAAAAGGTGCCCGCCATCGAGCAGCGGCACCGGAAACAGGTTCAGGAGCCCGATCGAGATCGACAGCACCGCGGCCAGATGCACCAGCGCGGCCAAACCAATCGTCGCCACCTGCCCCGAGATCTGGGCAATCCGCAGCGGACCGCCGACCTGGTCGGCCGCCTCGCGGCCGGAAAAGACGCCGCCGATATAGGCCAGCGTCCGGTCGATCACGAACCAGGTTTCCTTCACCCCGAGCCAAAGCGCGGTCGCCGGATCGACCCGTTCGGTGACGGTGTCGCCGGCCGCGGTCTGCCGGGTGATTCCCAGGACGCCAAGCCGGTGCACGTTGTTGAAGGGATCCTTCACCTCGCGCAGCTGCGGGGTCGCCACCAGCTGCACCGTGGCATCGCCACGCTTGATCGTGAAATTGAGCTTCTCGCCGGCATGGGTTCCGACGATCCGCTGCATGTCGGAGAAGCTGCCGATCTTGGCGCCGTCGATGGCGACCACAACGTCGCCGGTCTGGAACCCGGCCGCTTCGGCCGCACTGCCCGCCTCGATCTTGTCGACGCGCGCCGTGGTCGAAGGCTTGCCGAAGAATGTGAAAAGGCAGGTGAAGATCACGATCGCGAGCAGGAAGTTCGCGATCGGGCCGGCGGCGACGATCGCCGCCCGCGGGCCGACCTTCTTGTGGTGGAAGCTGCCTTCGCGCTCCTCCGCCGACATCGCGGCGAGCTTTTCGGTCGAGGGGGTCGAAGCCTCGCTCTCGTCGCCGAAGAACTTGACGTAACCGCCCAGCGGGATCGCCGAGATCTTCCAGCGCGTGCCGTGGCGGTCGTTGAACCCTGCGAGTTCCGGCCCGAAGCCGAGCGAGAAGGTTAACACCTTCACGCCCGCCCAGCGCGCAACCAGGAAATGACCGAGCTCGTGGAAGAACACGACAATGGTCAGGACAAACAGGAAGGGGATCAGGTAACCGATGAGCCCGTGGCCCAACGTATTGAAACTATGTAGAAAAAAGTCAGACATCGAATCCCCTCGTCCGGAGTCCGCAGACCCCGGTCCCGAATTAACTAGGATGCCTTTAAGGCAATTTGAGGCAATAGGGCGGCGGCCCTTTTTCGCGCAACATGGTCAACAGCGAGTGCATCGTCTGCCGAGGTCAGCGGAGCCTGATTGCCGCCCTTGATCCAGTCGTCCAGCGTCGCTTCCACCAGCCTGGCGATGGCGCCGAACCGGATCTGCCCGGCGATGAAGGCTGCGACCGCGATCTCGTTGGCGGCGTTGTAGACGGTGGTGGCGCCCTTCCCCGTCCGCAGTGAATCGAAGGCGAGCCGCAGGCCCGGGAACCGCTCGAAGTCCGGAACCTCGAAGGTCAGCTGACCGATCTTGGCTAGGTCGAGCTTGGCCGCCGGCCCCTTGATCCGGTCCGGCCAGCCGAGGCAATGCGCGATCGGCGTGCGCATGTCGGGGGCGCCGAGCTGGGCCATCACCGAGCAATCCGAGAATTCGACCATGCCGTGAATGATCGACTGCGGATGCACGAGCACGTCGATCTCGTCGGGCGACAGCGCGAACAGATAGGACGCCTCGATCACCTCGAGGCCCTTGTTCATCATCGAGGCCGAGTCGATCGTGATCTTCTGGCCCATGCTCCAGTTCGGATGCTTCAGCGCTTGCGCGAGCGTCGCCTGCTCGATGTCGGCAGGCTTCCAGGTCCGGAACGGTCCGCCCGAGGCGGTGATGATGACGCGGACCAGCTCGTCACGATTGCCTGACGCCAGGGCCTGGAACAACGCGTTGTGCTCGGAATCGGCAGGCAGAATGCAGGCGCCGGCCTTGACCGCGCGCTGCATGAAGAAGGCGCCGGCGCAGACAAGACATTCCTTGTTGGCGAGCGCGACATGCGCGCCGCGGTCGACCGCGGCAAGCGCGGGCTTCAAACCGGCAGCGCCGCTGACCGCAGCCATCACCCAATCGGCCGGACGCGCAGCCGCCTCGATCACGGCGCTCTCGCCTGCCCCGCATTCGGTCTTCGTGCCGGCCAGTGCATCCTTCAGCGCTGCGAATTTCGACTCGTCGGCGATCGCGACGAAGCGCGCGGAAAATTCCTTCGCGAGCTTGGCCAGCGCCTCGACATTGCTGTTCGCGGTCAGTGCCTCGACGCGATAGCGATCGGGCGAGGCGCGCAGCAGATCCATCGTGCTGTCGCCGATCGAGCCGGTCGCACCGAGGACCGTGACGCTGCGCTCGGCCGATGCCGTCGCCTTGTTATTCCGCAAAGGGACTGGGCTCATTGTCTCACCAAACCATAAGACCGCTTCCGGCGCTATGCACACCATGGCGGAGGAAGCCGATAATCCAGGCCATCAGGATGGCCGCGATGTAGCCGTCCAGGCGATCCATCAGGCCGCCATGGCCGGGGATTAAGTGACTGGAATCCTTGACGTCGAAGCGGCGCTTGACGGCGGACTCGAAGAGGTCGCCGGCCTGCGAGACCACCGACAGGACGGCGCCGAGCGCCAGCAATGGAACCGCCTTGCCGAGACCTGCGGCGGCAAAGCCACCGGCCACCATGAGGCTCGCAACCAGGCTGCCTCCGGCGCCGGCCCAGGTCTTCTTGGGGCTTACGCGCGGCCATAGTTTCGGTCCGCCAATGGCGCGGCCGGCAAAATAGCCGCCGATGTCGGTCGCCCACACCACCAGCAGCACGAACATCAGCGCGACAAATCCGTTCTTCGGATCCTGGCGCACCAGGATCGAGGCGAGCAGCGCCGCCGCCGCATAGCCAAAGCCGGTACCGGCCC
>JAEWBW010000455.1 GCA_023390955.1 Pseudomonadota bacterium
GAACGGCTGAGCCAGATGCTGCGCGCCCAGAGCGAATCCTCCGGCCGGGTGGACGCCATGGCCCAGACGCTCGCCGGACGGCAGGCCGAGATGGCGCGCGCGGTCAACGAGCGGCTGGATTCGGTGACCCATCGCGTCGGCCAGTCGATGGAGCACACCACCCGCAACACCATGGAGAGCCTGCGCGCGCTGCACGAACGACTCGGCATCATCGACAGCGCGCACAAGAACCTGACCGACCTCACCACGCAGGTCACCACCCTGCGGGACGTGCTCGCCAACAAGCAGTCGCGTGGCGCGTTCGGGCAGGCGCGGATGGAGGCAATCGTCCAGGACGGCCTGCCGAAGGGGTCTTACGAATTCCAGTTCACGCTCTCGACCGGCAAGCGCCCCGACTGCGTCGTGTTCCTCCCCGACCAGCGCCCGCTCTGCATCGACGCAAAATTTCCGCTGGAGGCGATGACGGCGCTGCACGACGCCCGCAGCGACGAGGAGAAGCGCATCGCCACGCAGCGCCTGCGCGGCGACGTGATGAAGCATGTCAGCGACATCGCCGACAAATATCTCGTCACCGGCGAGACCCAGGAGATGGCACTGATGTTCGTGCCGTCGGAATCGGTCTACGCCGAGATCCATGATGGTTTCGACGACGTGATCCAGAAGGCCTATCGCGCCCGCGTCGTGCTGGTGTCGCCCTCGCTGCTGATGCTGGCGATCCAGGTGATGCAACAGATCATGAAGGACGCGCGCATGCGCGATGCCGCCGACCAGATCCGCACCGAGGTGATCAAGCTCGGCGACGATCTCGGCCGCCTGCGCGACCGCGTGACGAAACTGCAGAAGCATTTTTCCGACGCCAACGAGGACGTGCGCCAGATCCTGATCTCCGCCGACAAGATCGAGAAGCGCGCCGGACGAATCGAGGAGCTCGATTTCAGCAAGACCGATGCACCGGCCGACGGCCCGCGCCTGGTGGCGACGGGCGCGCCGGAGCTGTTCCCAAGGAAGCTGCAGGCGGGGGAGTGATCTCGCCGTCATGGCAGGGCTTGTCCCGGCCATGACGCGCTTTGCGGCAGAGGCAGCGCCGCCAGAATCTGCTAACACCCCTCCATGACATCCCCCGACGCGACCTCCCCCGCTGCTGCCGCGCCCGCCTCGTCCTGGCGTGAGAGCCTTGCCGTGTACCTGCAGAAGCGGGTGCTGATCGTGTTGTTTCTGGGCTTCTCCTCAGGGCTGCCGCTGGCGCTGTCGGGGTCGACGCTGCTGGTGTGGATGCGGGAGTCCGGGGTCGATCTCGGCACCATCGGGCTGTTTGCGCTGGTCGGCACGCCCTACACGCTGAAATTCCTGTGGGCGCCGCTGGTCGATGCGCTGCATGTACCGCTGTTCACGCGCGCGTTCGGGCGGCGGCGTGGCTGGCTGCTGTTCTCGCAGCTTTTGCTCATCATCTCGATCCTGCTGCTGGCGCTGACCGATCCGGCGCGCTCGCCGTTCTATGTCGCGCTCGGCGCGCTGCTGGTCGCGACGATGTCCTCGACCCAGGACATCGTGGTCGACGCCTTCCGCGTCGAGAGCCTGCCCGAAAGCGAGCAGGCCGCCGGTATGGCATCCTATGTCGCGGCCTATCGCATCGGCATGCTGGTCTCGACCGCAGGCGCGCTGTTCATCGTGTCCGGCTTCGAGGGCACCGGCATTCCGCGCGCGTCGGCCTGGATGTGGGGCTACGTGGTGATGGCCGCGCTGGTGCTGATCGGCACCGTCACGGCGCTCGCCGCGACCGAGCCGGAGCAATCGGTCAAGGCGGAAGCCGCCACGCAGACCGAGACCGCGTTTACCCGCGTGCTGAATGCCGCGATCGGCGCCTTCTCGGAATTCCTGTCGCGCAAGGATGCGCTCGCCGCACTCTCCTTCGTCGTGCTGTTCAAGTTCACCGACGCGTTCTCGGGCACGATGACGGCGCCGTTCGTGATCGACCTCGGCTTCACCCGCAACGATTATGCAGCGATCGTGAAGGGCGTTGGGTTAGCCGCCACGCTGATCGGCGGCTTTGCCGGGGGCTTCGTCGCGCGGCGCTATCCCCTGGCGACGTCACTCTGGATCGGCGGCGTGGTGCAGGCGCTCGCCAATCTCTCGTTCTCCTGGCTTGCGATTGTCGGCACCAATCAATGGGCGCTGGCGCTCGCCATCTGCGCGGAGAATTTCACCAGCGCCATCGGCACGGTGATCTTCGTCGCCTATCTGTCGGCGTTGTGCCAGAACCCGCTGCACACGGCGACGCAATATGCGCTGCTCACCGCGCTGGCGGCGGTGGGGCGGACCTATTTGTCATCAGGTGCGGGGTATGTCGCGAAGCTGACGGGCTGGCCAATGTTCTTCGTGATCTGCGTGCTGGTGGCTATTCCGAGCCTGATCCTGCTGGCCTGGCTGCAGAAGCGCGGACATTTTGAGCGGCTGGGACCGGTGCGGGTGTAGGCCGACGTCCTAACCCCGTCATTGCGAGCGAAGCAATCCAGAATCTTTCCCAGGCAACAGTCTGGATTGCTTCGTCGCTTCGCTCCTCGCAATGACGACGGAGTGACGCTCCTACTTCTTCACCAGGCTCCACCGCGTGATCACGGCCTCGCTCATCTGGCCGGGATCGCTGGCGCAGGCGACCTCGTCAACCTTCACGGAGATCTCCTTGCCGGCGAGGCTCTTCAGCTGCGCGGCCTGCGCGTCGCTGGAGGTGACGAGCTGGAACGTCTCCGGGCCGGTCTCGAGGTTGCAGAGCCCGCTCGGCGCCGGCAAGCGACGCGGCTCGGACGTGATCTGGTAGGTCGCGACCTTCTTGCCGTTCTTGCCACCGCGGACCTTCATCGCGTTGAGCTCGCCGGACAGCACGTCGCCGGTATTGATCGGCTTGCCCGGCTTCGACGGGACCTCCGCCTGCTGCGCCATGACGGCGGGGGACACCAGCGCCATCATCGTCGCAACCAAAGCCAAGCGCTTGCCGAATCGCAGTTTCGTCATGTCGTCAGTTTCCGTCTTGAGGCTAGAACACGGTCCGCTGCCGCATCGCGGCCGATAGCGTACCTTCGTCGAGATAATCAAGCTCGCCGCCAACCGGCACGCCATGGGCGAGCCGGGTCACTTTCACATTGGCGTCCTGGAGCAGATCGGTGATGTAATGCGCCGTGGTCTGGCCGTCCACCGTGGCGTTGAGGGCCAGGATGATCTCCTGCACCTCCGGTGCGTGCGCGCGCGCGACCAGCGCGTCGATGGTGAGATCCTGCGGGCCGACGCCGTCGAGCGGCGACAGGGTGGCGCCCAGCACGTGATAGCGCCCCTTGGTCGCATTGGCCCGCTCCAGCGCCCAGAGATCGGCAACGTCGGCGACAACAACGATGATGGCTCCGTCGCGCAGCGGATCGGTGCAGACGGTGCAGGGATTTTGCGTATCGATATTGCCGCAGGTCTTGCAGACCTGGACCTTGTCGAGCGCGACCTGAAGCGCCGACGCCAGCGGCATCATCAGCGCCTCGCGCTTCTTGATCAGGTGCAGCGCGGCGCGCCGCGCCGAGCGCGGGCCAAGGCCCGGCAACCGCGCGAGCAACTGGATCAGCCGCTCGATTTCAGGACCAGCAACAGCGGGCATATCTTATCCGAGCAGGCCCGGCGGCAGGCCGAGCCCGCCGGTGAGCGCCTGCATCTTCTCCTGCATCGCCGCTTCCGCCTTGCGGCGCGCGTCGCCGAACGCCGTGACGAGCAGGTCCTCGAGCACTTCGCACTCCTCGGCCTTCATCAGCGAGGGATCGATCTTCACGCCCTTCACGTCCATCTTCGCGGTCATGCGCACGGCGACGAGGCCGCCGCCGGAGATGCCCTCGACCTCGACATTGCCGAGCTCTTCCTGCATCGCCTGCATCTTGGATTGCAGCTGCGCTGCCTGCTTCATCATGCCGAGAAAATCAGCCATCGGTATCGTCCTTGAAAGGCCTTAGTTGCTTTGAGCGTGATGATCCGGAAAACCGCTTCACGCTTTTCCGGATCACGCTCTAGAGATCGTCGTCGCGGTCGGAACCGTCGGCTGGATCGTCGCTGCCATAGTCGGCGTTAATATCGGATTCGGGCACCTCGGGGGCAACCCTGCGGACTTCGACAATCTTGGCGCCGGGGAAGCGCGACAGCACCTCCTGCACGCGCGGATCGGCCTCAGCAGTGCGCGCATGCTCCTGCTTGGCGGCCTGGTTGACCGAGCGCAGCGTCGGCTGGCCCGGCTCGTTGGAGACGATCACGGTCCAGCGGCGGTTGGTCCAGCTTTCGATCTTCCGCGCGAGCTCGGTGACCATCATCTTCGAGGCGTTGGGCTCGAGCGCAACCTCGAGCCGGCCGTCCTCGAAACGCACCAACCGCATGTCGCCTTCGAGCGCGGCCTTGGTCATGACGTCACGCTTCTGCCCGGCGAGCGCGACCAGCTGAGTGAAACTCGTCAGATGCAGCACCGGCGCGGCAGCCGCCGCCACGGGCGCAGGCGCCGCCATCTGCGGACGCGCACCGCCGCCAAATCCCGGCGACGCGCCCGGCGCACGCACGGGTGCAGCGGCGGCAACGGGCGCGGAGGACGCAACCGGTGCCG
>JAEWBW010000526.1 GCA_023390955.1 Pseudomonadota bacterium
CTGCGCCGCCCCTCACCGGCGATCTCGCGGCGGTCAAGAATGCGATCGATCTCGCGCGCAAGGGCAAGACTGACGACGCCACCGCAGCCAAGGCCGGGATCATCGATCCCGCCGGACAGAAGCTCGCCGAGTGGTACATCCTGCGCCACTCCGAAGCGACGGCGAACTTCAACCGCTACGCCGCGTTCCTCACCGCCAATCCGGACTGGCCAGGTCAGGCGCTGATGCGCCGCCGCGCCGAGTCGCGGTTGTGGCAGGAAAAGAGCAGTGCGGACACGATCCACAAATTCACCGCCGACCGTCCGCACACCGCGCGCGGCAAGCTCGCGCTCGCTCGCGTGCTGCTCGCAGAGGGTGACCGTGACCGTGCCGCACGGTTTGCGCGCGACACTTGGCGCGCCGACGAATTGTCCGAGCGCACGGAGGGCGACGCCTACGAGGCATTCCGCGATCTCCTCACCGCTGACGACCATCGTGCGCGCATGGACAAGCGGCTCGGCGACAAGGACTATGGCGCCGCGCGGCGTGCCGCAAAGCATATTGGCGAGGGCGAACTCGCCATCGTGAAGGCCTGCGCGGCCGTCACCGGCAAATCGAGCAAGGCCAAGGACTACCTCGAGGACGTGCCGGCGGAGTCGCGCCGCGACCTCGGTTATGTCCTGTGCCGTGCGCAATGGCACCTGCAGAAGGATCGCCTCGACGACGCCGCGCAGGTGATCCTCGCAGCGGCGCCCGAGACCATGGCGCTCCAGGAGACCGACGCCTGGTGGCGCGAGCGCCGCCTGATCGCGCGAAAGCTGCTCGACCAGGGCAAGTTCCAGACCGCGTATGACGTGGTGGTCGGCGCCGCCCTTCCCGCCAAGGAAGTCTACCGGATCGACTATCACTTCATGTGCGGCTGGATCGCGCTGCGCTACCTCGATGATGCCAAAACGGCGATGGCGCATTTCGCGGCGATCGACGAGGGCTCGGTCAATCCGATCGCGCTGTCGCGCGCCAATTACTGGCGTGGCCGCGCCGCCGAGGCGCTCGGTGCAACGACGGACATGCGGCGCAGCTATCAGGCGGCGGCGCGCTATCCGACCGCCTATTACGGCCAGCTCGCCCGCGAAAAGCTCGGGCTCGACCGGGTCGAGCTCCGCGCGCCCTCGCCGGTTCTCGCCAGCGACGCCCCGCCCGAGGACGAGCGCGTCCGGGCGGCCGATATGCTCTACGGGATCGGCGAGCGCGACCTGCTGTTCGCCTTCGTCGAGGAGTTCGCCAAGGAGAGCAACGACGTCAGGGCGCTCGAGGCGATGGCGGAGCTGACCGGCAAGCGCAACGATGCCCGCGCAATGCTCGAGATCGGCAAGACCGCGCTGACCCGTGGGCTCGCGCTCGACCACTACGCCTTCCCGACCATCGGCATTCCCGCGCACAAGCAGGTCGCGCCGGAGATCGAGCAGAGCGTCATCTATTCGATCGCGCGCACCGAGAGCTCGTTCGACCAGCGTGACAAGTCGCCGGCCAATGCGGTCGGCCTGATGCAGGTAACGCCGGAGGCCGGCCGCGACACGGCAAGGCGGTTCGGCGTGACCTATGACTGGGACAAGATGGTGTCCGATCCCGTCTACAACACCCAGATGGGCGCGGCCGAGCTGTCGGCACTATTCTCGGAATACCGCGGCAACCAGATCATGACCTTTGCCGGCTACAATGCCGGCCGCGGCCGGGTCAAGGAATGGATTCAGGCGCGCGGCGATCCCCGTGATCCCAAGATCGATCCGGTCGACTGGGTCGAGCGCATCCCGTTGTCGGAAACACGCAATTACGTGCAGCGCGTGATCGAGAACGTCGCCGTCTACCGCATCCGCTTCGAAGGGGCTGGCATCGTGAGCGCGAAGTCGGACCAGCGCGTGGTGACGCAAGAGGTGAATGCCGAGCCACGCGTGAAGGCCGGCGCGGACTGATCTCACCCCTCATGGTGAGGAGGCGCGAGAGCGCCGTCTCGAACCATGCAGGCCCAACTTCGTCTGCGGCCATCCTTCGAGACGCGCGCCAGGAGCGCGCTCCTCAGGATGAGGTCAGAACGCGTGGCGACGCCGTCAATCCACCTTGATGTCGGCAGCCTTGATGATCGGCCACCATTTTGCGATCTCGGCCTTCTGGCGCGCGCCGAGGGCTTCGGGGGTGAGCTGGTCCTTCGGCGTCGGTTCGAGCCCGAGATTGTCCATCTGCTTCTTCACGCCGGGATCGCCCAACGCCTCGACGGCCGCCGCATTGAGCTTTGCGATGATCGGCTGCGGCGTGCCCTTGGGCACCCACAGGCCGGACCACAGCGTCATGTGAAAGCCCTTCAGTCCCGCTTCGTCAGCGGTCTGGATTTCCGGCGCGGAGGCGAGCCGCTTGTCGTCGCTGATGGCATAGGCGCGGATGGTGTTGGCGCGGACCTGGTTGATGGAGTTGGAGGTCTGGTCGATCATGAGGTCGATCTGGCCGGCGATGAGGTCGTTCAGCGCGGGACCCGTGCCGCGATACGGCACGTATTGCAGCTTGATGCCGGTGACGTTCTCGAAATAGACGCCGGCGATATGGCTGCCGGAACCCGCGCCGGCCGTGCCCGCGGCCGCGGGCGCCGGGCGCGACTTGAGCCATTCGATCAGCTCCTTCAGCGAGGTCGCGGGCACCGCGTTCTTGCTGACAACGATCATGGGATTGCTCGGCAGCAACACCACCGGCGCGAGGTCGGCGACGAGATCGTATTTGAGCTTGTAGACGGCGCCATTGGCGACATGCGTGCCGAGATGACCGAACGAGATGGTGTAGCCATCCGGCGGCGACTGCACGGCACGGCCGACGCCGATCGAGCCGCCGGCGCCGGTGACGTTCTCGACCAGCACGGGCTGGCCAAGCGTCACCCGCATCCGTTCGGCGAGAATGCGCGCCATCGCATCGGACGGACCGCCCGCCGCGAACGGCACGATGATGGTGATGGGGCGTGATGGAAAGTCGTCGGCGCGAACGGCGCCAGTGAACGCGAGAATACCGAGCAGCGCGGCCCAGACGGCCTTCTTCATGGGATTTCCTCTCGATGTCGTTCTTGTTTTTGTCGTTGCCCTCTTCCCACGATGGGGAAGAGGGAGTCGTCGTGACGTATCGACGCGCTTAGAACTGCGCGTAGTCGATCGGCTTGTGGCGATCGAGATTGCGGGTGATCGGCGGCAGCGGGTATTTCAGGCCGGTGGCGCAGTTGAACAGCATAACGCGGTCGCCCTTCGAAACCCGGCCGTCGGCAAGGCTCTCCTTGTAGGCGGCGTAGGTGGCGGCACCCTCGGGGCACAGCAGCAGCCCCTCCTCGCGCGCGACCTCGTTCAGCGCCGACGAGATCTTGTCGTCGTCAACCGCAATGGCAAAGCCCTTGCTCTCACGCACCGCGCGCAGGATCAGGAAATCGCCGATCGCCTGCGGCACGCGGATGCCTGATGCGATGGTGTGGGCGTCCTCCCAGCGCGTGGCGTGCTCTGTGCCGGCCTCATAGGCCCGCACCATCGGCGCGCAGCCCGAGGCCTGCACCGCGACCATGCGCGGACGCTTCGAGCCGATGAAGCCGATCTTCTCCAGCTCATCAAAGGCCTTCCACATGCCGATCAGGCCGGTGCCGCCGCCGGTCGGATAGAAGATCACGTCGGGCACGTCCCAGCCGAGCTGCTCGGCAAGCTCCAGGCCCATCGTCTTCTTGCCCTCGATGCGGTACGGCTCCTTCAGCGTCGAGGTGTCGAACCAGCCGACTTTGGCTTTCCCCTCGCCGACGATCTTGCCGCAATCGTCGATGTAACCGTTGACGCGGTAGA
>JAEWBW010000566.1 GCA_023390955.1 Pseudomonadota bacterium
CCTATGCCACCTTCTCCCACAAGGGGAGAAGGAAGAACCGCGCGCGTCACGCCGCCGCGCGAACCACTTCCTGCCAGAGCTCCAGCACCTCCGCGCGTGAGATGCCGCGGGTGATGAAGACGATGCGCGAGCGGCGGTCGTTGTCGGGCCAGGCGCTGAGCGCGACCGGCGGATGGAAGACGTGGTGTATGCCGTGGATCACGACCGGCGCCGGCTCGCCGTGGAGATTGAGGATTCCCTTCACCCGCAGCAAATCCTCGCCGCGCACATTGCGCAAATGCGCGAGCCAATGCGTCACCGCCATCCAGTCGAGCGGCTCGTCGAAAGCCAGCATGAAACTCGCGATCGATGCGTCGTGGTCGTGATGACCATGCTCATGATGGTCGTGGCCATGGTGTGCGTGATGATCGTGATGCGCGTGGCCAGCGTGCGCATGTGATTGCGAAAACGCCCGCTCGTTGAGCCAGCGTGCGACGTCGATCTTTTTCTGTTCGGGATCGACCAGGCCGGCGCCAAACAGCTGCGCTGGATCGATCTCGCCGTGGCTGACGCATTCGATCCTGGCGCCGGGATTGAGCTGCGCCAGGCGTAGCTCCAGCGTCGTGATGTCACCGGCCAGATCGCTCTTGGTGATCAGCAGCCGGTCGGCCAGTGCCACCTGCTTCACCGCCTCATATTGCCGGTCGAGCTGATGCGGTGCGTTGACCGCATCGACAGTGGTCACGACCGTGTCGAGCCGCAGGAAGTGCGAGACCAGTGGATTGTTGAGCAGCAGCTGCACGATCGGCGCGGGATCGGCGAGCCCGGTGGTCTCCACCAGGATGCGGCGGAACGGCGGGATCTCGCCGCGATCGCGCTTCACCAGGAGGTCTCGCAGCGTCTGCTCCAGGTCGCTGCGAATGGTGCAGCAGATGCAGCCGCTTGCGAGCACGGCGACCTCGCCGTCGACGCGCTCGACCAGGAGATGATCGAGACTGACCTCGCCATACTCGTTGATGATGACGGCGCTGTCCTTCATGTCGTCGTGGCGCAGCAGGCGATTGAGCAGCGTGGTCTTGCCGCTGCCGAGAAATCCGGTGATCAGCGACACCGGAAGTCGCTGCGCGGATTTGTCGCTTTCGAACAGGCTCATTGGAAGCGCTCGCACCAACGGTGTCGCTGGACAGCAGCCTAGCGGAGGAGGAGGGTGGTGTGAACAATTTTAGAGTCCGGTTCTATCCGGGCCACAACCTGGGAGGGTGCAATGTCTAAGGAGATCAAGAACGTAGATCAGGACGACAGTGGCGCCACGACCGACCGCCGGACCTTGCTCCGCACTGCGGGCATCGCCGGCGTTGCGGGCGCGGCGCTGGCGGGATCGATGCACGGCAAGTTCTCGCTCGCGCCGATCACCCAGGCGCAGGCGCAGACCGCCGCGTCGATGCCCAAGAACGTCGACAAGCCGTGGTGGCCGTCAAAATGGGGCAAGGATGACGAGTCCGGCGCATCCAACCACATCACGCCTGCAAAGGTTCTCGACGCGGCGAAATGGATCAAGGACGGCAAGATCTACAAGATCGGCCGCGTTTACGAGGCCGCCATGCCGCTGTTTGGCGCGCGCGTGTTTGCGCTGCGCATCCCCGGCAGCCCGACCGGCGGTCCGTTCGGCGACAACAAGCTGGTTTATCACGACGAATTCCTCGCCACCGAAATCGCCCAGACCGGCACGCAGTTCGACGGCCTCGGCCATATAGGCATCCAGATGGGCAAGGACGGCGACAAGAGCGAGATGCGTTTCTACAACGGCTTCACCGCTGCCGAGATCAGCGACGCCTACGGACTCAAGAAGCTCGGTGTCGAGAAGCTGAAGCCGATCTTCACGCGCGCGCATCTGATCGACATGGTCGCACTCAAGGGCGGCATGATGGATGCCGGGCAGGAGATTTCGTCGGCCGACATCAAGGCGGCACTGGCGAAGCAGAATATTCCCGAGAGCGACATCAAGCCCGGCGACGCCATCATGTTCCACACCGGCTGGGGTTCGCTCTGGATGAAGAACAACGACCGCTTCAACAGTGGCGAGCCCGGCATCGGCCTCGACGCAGCCAAATGGGTGATCGAGAAGGATCTTGCGCTGACTGGCGCCGATACCTGGGCAGTCGAGGTGGTGCCCAACCCCGACAAGTCGCTCGCCTTCGTGGTCCATGCCGAGCTGCAGACCAAGCACGGCATCCACAACCACGAGAACCTGATCTTCGACGAGCTGATCGCCGACAAGAAATATCAGTTCGTCTATTCCTTCACGCCCGCGCCGATCAAGGGCGCGACGGGCAGCAATGGTTGCCCGATTGCGATCACGTGAGGAGCAGGGGTGTTACCCTCTCCCCTTGCGGGAGAGGGTGGCTCGCCGCGCAGCGGCGAGACGGGTGAGGGGTCTCTCTCAACGAGTGATCCTCTCATCATTTGAGTTCGCGGACACAAGCCCTCATCCGACGCGCTAACGCGCGCCACCTTCCCGCAAGGGAGAAGGTGCAGCTGCGTTTGCCGAGAAATCACTCCGCCGTCTGCGCCCGCAGCTCCGCTACGTCCTTCGCCGTCAGCGTCGATCCCTTGGTGCCGAACCGCGCCGTGACATAGTTGGCAACCGCGGCGATCTCGTCGTCGGTGTAGGCATCGCCGAAGGCTGGCATCGACAGCGCCCCGTCGGGTGTGTGGCGCCTGGTGCCTGAGAGGACGATCTGCGCGACGTTGGTGGCGGCTGGATCGTTCACGGCCCAGGTGCCGGTCAGGGTCGCCATCGGCGACACCGCGCTTTCGCCGCTCCAGCCGTGACAGCTGACGCAGGCCCCGGCAAACACCTGCTTGCCGCGCACGTCCGCCGTCACGCCGTCCCGGTGCGAGGCGGGCGCGACTGGGGCCGTGGTCGCGGGCAGGCCGGGCGAGGGCACCGGCGGAACGCTTCGCAAGTAGGCGACGACGGCACGGATGTCTTCGGGTGCGAATTTGCTAAAACTGTGGTCGACCGCTTCTCCCATCGGTCCCGACGCCGAACCGTGGCCCGGCGCGTGCCCGAGCGAAAGATATGAAACGATATCCTCGTCGCGCCAGTTGCCGAGCCCCGTCGCCTTGTCGGAGGAGATATTGAAGGCACGCCAGCCGGCCGTGATGGCCCCGGCGAATTTCTTGCGGTTGTCGAGCGCGAAGCCGAGATTGCGCGGCGTGTGGCATTCGCCGCAATGCGCCAGTGCTTCGACGAGATAGGCACCTCTGTTCCACTCCGGGCTCTTCGAGGTGTCGGGCGCAAAGCGCGTGTCCGGATTGAACACGGCAGACCAGACAATCATCGCCCAGCGCTGGTTGAACGGGAACGCCAGCGTGTTGTCCGGTGCCTTGGCGCGCACCGCCGGCAGGCTGAACAGATAGGCCTTCACCGCTAGCACGTCATCGTCAGTCATGTAGGTGTATGAAGTGTAGGGCATCGCCGGGTAGAGCCGCGCGCCGTCATGACGCTTGCCGCGCTGGACCGCGTCGAGGAAATCCCGGTCGCTGTAATTGCCGATGCCGGTCTCCTTGTCCGGCGTGATGTTGGTCGAATAGAGCGTGCCGAACGGCAGCTTGAAACCGAGTCCGCCGGAATATTCCTTCTCGCCGGGCTTGGTGTGGCACACCATGCAGTCGGCGGCCCTCGCCAGGTATTCGCCGCGCTCGACCTGGCTTGCTTTCTCAAGTGCAGCCGGCACGCCCGCAGGCTTTCCGGCGCGGTAGTCGGCAAGCGCCACCTTGGTGCCGCCTGCGAAGTCGAGCGGGCCGGGGCCACGGACGAACCAGACCGCGCCGGCTGCCGCGACGACAGCGATCACGGCCACGCTTGCGAGAATGCGCCTTGTCCCGCTCATGCCTTCTTCCCCACAGCCAAAAGTTTCCGATCGATCGGCATGCGCCGCAGCGTCACGCCGGTTGCGGCCAGGATCGCGTTGCGCAGCGCCGGTGGTCCGGCGTTGACGCCGGCTTCCCCGATGCCGCCGGGCGCCTCGCCGCTCTTGACGACGATGACTTCGATCTTCGGCATCTCGTTGATGCGCATCATCCGGTAGTCATGGAAGTTCGACTGCTGGACGCGGCCGTTCTCGATGGTGATCTCGCCATAGAGCGCGGCCGTGAGGCCGAACACCAAACCGCCCTCGATCTGCGCCTTGATCGTGTCGGGATTGACCGCGATGCCGGTGTCGACCACCGAAGTGACCCGGCGGAGCGTGATCTCGCCCATGTCGTCGATTCCGGCCTCGATGACCGTCGCGATGAAGGTCGCAAAGGACGGCTGCACGCAGACGCCGCGGCCGACACGCGGCGGCAGCGGCTGGCCCCAGCCGGCCTTCTCGGCGGCGAGGTTGAGCACGGCGAGCATGCGCGGGTTCTTCGTCAACATCGAGCGGCGGAATTCCACCGGGTCCTTGCCGGCCTTGCGCGCGAGTTCGTCCATCGCGCATTCGACCGCGAACACGTTGTTGTTCGGACCGACGCCGCGCCAGAAGCCGGTCGGCACCGCCGGCGGCTCGGCCTGGACATATTCGACGTGGAAATTGGCGAAGTCATAGGGCGCATCGACAGCGGCATCGATCGCATCGATGTCGATGCCCTTCTGGAACGCCGGCGGCAGCCAGCGCGCCAGCACCGCGGAGCCCGCGACCTTGTACTTCCAGGCTGTGACCTTGCCGCCCGCCAATGCCGCGGTGACCTGGTCGCGATAGACCGGACGGTAGACGTCGTGCTGCATGTCCTCCTCGCGGGTCCACACCACCTTCACGGGATAGTCGACCTGCTTGGCGATCTTCACCGCCGCGATCACCATGTCTGGCTCGAGCTTGCGGCCAAAGCCGCCGCCGAGCAGGTGCTGGTTGACCGTGACCTTCTCGACCGGCAGGCCGGCGGCCTTGGCCGCTTCCGACTGCACCCGGGTCATGATCTGCGTGCCTGTCCAGATTTCGCAGGAATCCGGCCTCACATGCACCGTTGCGTTGATCGGCTCCATCGACGCATGCGCGAGGAAGGGCATCTCATAGCTGGCTTCGAAAATGTCGCCGCCGGCGAGGGCCTTTGCGATGTCGCCATCGGACCGCGCGACCGCGCCGTCCTTCTCGCTCGCCGTGCGCAGATGCTGCCAGATCTCCTTTGAACCGATCCTGGCGTTCGGTCCTTCGTTCCATTCGATCTTGAGCGCGCCGAGGCCCTTCTTCGCCGCCCACATGTGATCGCCGATGACGGCGACCATGTCGTCGAGCACCACGACCTTGCGCACGCCGGCGACCTTCATCGCCGCGCTGTCATCGACCTTGCCGACCTTGCCGCCGAACACGGGGCAGGCGGCGACGGTCGCGAACTTCATGTTCGGCAGGATCGCATCGATGCCGTAGACGACCTTGCCGTTGACCTTATCAGGCGTATCCAGGCGCTTCAGGGGCTGGCCGATGAGCACGAAATCCTTGGGGTCCTTGACCGGGACGTCCTTCGGCGGCGTCTGGTCGCGCGCCGCGAGTGCGATCGCGCCATAGCCGAGCTTGCGTCCGCTAGCGGCATGCATGACTTCGCCCTTCGACGCCGTGCAGCTCGCCGGTTCGACGCCCCATTGGGCGGCCGCGGCCTGCACCAGCATCGCGCGCGCGGTCGCGCCCGCCTTGCGCAGCGGCATCCACCAGGCCCGGATCGAGTTGGAATTGCCGGTCACCTGCAGCCCGAAGGTCGGATTGCCGTAGAGCTTGTCGTTGGGCGGCGCGTGCTGCACCTCGACCCTGCTCCAGTCGGCGTCGAGCTCTTCGGCAAGCACCGCAGATATCGAGGTGTAGGTGCCCTGGCCCATCTCGACCTGCGGCATCATAAGAATGGTGTGACCGGTCTCGTCGATGCGAATGAAGGCGTTGGGTGCGAATTTTCCCGCGGTCTCGTCGGGCGGCTGCACCGGTTCGTTGACGGCGGCGCGCAGGGGCAAATGGAAGGCGAGCAGGAAGCCGGCAGCGACGCCGCCGGTCAGCAGCGAACGGCGTGAGATATCTTGTGCGTTCATGGCGGGCCTCACGACTGACGACCGTTGGCGGCCTGCTTGATGGCCTCGCGGATGCGCACATAGGTGCCGCAGCGGCAGATGTTGCCGGCCATCGCGGCGTCGATGTCGGAATCGTCGGGATGTGGCGTCGCGTTCAGCAGCGCCGCGGCCGCCATGACCTGGCCTGACTGGCAATAGCCGCACTGCACCACTTCGAGATCGAGCCAGGCCTTCTGCACCTTCGCGCCCGCGGGCGTGTTGCCGATGGCTTCGATCGTGGTGATGGCGCGGTTTGCGACTGCGCCGACCGACAGCACGCAGGAGCGCACCGCCTTGCCGTCGACATGCACCGTGCAGGCGCCGCATTGGGCGATGCCGCAGCCGAATTTGGTCCCGGTCATGCCGAGGATGTCACGCAGCACCCAGAGCAAGGGCATGTCGGCGGGAGCGTCGAAGGATTTTTGTTCGCCGTTGATCGTCAGCGTCGTCGCCATGTCCGTCCCTCATCGTCGATCGCTGCGCGCAGCAGCGACGTCTTTCGAAAATGCCGGGACCTTATCGCAACGCCGCGCGCGCGATAGCGAAGAAACTGCGAGCTTTGCAAATTTGCACGATCAGCGCGTCATGCGATGCGGATCACTTAATCGTGCAAAACGCCTGCATCCGAATTGAGCTAGATGACATGATTGGCGTCATATCAATGACGTCTGTCGGTGCAGTAATGGTCACGCGCGTCGTGCTGACGCGCGCAACGACGGTTGTGAGCTTGCGAGGTTGGAGAATAGGCCCGCGGGGCCTCAGCTCTGCCGAAATCCCATCCGGAACGCGCCCCAGTGCTTGCCGCGAACGACGATCGGTGAAGACAGGTCCTTCATCAGCACGAACTGCCCGCCGCCCATGTCGCGACGATAGGTCTGCAGCAGGAACGGTTTTGTGTTGGCCGCGACCTTCTTCACCGCGCGATCGCTGAACAGGCGGCGGTTGCGGCAGTTGGCGTTGTTCCAGACCGGGTCCTTGCCAGGCGGCTGGCGGTAGTTCGGATTGTGGGTCGGCAGATAGCCGCCCTTTGCCCAGGCCACGCAGAATACGATGCGCGGATCGGCCTTCTGGATCGGATCCTGGATCGCGGGCAGCACGCGGTCGGTGAACTCGACATAGTCGGTGAGATATTGCTTGGGATCGGTGCCGGGAATCTCCCGGTACTTCTCGTCCATCAACCGGTCCAGCGTGATCTCGCCACGGTCGATCGCGGCCTCGAATTCGGCCGTGATCCGCTTCGCGGTGTCGACGACGAGCTGGATCAGCGGTGCGTCCGACGTCTCGACCCCGCTGTCGGCGATCATTGCGATCAGGCCCTCGGACGTTTCGAGCAGTTTTGCCACCCGCTCGTCGGTATTCCTGAGATCGCGCGAAGACAGGTCGACGCCCTTGGCGAGCTCGCTCAGCTCGGAGATCACGGAATCGCAATGGCCGAGATTGGAGGTCGCGGCGCGCGCGACGCTGTCGATCTCCGCGCCCACGGACGCAAAGCCCTGCTGCACGCGGCTGATGATGCCGGAAATCTGTTGGGCCCCGTCGCCGGCGTTCTTCGCCCGCAACGAGGCGTCGCCGCTTTCGCCGATCAGGCTGCCGATCTGTCCGTCGAGGTCGCGCACGGTGTCCGAGATCTGTTGCGTGGCCTGACGCGTGGCTTCGGCAAGGTTCTTCACTTCGCTCGCGACGACGGCGAAGCCGCGGCCGGCGTTGCCGGCGCGGGCCGCCTCGATCGTCGCGTTGAGCGCGAGCAGATTGGTCTGCTTGGCGATTGCCTCGATCGAGCCGGAGACCTTTGCGACCTGGCTGAGTGCCGAGCCGACTGCGGCAAGCCGTGCCTCGATCCGGCCGACGGCAGCGACCAGTTCCGAGATGTGGCTGACCGCGGTGTCGACGGCGTGGCGTGACTGTGCGATCTCGCCGGCTGCCGCAGACGTGGTCGACTGCACCGCCTGCGATGCATTGGCGATGTCGCGGTTGGCCGACACCATCGTCTCGGCCGTCATCTGCAAATGGTGGAACCGCTCCGACTGGCTCGCGACGCGGCTTGCGACCTCCTGGACGTTGCCGGCGATGTCGGCGAGCTCCACCCCGAGGCCACCGATGCGGTCGGCGAGCTGATCGATCAGTCGCTCGGCCAGGCTTCGGTTCGAGCCGGTCTCCAGAACTGCACGCTGTACGACGGACATGGTTTGGCTCCAGCCTGAGCCGACGGCCGGGCTCAATGCGGCATTCCTGGTCAAGTCTTAAGGAGTGATTCGCGCGGCCGTCTTGCCTGAGCGCGCACGAGCGCAATGCAGCATCATCGCTGCATGCGCTTTAGAGCTTGTAGGCCGTCCTGAACCCGCCCCAATGCCGGCCCTGCACGCGGATCGGCACGTCGATCTCGCGCATCATCACCGTATTGCCGTTGCCCATGTCGCGCGCGTAGCTCTGCACGAGGTACGAGCGCAGGTTCTGGGCGGCTGCAAGGCCCGCCGGATCGTTGAAGATGCGGCGGTTGCGGCAGTTGGCGGTGTTCCAGGCAACGTCGCCCGGGCGCTGCGGATGCGAGTAGACCTTGTTGTGCACCGGCAGGAAGCCGTTGCGGTCGACCATGGCGCAGAAGGTCAGGCGCGGCTCCTTGGCCAGGAACGCCTCCTGGAACGGCGGCAGCGCGCGGTCGGCCCAGTCGAGATATCTGGTTCGGAACTGGACCGGGTTGGTGCCGGCGATCTCCGCATAGTCGGTGTCGAAGAGATCGTCGAGCTTGACGTCGCCACGGGTCAGCGCCTGCTCGAAGATTTTCGTCAGCGCAGTGCCCGCTTCCATCGCGCGGGTCACGAGCTCGGTATTCTCCTCGTGGATCGACCAGAGCTTGTCTTCGATCTTTTCGCGAAGCTCGGCATTCGCCGCGACGAATTGTGCGCGTGCGCCGGTCTTGGACTGCTCGGTGACGCGCAAGCGGCAGCTGCCGACATCCTGCAGCGCGCCTTCGACGGTCTGGTTCGGCGCGAGCCGTGCAGCTTCCGCGCCGCCGATCAGCACACCATCCATCGAGATTTCATAGACCTGCAGCACGCCACGTGCGGTCTCGAGCGCGAGATGGCAGGGCAACCGCTCTGTCTTGCGGCGGTCGTCATGCTCGGTCTGGCGCAGCAGCACCGCGCAGCGCGACTTGAGCTTTTGCGCGAACATGGTGACGGCCTTGCCGGCGCTCGAGACGGCGTCGCCATGGGCTTCGGCGGCCTTGGTGGCGGCATCGATCTCGGCGGCGCTGTCACCGACGGCGACGATGAACTGGGACGCGGTCGCGGCATTGCCCGAGACTTCGGTGGTCGTGGCGTTCTGTTCGGCGACCGCGCCGTTGACGGTGTCGAAGACGGGGCGGATCGCCTCGATTGCCTGTGAGATGCGGTGCACCGCGTCGGCCGAGCCGGCGGCGTCCTTCTGCAGCGTCTCGATCTTCTTGGTGATTTCTTCCGTCGCGCTCTGGGTCTGCACCGCGAGCGCTTTCACTTCGGTCGCGACGACGGCAAAGCCCTTGCCGGCAGCCCCGGCGCGCGCCGCCTCGATGGTG
>JAEWBW010000624.1 GCA_023390955.1 Pseudomonadota bacterium
GTCCTGCACCCACTCGGCAACCGTCTTGATGTTGAGGCGGCGGGCCAGATCGATCAGGGTCTGGACGAAAGCGCGGTCATCGGCCGAGCGTACGATATTCTGCACGAAGGCGCCGTCGATCTTCACGATGTCGACGCCAAGCTTGCGCAGATTGCGGAAGGACGTGTAGCCGGCGCCGAAATCGTCGATCGCGATGCGGCTGCCGAAATGCTTGAGGCGACCGACGAAGGCGCGGACGTCGTCGAGGTCCTGGATCGCCACGGTCTCGGTGATCTCGACGATCAGCCGCTCCGCGACACCGGGATGCGCCTGCATCAGCGATTCGATGCTGGCCCACCAGTCCGGATCCATCGTGGTATCAGGCGAGATGTTGAGGCTGAGGCGGATGTCGGGCGAGGCGGCGAGCTCGGCGACGACGAGCTCGAGCACGCGATGATCGACCAGACGGATCAGGCCGAGGCGCTCGGCGACCGGCACGATGTCGGGCGCGAGCAGCGTGCGGCCGTCACCCTGCTCCATCCGCACCAGGCATTCGTGGAACGCACCCTCGCGCGAGGCCGCATGCACCACCGGCTCATAGGCGAGCACGATGCGGCGCTCGTTGAGCGCGGTGACGATCTCGTCGGTGACGCGAATGTTGACGCGGCGCTGCGCATCGCGCTCGGCGTTCGGACGCCAGGCGGCAAACGAACCGGCGCGGCGGCGTTTCGCAGCGTCCAGGGTCTCATGGGCGCGGTTGATGGCCTCGTCGGTGCTGCGGGCATAACGGGGCACGCTGACGGCGCCGATCGACGCGGTGACGGACACGGGCCCGGATTTGGTCGGGACGACCTCGTCGCGAATCCCGGCGAGAAAGCGCTCGGCTGCGACGTTCATGTCGTCGACGGTGCAATTCTTCAGAATCAGACCGAACTTGTTGCCGGAGAAGCGACCGAGCACGTCGCCGCCGCGCAGGCGCGCGCGGATGCGCTTTGCCACGTCGAGGATGACGGCGTCGGCGACGTCGAAACCGAAGGCGTCGTTGATGCGGACGAG
Source organism: Pseudomonadota bacterium (assembly GCA_023390955.1). Taxonomy (GTDB): domain Bacteria; phylum Pseudomonadota; class Alphaproteobacteria; order Rhizobiales; family Xanthobacteraceae; genus Bradyrhizobium. Next base: position 1,036 of record JAEWBW010000624.1, read on the forward strand.
GTGGTCGATGCCGACCAGCATGAAGGCGCTGGTCGAGCGAAAGCGGATCGATTCCTCGATCGTCTCGGCGAGCGCCGCGATCAGATGGGTGCGGTTCAGCTCGCCGGTGAGCGGATCCTGCTTTGCGAGCTTCGCCAACTCCTCGTCACGGGCGTGACGCTCATTGTTGATACGGACCGCGCCGTGCGCGCGCACGGGCCGGCCATCGGGGCCGGCGAACCAGCGGCCGGTCTCCTCGACCCAGATCACCGGATCGGACGCGCTCATGCGCACGCCATATTCAACCCGGTATGGCGTGCCGTCGGCGCCGTGCACGGAAGGGACCTGCGTCAGCGCGAGAGCTCGCAGCGACTGCGATGGCTCCATCAGGCGGGCGAGGCTCGCGCCGGTCGAAAGCTGCTCAGCGGGAATGCCGGGGAAGACCGAGGCCACCTGCTCGCTCCAGGCGATCGCGTCGCTCGCGATATCCCAGACGAAGACGGCCTGACCGAGAGAGGCCATGATCTCAGAGGCTTGCGGCTGAACGGCAGTCAAGATCGCCTCGATTCGGGACAGCGGAGAATCCTGGACCGGAACAGGATAGCCGGATTCGGCGCTCGATTCGGCTCTAATTCGCTGTGGACCCTAGGCAAAGTTCATAAACAATTTGGAAACCACGTTGGAAAGGCGCCCCGGAACCAAATAGGCTCCTCCGGCATAGACCTTGCGAGACCATCACACCAGGCAAGCGTTTCGTCCCGAAACGCGACAGGCGAATTAACGGTGTTGCGATGGTGAGTGCGGAGCGATCGGACGAGACGGAGCGCGGCACGGGCACCGCCATGGTCGTGCTGACCCCGACGCTGGAATGGCACCGCAAGGGTCCGCTACCGCGTCCAGATTCCGGCTTCGTCACTCAGCTGATCGCCAACGCCGAGCACCTGCCCCAGACCTCCAGGCTGCGCCGCGCCTCGAACGAAGACGCGAAACTCGCCTATGGCGACAAGCGGGTGCTGCCGAGCGTAAGCGCAAGAACGCGCCAGGTGGCGTGACGCGTCTTTTCACCTCTCCCCGCAAGCGGGGCGAGGGAGCGCAGTCCCGATGCGGGGCGAGGCGAAGAAGAGTCAGCGCGGAGTGTCGGGAGACGGCGTGCCGTTGCTCGGCTGCAGATGCGGCGAGGGAATTTCCGGCGACGGCGTGACCGGCTTGGGCGCCGGATGATCCATCAACACGGATTCGGCAACCGACTGCGCTGACGGCGCGGGCGGGACGACAGGTGCGGGCTGCGGCGCAGGCACCGGCTCGACACGGGCCGCAACAACAGGCTCTTCCACCGGCTCTTCGGCCTTGCGACGCGCCTTGCGCGGTGCAGGCGCATCATCGGTGACATAGGCACGGCGGCGACGGGTGCGCTGGGCAACGCCGCCGAAGAAATCGGCCATCGCAAGCAGCACCAGCAGGAAAAAGATGGAGTTGCCGAATTTGGGCCACATCACGAATTCGGCCGCGGCGGCGCCAAACACGATCAGCGACAGCAGATGATCCATCAGGAAACGCGCGCCGGGCCGTGCGCCCTTCACGACCTCGAGCATCAGCAGCACGATTCCGAGCGCGATCAGGATGTCGCCGAGCGTGACCGGCCATGGTTGGCCCGTCATCATCGGCACCGTGAACAGCACGTCCGTGAACGACACGGTCGGCATCAGGAAGACGATGATGTTGTAGACCGCGAGCGGGATGAGCAGCAGCGGGAAACCGACCATGGCCTTCAAGCCTTCCTGATCAAGACATCCGGGGTGTGCAGGCAGAACATCGCAGACAGGACAATGCGGCGGCGAAGCCTTCGCTCCGCCGCCGTCACCGTCTTAACTCACTGATTGGCCGAATTGGCGGCAGGTCAAATGCGCTGCCCACCGATACGCCGGCCTCAGGACTCTTTCTTCTTCAGGACCTGCCGGCCCTTGTACATGCCGGTCTTGAGGTCGAGATGGTGCGGACGACGGAGCTCGCCGGAGTCCTTGTCTTCCACGTAGGTCGGCTTCTTGATGGCGTCAGCCGAGCGGCGCATGCCACGGCGCGACGGCGAGGTTTTTCTTCTCGGAACGGCCATTATCGATATCCTCTAGGGATTGGTGTTTTGGGCATCGTCCGCGGGGGGACGGCTCAGCACCCGCAAACCGAGGCGAGCTGAATGCCGATCAAGGCCGCGCTTATAGAGGAAGCCCGGCCGTAAATCTAGGGTTCTGGACCGGAAAAAACGCCCGGAAACGGCCCAAAATCAACGATTTTCCCGCCAGCAGGTCTGCAGGGAACTGGCCTGCCCTCGCGCCACATAGGTGCCGGCCAGCCGCCGCACCCCGGGCCCGGGGTTGCGGGCGCTGCGCCTGACCGGATTGGGCAGGATCGAGGCCAAAAGCGCGGCCTCCCGAGCCGAGAGATTGGCGGCCGATTTGCCGAAGGCATAGGCGCTGCCCGCCTCGACGCCAAACTGGCCCTGCGGGCCGAGCTCGGCGATGTTGAGGTAGATCTCCAGCACCCGCTGCTTGGGCAGGACAAAGTCGATCCACAGCGCCAGCGGGAATTCCAGCGCCTTGCGGACGAAATCCCGGCCCTGCCAGAGGAACAGGTTCTTCGCCACCTGCTGGGTGATGGTGGAGGCGCCGCGGAACGGCGTGCCGTCCTCCTGGGCGTCGTCGATGGCCTCGCGCAGCGCGCCCCAGTCGATGCCCCGATGCTTGCAGAAATGGGCGTCTTCGGCCGCGACCACGGACCGCGGCAGATAAGGCGACATCGCCGCGAGATCGATCCATTGCCGCTGCATCGGCGCGCCGCGCAGGGAACGCCACGCCATCAGGGTCGAGACCGGATGACCGGCGCGGTAAAACGGTGCGATCAGATAGGGCGCGAGCAGCACGACGAGGCAGACCAGGGCCAGGATTTTGACGATGCGCAAATCGGCCCCTTCCGGCGGCAAAATCAAAGTGAAGAACGAGATCGCCTATTAAGGCTATGATAGTTCGAGTGTTTTCCAGCGCTTTTAAGGCGTTCCAAACGATTGACTGATGCGCCAGCATCAACGATTGTCCGGCCAATTTCGTATCTGGAGCCTTTCTTGATGACCGGCACGACCCCGTCCGATTTCGCCAAGCGTCTGGACAAGACCGCCGACGACACCGAGGCCGTGCTGGCCCGGGTGCTGTCGGACGACATCCTGCCTGACGAAATCGCCCGGCCCAAGCGGGTGATGGACGCGATGCGCTATTCGAGCCTCGGCGGCGGCAAGAGGCTGCGGCCGTTCCTCGTGGTGGAAAGTGCCGCGGTGTTCGGCGTGCCGCGCGAGGCTGCGCTGCTCGTGGGCGCCGCGCTCGAATGCATCCACTGCTACTCGCTGATCCATGACGATCTGCCGGCGATGGACAATTCGGACCTGCGCCGCGGCCGCCCGACGCTGCACAAGCACACCGACGACGCCACCGCGATCCTCGCCGGTGACGGCCTGCTGACGCTTGCTTTCGACATCGTCACCCGCGACGAGATCCATCGCGACGCCAATGTGCGCCTGCTGCTCACCCGCGCGCTGGCGCGTTGCGCCGGCATCGGCGGCATGGTCGGCGGCCAGATGCTCGACCTCGCCGGCGAAGGCCGCTTTGGCGGCAACGAACCGATCGACGTCGCGCGTATCCAGCAGATGAAGACCGGCGCGCTCCTGCGCTATGGCTGTATCGCCGGCGCGATCCTCGGCCAGGCCTCGCAGAAGGAATACCAGGCGCTCGACGATTACGGCCGCGCGCTCGGCGAAGCCTTCCAGATCGCCGACGATTTGCTCGACGTCGAGGGCGATGCGGCGGCGCTCGGCAAACCGGCCGGGGCCGATGCGGCGCTCGGCAAGACCACCTTCGTCACCCAGCTCGGCATCGACGGCGCCAAGCAGCGCGTGCGCGATCTCCTCGCGCGCGCCGACGCGGCCATCTCGATCTTCGGTGATCGCGCCGCCGTGCTCCAGGCTGCCGCGCGCTTCGTGGCGGAACGGAAGAACTGACGCCGGGTTGATCGACGGCCGCGATCTTCTCGCGGACACCACCCCTCACCCAACCCTCTCCCCGCACGCGGGGCGAGGGTCAGAAGCCGTCACCGTCATGCCCACCGCCAAGGAAGATCCGGTTCTCGCCCGCTTCAAGAAGATGTCGCGGCCGATGCGGCTGGTGTATGCGCGACCGCGCACGTTCATCTCGCTTGCGGCCGGCGTCCTCGTCTATTTGCTGCTGCCCGGCGAGCATCGGCCGGTGACGCGACTGCTGTTCGGCTGGGACGCCCTGATCGCGGTCTATCTCGTGCTCGTCTACACGATGATGCTGTGTAACGACCATCAGCACATCCGCCGCGCGGCTGCGATGCAGGACGACGGCCGCTTCATCATCCTGCTGGTCACAGCGGCCGGCGCCTTCGCGAGCATCGCGGCGATCGTCTCCGAGCTCGGCGCGCATCGGGGCGCGATCGAGCTGACCATCGCGATCTCGACCATCGCGCTGTCCTGGGCCGCCGTGCACACGACGTTCGCGCTGCATTATGCCCACGATTATTACCGCGGCGCCAAGCCGGGCGGCCTGCAATTTCCGAGCGGCGACAAGGACGACCACGCCGATTACTGGGACTTCGTCTATTTCTCGTTCGTGATCGGCATGACCGCGCAGGTCTCCGACGTCGGCATCACCGACAAGACCATCCGCCGCACCGCCACCGCGCACGGCATCGTCTCGTTCATCTACAACACGGCCTTGCTGGCGCTGACGGTGAACATCGCGGCGAGCGCGATCGCGACGTAGCCCCATCGTCGTCCTGGCGAAAGCCAGGACCCATAACCACCGGCGATGATTTTGCGAAAACTGGTGGTAAGCACCTCGACGCGGCAACTATGCCCTGGGGTAATGGGTCCTGGCT
>JAEWBW010000226.1 GCA_023390955.1 Pseudomonadota bacterium
GGTTGGGGTTGTTGAAGACGAACTGGGCCTGCATCTTGTCGGCCTTGTAGTCCATCTCGGTGCCGAGCAGGAACAGCACGGCCTTGGGATCGACCAGGATCTTGACGCCCTTGTCCTCGACGACCTCATCGGTCGGGCGGACGTCGTGGGCGTATTCGACCGTGTAGGACTGGCCGGCGCAGCCGCCGTTCTTCACGCCGACGCGCAGGCCGACGATCTCTGAATCCGCGCGCTGGGTCAGCTCGCTGATGCGCTGGGCAGCAGCGTCCGTCAGCCGCATCACCTGCGGGCGGGGCCGCCGCGGCTTCGGAGTGGATGCTGGTGTTGCCTGTGTCATGTCAGTGATGTGGTCCGTTGCGGAGCGAATTCAATGCCGGGTCGTCGAAGCAGAGGTTACGCGTCACCACATGTTGAGCACGAGGCGGGCCTCGTCGCTCATGCGTTCCGGCGTCCAGGCCGGCTCCCAGATGACCTTGACGTCGACCACGCCGACGCCGGGGACGCTGGCGACGGCGTTCTCGACCATGGTCGGCAGCTCGCCGGCGGCCGGACAGTTCGGCGTCGTCAGGGTCATCTGCACGTCGACGGAGCGGTCGTCCTTGATCTCGACCTTGTAGATCAGGCCGAGCTCATAGATGTCGGCCGGGATTTCCGGATCGAACACGGTCTTGAGCCCCGCGATGATCTCGGTCGTCAGCCGTTCGGTTTCCTCCGGCGGCAGCGCCGAATGCGTTTCCATCGGATTGGCTTTGATTTCGGCCGTATCACTCATGCGAACAAATCCCGAGCCTTCAGCAGCGCCTGTGCCAGATGATCGACTTCTTCCCGCGTATTATACATGCCGAACGAGGCCCGGCAGGTCGCGGTCACGTTGAACCGCTCTAAAAGCGGCATCACGCAATGGGTGCCGGCGCGGACCGCGATGCCCTGACGGTCGATCACGGTGGCGACGTCATGGGCATGCGCCCCGTTGAGCTCGAACGAGATCACCGGACCCTTGCCCTTCGCCGTGCCGATCAGGCGCAGCGAGTTGATCTCGCGCAGGCGGTCCTGGGCGTAGGTCAGGAGATCGTGCTCGTGGGCGGCGATGCGCTCCTTGCCGATCGAATTGACGTAGTCGATGGCGGCGCCAAGGCCGACCGCCTCGACAATCGCCGGCGTGCCGGCCTCGAATTTGTGCGGGGGATCGCCATAGGTGATCACGTCGCGCGAAACCTCGCGGATCATCTCGCCGCCGCCATTGTAGGGACGCATCGCGACGAGGTGGTCGTACTTGGCCCAGAGCACACCGATGCCGGTCGGCCCGTACACCTTGTGGCCTGTGAAGACGTAGAAATCGCACCCGATGTCCTGGACGTCGATCGGGATATGCACCGCGCCCTGGCTGCCGTCGACCAGCACGGGAATGCCGCGCGCATGCGCGATCTTCACGACGTCCTTGACCGGCACGATGGTGCCGAGCGCATTCGACATCTGCGTAATCGCGACCAGCTTGGTCTTCGACGTCAGCAGCTTCTCGAACTCGTCGATGAGGAAATTGCCCTCGTCGTCCACGGGCGCCCACTTGATCACCGCACCATGACGCTCCCGCAGGAAGTGCCAGGGCACGATGTTGGAGTGGTGCTCCATGATCGAGATGACGATCTCGTCACCTTCCTTGATGTTCGGCTCGCCCCAGGACGATGCGACCAGATTGATCGCTTCGGTCGCGTTGCGGGTGAAGATCACTTCCTCGGTGCGCGGTGCGTTGATGAACTGCGCAACCTTGGTTCGGCCGCCCTCATAGGCTTCCGTCGCGGCATTCGCGAGGTAATGCAGGCCGCGGTGCACATTGGCGTATTCGGACGTATAGGCCTGCGTCATGCGGTCCAGCACGGCGCTCGGCTTCTGCGCCGAGGCAGCGTTGTCGAGATAGACCAGCGGCTTGCCGTAGACCTTCATCGCGAGTGCGGGAAAGTCCTCGCGCACGCGCGCAACGTCGTAGGCGCCGTTCTTGACCGCGGGATGCGTGCTCATGACCGCCGCTCCAGCCAGCGCTCGGCGATGCCGATCACGTGGTCACGCAGATCATCGTCGGCGATCTGCTCGATCGCCTCACCGACGAACGCCTGGATCAGCAGCGCCTGGGCCTGCTTCTCCGGCAGGCCGCGCGCCTTCAGATAGAACAACAGACTGTCGTCCAGCGCGCCGGCGGTGGCGCCGTGGCCGCAGGAGACGTCGTCGGCGAAGATCTCGAGCTCGGGCTTGTTGTCGGCCTCGGCTTCGTCCGAGAGCAGCAGCGCCCGGATCATCATCTTGCCATCGGTCTTCTGCGCATCCGGGCGGACGATGATGCGGCCCTGGAACACCGAATGGGCGCGATCGTCGATCACGGCACGGAAGACTTCACGGCTGACGCAGTTCGGGACGGCATGGTCGACGACCAGCGTGGTGTCGCCATGCTCGGTCTTCTGCAGCAGGTTGACGCCGTTGGCGGAGAGCTCACTGCCCTCACCTGCCAGCGTGATGAAACCCTGCAGACGGCTGACCGCTGCGCCGGTGGTCATGTTGAAGACGTTGAGCTTGGTGCTCGCGCCGACGGTGACGAATTGCGAGGTGATGTTCACCGCGTCAGGCGCATCGTCCATCAGGCGGATGTGCGCGACATCGGCGTTGTCGCCGATCGTGATGAGCACGGCGTCGTTGACCTGATAGGCCGCAGCACCAGCCGCGACAAAGCTCTCGATGAGCGTGGCACGGGCGCCGTTCCCGACGCGAATCTGCGAGCGGGTGAAGGCCGATGCCGATGCAGCGGTCGCGACATGGATGATCTGGATCGGTGCGGCTAACTGGGCGCCGTCGGCAATCGACAGCACGACGCCATCGGTCGCCATCGCCGCGTTCAACGAGATCACCGCGTCCGTCGAAGTCGTCTTCAGGAGATCGCCGTCCTTGGCCAGCGCCTCGCGCAAGGTGGTCACGCCCATCTCTGCGCTGATAGCCTTGACGTCCGACAAGTCGGCCGCGAACACGCCATCGACCAGGACCAGCTTGCGGCTACCTGCGATCGCATGCGCCTTCACGGCGTCCGCGGCGCGCTTGAGCGCAGCCGCATCGGGCGCGGCCGCGAGCGGCAGCACCTCGCCGACCAGCGCGCGCAAATCGGTGTATTTCCATTCCTCGATCCGGCGGTGCGGCAGGCCGAGACGCTCATAGGTCTCGAAAGCCTCGCGGCGCACTGCGGTGACCGAGGGCGAACCCGGCAGCCGGCCTTCGGCGCTGGTGAAGAGATCGCTCACCGCGCGGCCCTTTCCGGTCTTTGCCACAGCAACGTTCATCGCAAACAATCCTTACGCAGCGTCCTCGAACTGGGCGTAGCCGGACGCTTCCAGCTCCAGCGCCAGTTCCTTGCCGCCGCTCTTCACGACACGGCCCTTCGACATCACGTGCACCACGTCGGGCACGATGTAGTTCAACAGCCGCTGATAATGGGTGATGACGACCATCGCGCGCTTGGGCGAGTGCAGCGCATTGACGCCGTCGGCCGCAATGCGCAGCGCGTCGATGTCGAGGCCGGAATCCATCTCGTCGAGGATGCACAGGCTCGGCTCGAACAGCGCCATCTGCAGCACTTCGTTGCGCTTCTTCTCGCCGCCGGAGAAGCCGACATTGACGCCGCGCTTGAGCATGTCCTGCGGGA
>JAEWBW010000286.1 GCA_023390955.1 Pseudomonadota bacterium
GCGCTGATCGGGCGTGAGTGCAGGCGCATCGCGCCACTTGCTATGGCGATGAGAGCGACACTAACCATTGCCGAGAGCATCAGGCGTTTCATGCGAACCTCCATTGGTTCTGCGGATCGATGCCTCAGGTAATGCGACGCGCGATGTTCCCGCTGTGAGCGGCTTCACACCTCTCGTTTCGTTGATCTCCGGGTGAACGCGGCAGCGATTCCGAGCTCGCGCCTATTTCGATGCGGCTCGCGCAAGAAAATCCGTGAGTGCCTTGCGATCCTCGGCCGATCCGATGCGCTGCTCCGGCATCTTGGTGCCGGGCGTATAGGCAATGGGCCCCACCGTGAACAACTCGGCGACGGTCTCGGGTGTCCAGACGATATTCATCTGCTTGAGCGCGTCGGAAAAGCGATAGCCGGGCAGCGAGGCGATCTTCCGGCCGAACAGTCCGGCAAGCGTTGGGCCGGCGCGGGGCAGCTCCTTCTCCGACAGGGTGTGGCACGCAACGCAGGCCCTGAACACTTCGGCGCCGCGATCGCCCGCATAGGCAGCCAACGGATCGGCCGCCGTCCCGAGCAGATGCGATCCGAGCGGCTCGCCGGTCCGCGTATTCCAGCGCCGCACTTTTCCGTCGGCGCCGCCCGTCAACAAGGTTTCGTTGTCCGGCAGGAACGCAGCCGACCACACCGGGAGCCCCGGCCCGACGATGGTGCGAACGACATTGCGCGCCTTGCGGTCGATGATCGCGATGGTGCCGCCAACGCCCGCGGCGGCCAGAAGCGCACCATCCCCGCTGCCAGCCAGCGCCACGATCGGCGTCAGCCCCGCTTGCACCTCACCGGCGATCGCACCGTCCGGCGTCAGCATGCGGACCTTGCCATCCGCCGCGCCGGTTGCGATCTCGCCGTCGCTCGTGACAAGCACCGCGTTGAGCGGTGACGGCAGTGTAGTGATGACCGGCGCTCCATTTGCCAATGGCCAGATGCGCAGGGAGAGATCGTAACCGACGCTGACGAGACGCTGACCATCAGGCGTGAATGCAACGCCATTGACGTTCTGTGCATGCCCTTCGAGAACCCGTTGCGTTCCATCGGCCAGCGACCAGAGACGAACCGTGCGATCCCATGACGCCGATGCCAGACTTGCGCCATCAGGCAAGACAGCCAGCGCAACGACGGGGCCCTGATGGCCCTCGAGAATCCTGTCGGGCTGGTCGCGGCCCCGCGTCCAGATTGCGATCCGCGCATCGGCGCCCGCGGTCGCCATCCGGCCGTCCTTCAAGAAGGCGACGGCATTCACCGCATCCGAATGGAAGCGAAGAACCTGCTCCGCCGACTCGCTCTCCTGCGACCACAGGATGGCCGACGTATCGAAGCTGCCCGAGAGCACGCTTTGGCCATCGCCGGACACCGCGACTGTCTTCACGGGACCGCCATGACCGACCAATTGCGCGCGGACAGGTCCCGCTCCCAAGGTGAGCGAGACCGCAACGATGATCGCCGGGAGACCAGCAGGCAAATTCATCGGCTATCCCAGGCACAGCCAAGAAGAGCGTTCGCCGTTCTCCCGACCACGCGCGACATTCTTTCACATGGCCCCTTCGCTTGATCCAGCTCAACGATGAGGCGACCGGCCAGTCTCATCATGTACGGCGGGAACCGGGCGGCCCGTAGCAGCGCAGCGCGCCGCACCTTCCATCTTGGCGTCAGTGGCGACGGCATGCAAATGCGATCGAAGGCTTATCAGGAAATGATCTCACGGCTGCGGGCGCTCCGCGTGCTGCGCACGCCGCGCGGTGAGCCGACGCCTCGCCAGGCTTCTCCAGTGCTCATCTTGATTGCGGCAGTCCTCGCGCTGCTGCTCGCCATGGTGGAGATCGACCGTCATTCCGGCGAACTCCGATCGCTCGGACTGGCTGGCAATCCCTATCCCGTCGACCCGATTTTCATGAGCCCGTGACGCGGCCCTTTGGCCGGGTGCTGTCGAGTCCTAACGGACGAGTGAACTTTCGCGGGCTTCGCCGAGAAGCGTTGAACCGCGCTGGAATTCGAGCTATTCTCAAAAAAAAAGAACAAATGTTCGCCTATTGAACAACACTGGGGAAGTAACCAATGGTCTCCAAGTTGACGGCGCTCGCGGTTTTCGGTGCGGGATTGTGGTTCGCTGGCGCTGCGCCTGTGGCAGCCCAGCAGAGAGACTTCAACGCGCCTGATCTCGTCCTCATGAACGGAAAGGTCCTGACGCTGGACGAGCGATCCTCCGTGACGGAGGCAATCGCCGTCAGAGACGGAAAGATTCTCGCGACCGGAAGCAGCGCATCGATCAAGGCACTTGCCGGTGCCGGAACGCGCGTGATCGATGTGTCCGGCAAGACCGTCATTCCCGGATTGATCGACACTCACGCGCACTTCAAGGCCGCTGGACTTGGCGACTATGTCGTCATCATGGGCCGGGCGAAGACTGTCGCGGAAGCGCTCGAGGCGATCAAGGCATTCGCCGCGAAGAAGAAGCCGGGCGAATGGATCGTGGGTGGCGCATGGCATCCGCCGTCGCAACTCGCCGAGAAACGTTATCTGACCAGGCAAGAGATCGACAGCGTCGCCCCGAACAATCCGGTCTACCTGCGCACCGTCGGGCATTTCTCCATGGCAAACACCATGGCACTGCAAAAGGTAGGCGTCGACAAGACCACTGCGGATCCGAGCGGTGGATCCTTCGAGCGCGACGGTACCGGCGAACTGACCGGCGTGCTAGTCGAGACGGCGATCGACCGGGTCGAGAAGGCCGTGCCGCCGTGGACGGAAGACGACGAGATGCGGCAGTTCACAATTGCCGAAAGCCTGCTGAACAGCTTTGGAATCACCAGCGCCATCGAAGGCGCAACGGAACCCCGCGATATCCGCACGCTGCAGCAGCTTGTCGCGTCCGGAAAAGCGACCTTGCGCACGGGTGTGATGTTGCGGCCGGAGCCGCCCGCCGATCTGACGGCGTGGGAAGCAATCATGTCCGGCAACGGGGTCTCGTCGGGCTTCGGCGACGATTGGCTCAAGTTCGCCGGCATCAAGATCTTCTACGATGGCGGCATGACGCTGAAGACGGCGCTCATGCGCGATGTCTATCCCGATTCACATGACAACTACCATGGTATCGCGCAGCAGACGCCCGAGCGGCTGAAGCAACTCATCTCGATCTGCAACCGCTACGGCTGGCGTGTTGGCGTCCACGTCGTCGGCGACCTCGGTATCGACCAGGTGCTCGACGCGTTCGAGGCCGTAGACCAGGAAAAATCGATACGGGATCGGCGTTTCGTCCTCATCCACGCCAGTCTGATCAGGTCAGAACAGATGGAGCGTGCGCACAGGCTGGGGGTCCGCATTGATTTCCAGAACGTCTTCATGTGGGACAAGGCCGCGACTGTTGAGCGTTTTCTGGGGCGAGCGACGGCTGACCGCGCCATGCCGACCAGAACATTGATCGCGAAGATGGGGCTCGATAGCCTTGGCGCCGGAACGGACTTCCCCGTGAATCCAATCAATCCCTTTCTCAACATGTACATCATGGTGACCAGGAAGGATCCAAATGGAAGCGTCTACGGCGCGGCGGAAGCCATCACCCACGAGCAGGCCCTGCGCCTCTACACCAGCGCGGCTTCGCGCTACACGTTCGATGAAGCGCGGAAAGGAACGATTGAGCCCGGAAAGCTTGCCGATTTCGTGGTGCTCTCCGCGGACTACCTGGCCGTGCCGGAGGAGCAGATCAAGGACATCAAGGCGGATCTGACGCTGGTCGGCGGCAAGGTTGTCTTTCAGCGCTGAACTGTAACTTCGCCGCCACGTACCGTCGACGCATCGAGGCCGCGAGCGACGTCGAAAAGCGGTTAGAATAAGGGGCAAAACTTGGCCAGAATGCCCCTGGACAGAGAAAAGTTTCCAAGTGATCTGAAACTGGCTGGGGCGGGAGGGTCCCCAGCTAGACTGCAACCCAGCGGCCCGCGACTTCAATCTGCTTCGCCAGCACGTCGGCCGAGCTATCTACAACGGTGACGGCCGGTGGCCCGAACCTGGCGCGCGTGGTTTCGATGTCGACGACCACGTAGTCCTGCTCCGGATCGAACCGGTATTTCCACGCGACCGATCTCGGCTAGGATTCCGGCTCTCTCCAGCTGGCGCAGACGGGTCACCTGGTTGCGGCGAATGGCGTCGCCTTCCGCCTTGACCTCGACGAAGGACGCCTGCCGTCGCACGCACCTGCATCAGGTCAGGGGGGTCGATTTGGCACGGATCACCGTGGGGCGAGCGCCCCATAATGGGGCATCCTTGCACGCGCAATTGCCGGACCAATCAACGAACCATTCTACGCGCGGACGGAACGGAGCTGCTTCAAGACAACCTCGGCTCATCCGATAGCCGGCAAACCTCGCACGTCTTCTAACGATGTTAAGCCACAGCCCCTTATTCCGTGCGGAGTACAGCGAATTCAATATGGGACGAAATACTCCTGAAACATTATGGTGCGCTAATTGGGATACCGGGCCAAGGCGTTTTGCATTCCTTAGCTGTTTTCATCCCGGGGCTGGATTTTCCAACACCTATTCCTTGATCGGAATGGAA
>JAEWBW010000310.1 GCA_023390955.1 Pseudomonadota bacterium
AGAAACGCCCGAGCACGTCGCCGCCGCGCAGGCGCGCGCGGATACGCTTGGCGATGTCGAGGATCACGGCGTCGGCCACGTCGAAGCCGAACGCGTCGTTGACGCGGGCGAGGTGATCGACGCCGACCAGCATGAAGGCCGCGGTCGAGCGGAAGCGGGTGGTCTCCTCGATCGCCTCGGCCAGCGCCGCGATCAGATGCGAGCGGTTGAGCTCGCCGGTCAGCGGATCGAGCCGGGCGAGCTTGGCCAGTTCCTCGTCGCGGGCGCGGCGCTCATTGTTGATGCGGACGGAGCCGATCGCACGCGTGGGGCGTCCGTCGGGGCCGGCGAACCAGCGGCCGGTCTCCTCGACCCAGAGCACGGGATCGGAGGCGCTTACGCGCACGCCATACTCGACCCGGTAGGGAGTGCCGTCGGCGCCGTGCACGGCGGAGGTCTGCGCCAGCGCGGCGGTCCGCAGCGTCTGCGCGGGCTCGATCAGCTTGGCGAATTCGGTGCCGGTCGAAAGACGCTCCGGGGGAATACCGGGGAAGACGGCAGGGAGCTGCTCCCCCCAGACGATGACATCGCTGGCGATGTCCCAGGCGAACACGGCCTGCCCGAGCGCGGCCAGGATGTCGGAGGCTTGCGGCAATGCAGGGGTCAAAATCGCCTCGTTTCGGGACAGCGGGGAGTCCAAAGCCGGTACAGAATACGGTCAGATTCGCCTACGACCCTAGGCAAAGTTCATAAACAATTTGGAAACCACGTTGTGAACGGACGTCGGAACCAAACCGGCGCGTCCGGCATAGGCCTTGCGAGTACTGACACGCACCCGGCGCCAGCGTCCCGAAACGCGACAGGCTTCGCCGGATCAACGGTGATAGCGATGTTGGGTACTGATCGATCGGAAGTGGCGGAAGGCAGCACGGGCACGGCCCTGGTGCCGGTGATTCCGACTGTCCAGTTGATCTACAAGGCGCCGCTGCCGCGCCCCGATTCGAGCTTCGTCACCCAGCTCATCGCCAATGCCGAGCACCTGCCCCAGACCAGCCGGCTCCGCCGCGCCTCCTCGGAAGACGCGCGGGTGGCCTATGGCAGCAAGCACCCGCTCGGAAGCGTCACCGCGCGCACGCGGCAGGTCGCGTAAGCTCGATCAGCGCGGCGCGTCGGGAGACGGCGGGGTGCCGTTGCCCGGCTGCAGATGCGGCGAGGGAATGTCCGGCGAGGGCGGGATCACCGGCTTCGGCGCCGGATGATCCATCAGCACGGATTCGGCGACCGACTGCGCGGAAGGTGCAGGCGGCTCGGCCTGGGGCCGCTGAGGCTCGATCACCGGCTCGAACTTGGTCCTCGGCACGGCTTCTTCATCCGCCGGCGCCTCGGCCTGGCGCTTGGACTTGCGCGGCGCGGGCACGGTGGTCTCGGCGATATAGGTGACGCGGCGACGCGTGCGCTGGGCGATACCGCCGAGGAAATCGGCCATCGCGAGCAGCACCAGCAGGAAAAAAGTGGAGTTGCCGAATTTGGGCCACATCACGAATTCGGCAGCAGCCGCGCCGAACACGATCAGCGACAGCAGATGGTCCATCAGGAATTTCGAGCCGGGCCGCGCGCCTTTGACCACCTCGAGCAGCAGCAGCACGATGCCGAGCGCGAGCATCAGATCGGCGAGCGTGACCGGCCAGGTCTCGCCCGTGATCATCGGCACCTTGAACAACACGTCCGTGAAGGACACGCTCGGCATCAGGAAGGCGATGATGTTGTAGACCGCGAGCGGAATCAGGAGCAGCGGGAAACCGACCATCGGCGGAATGCCTTCTAGATATCCGGACAGTACAATGCGGCGGCGAAGCATTGGCTCCGCCGCCGTCACTGTCATATCTCATGGGTTGGCCGAAATCAGGCAGGCGAAATCATCCTGCCCGGAGAAAGGTCCTAAACTTTAGGACTCTTTCTTCTTCAGGACCTGGCGGCCCTTGTACATGCCGGTCTTGAGGTCGAGGTGGTGGGGACGACGGAGCTCGCCGGAGTCCTTGTCTTCCACGTAGGTCGGCTTCTTGATGGCATCTGCCGAGCGGCGCATGCCACGGCGCGACGGCGAAGTTTTTCGTCTCGGAACGGCCATTTCAATATCCTCTAGGGATTGGTGTTCATCCGGGCATCGTCCACGGGGGACGGCTCAGCACCCGCAATACGGGGCGAGCTGAATGCCGATCAAGGCCGGGCTTATAGAGGAAGGCTGGCCGTAAATCTAGGCTCTTGGACCGGAAAATGCGCCCGGAATGGGCTCAAAAATCAGCGATTTTCCCGCCAGCAGGTCAAAAGCGAGGAGGCCTGCCCCCGTGCCATATAGGTCGCGGCCAGCCGTCGGACGCCCGGCCCGGGGGTCCGGGCGCTGCGTTTGACCGGATTCGGCAGGATCGAGGCCAGCAGCGCCGCCTCCCGGGACGAGAGGTCCTCGGCCGATTTGCCGAAGGCGTAGGCGCTGGCCGCCTCCACGCCAAACTGCCCCTGCGGGCCGAGCTCGGCGATGTTGAGGTAAATTTCCAGGATCCGCGACTTCGGCAGGACGAAGTCGATCCACAGTGCCAGCGGGAATTCGAGCGCCTTGCGGATGAAATCCCGCCCCTGCCACAGGAACAGGTTTTTCGCGACCTGCTGGGTGATGGTGGAGGCGCCGCGGAAGGCGGTGCCGTCCTCCCTGGCGTCGTCGATGGCCTCGCGCAGCGCGCCCCAGTCGATGCCGTGATGCTTGCAGAAATGCGCGTCCTCGGCCGCCACCACCGCGCGCGGCAGATAGGGCGACATCGCCGCCAGATCGATCCATTCCCGCTGCATCGGCGCGCCCCGCAGGCTGCGCCAGAGCATCAGTGTCGAAACCGGATGGCCGGTGCGGTAGAACGGCGCGATCACATAGGGCGCGAGAACCACGACCGCGAGCAACGCCAGCAGGATTTTAACGATGCGCAAATCGACCTTTCCGGCGGAAAACGAAACGCGGCCACGATTTTCGCATTAAGTCTGTGATAATTCGGGCCTTTTCCAGCACTTTTTAGGCCTTCCAAACGATTGACTGGGGCGGGCGCATAAAGGATTGTCCCGCCGAATTTTAGTTCTGGAGCCCTTCTTGATGACCGGCACGTCCCCGTCCGATTTCGCCAAACGTCTGGACAAGACCGCTGATGACACCGAGGCCCTGCTCGG
>JAEWBW010000348.1 GCA_023390955.1 Pseudomonadota bacterium
GGTTCGCGGCGTTATAGGGAGACGCCGAGTTGATGTCGCCCGTTGCCGAGATGAAGACACTGCCTTGCGGCGCGCGGCCGGAAACACCCGAATTGACCGCGACCTGGTTGATCGAGAGCGAGCCAACGGCCGCGATCGCGATGTCGCGATCGATCGAGCTGGCGGTCAGGCTGCCGCCATAGACCTGCACCTGGACCGGCCTTCCGTTAGCGCCGAGCGAACCGATGCCACCGTCTGCCCGCAGCGTCACGTCCTTGCCCGAGATCATCGGGTTGTTCGCGTTCGCCGCCACCGTGATGGCCGAATTGGCGCCGGTGGCGATCACCGTCGTCGAGCCCGAGAGGTTGTTGATGGGACCGTTGATGACGATGCCGGAGTTCGAGTTGACGCTGACCGTGCTTGCGCCGCCGCCGCTGAACTGGATGTTGATCGGGTTCGACGCCTTGACCGTGTTGGTCAGCGTCAAGGTCAGGTGATCGTAGATCTGCTGGAACCAGTCGAAATGCTTGTCCGAACCGCAGCACAAGCCGGCGCTCGTGTTGTAGCCAGCGTTATGATAATCGCCGGTCGCCGTGATCACTTCCTGGAAGTTCGCGGTCTGCAATTGGCCGGTGTTGCCGCCGCCGCCCGTAGCCTGCATCACGTTCTCGACCAGGCTGACGGTGCGGGTCCAGTTCTGCCCTGCCGAATTCGGCGTGTAGTGCCAGCCATAGTCGAACTGCGTGCTGGTCGTCGGACGATCGAGCGTCGCCGTGTCGACCCACTGGTAGTACATGTTTTGCTTCACATTGTACTGAATGCCCGCCGTGCCGCTCATGCCGGTCAGCATCGCGTCGGTAAACGCGCTCGCATTGACGCCGGTCGTGCGATACGTCGACACCTGCTGGGCGCCCGCGGCGGACGGATTGTAGACGTACCACGTCGTCTGGTTCTGGAGCTGATCGACGATCTGGATCACGCTGGGCGCGCTGACACCGGTGTTGATGGTGTTCGTGACCATCTGGAGCCCGGTCGTGTTGTTGACCGTGATCGAGCCGGCGCCGCCCTTGACCGCGATCGTGCCCTGCGGTGTGCCGTCGGTCGAGGTCGAGATGATCTTGCCGTTCAGATAGACGTAGCCGCCCGAACCCTGCACCACGCCGTTGACGAGGATCTGGTCGGTCAGCGCGTTGTACCGCACGCCGATCTTGATATCGGTGTCGACCTGCGTCGTCACTGCGGACGTGATGTCGTAATAGCTGCCGTTGCGCGCATTGGCCTGGGCCTGCAGGAAGTCGGCACCGCTGTTGCGGGTCTTGAGGTTGTTGATGGCGGTCAACGCGTCGCTGCCGATATCGACCGAATAATTGCTGCTGGTGCCTCTCTGGATCAGGCCGTTGACGTTGATGACCCCCGCCGAGATGATGATCGCCTTGCCGAGGATGAAGGGCTCGGTCACTGGGTTTTGGTACCCCGATGGCGTGGTCGAACTCCAGTTCGTGCTCGCGTTGGTGTTCGCGGTTCTCGGCGTGATCACGTCATTCTGGACATTGACGACCTGGAAATAGGCCGAACATCCCGAGCAGTTGAATGGCGAGTAATACGTGGCCGTGCGATTCTCGGTGACGGTGTGGCCTTGGGAATCCGTGTACGTCACTTGGTAGTCATAGGTCGTGTTGCTGTAGACGCCCTGGCCCGTATAGGTGTTCCGCTCCCACGGCGCGGTGACGATCGGCTGGACCGTCGGCCCTTCCATCGCCGAGAGCGTGGCGACGCTGCCCACGCTACCGCCGCCTCCGTTGGGCGTACCGTTGCCCATCGGCAGGAAGATCGCCGAATAAAGCGACAGGCCGTCGTAGTAGGTCATCAGCATGCGCGCGGTGAAGACCGTGCTGTTGGCCGCCGTTTGCTGGACGCCGGTATTCCCGTCGACGCAGCAGTAATAGAAATACGGGTGATTGCCGCCTGCGCCGATATGCGGGCTGGTCGCGTAGGCGCCATAGGCGCCGAGGTAGGTTGCCGCCGCCATCACCGCCGTCAGCGTGTCGTTGTTCGCCGGCTTGTACTGGACACCGGCCCATTGCGCGGTGACGTCGTGGTTGGAGTCGTAGAAGCTGCCGACGCCACCGAGGAACACGAACGAGCCGTTCGGCGCCACCATCTGGACGGTCGCGGCCTTGAGCGACTGCGAGGCGACGATGCTGCCGAGCTTGTTGGTGATCTTGAGCAGGCCGCCCTCATTGGTGACGATGCCGTCGAAATAGATGTCGGGCTTGCGGTTCAACTGGTTGCCGCTGCCGTCGACGCCGAGCCCGCTGTCGGGATCGACGCGGTTGTAGGTTGCCGAGATGTCGATGATCGGCGTCGCGCTCGGCGTGGCGGTGAAGGTCACGTTGGAGTGCGAATCCGGATCGACATGGTCGATCTGGCGGTAGGTGATGTTGCCGCCGGTCACATCGGTGACCGTGAGGTTTGCAAAGTCCATGAAGTCGAGGCCGCGGTTCTCGACCTTGATCATCGGCGAGCTGCGCGCGATGACCGCCGGCGCCGAATGACCGGCGAGGCTGTTTCCGGTCAGCTTCTGCGCCAGGATCGAGACATTGCCGGCGGACACCAGCATGTCACCGAACGCAAAGGCGTTGCCGCTGGCGTTGGAGGTATACGGCACCTGCTGGATCAACGCGTTGATCTGGCGCTGGATGTCGCCGGTCGCGTCGGCGCCGGCCGGCGCCATCGTGGTGGGATTTGCGGTCGTCGTTGTCGCGAGCTGGGTCCGGATCTGCGTCTCTGTCAGGCCGGTCAGGGTGATGAGCTGGTTGACGATGTTATCGTAGGGATTGAAGCTGCTGACGATGGTGTATTGCACCGTCTGGTGGTTCCAGCTCTTCACCGGGCTGAAATGATTGACGTCGGAGACCTGTTCAAGCGTCGATGACAGCGACGAGTACGGGCTCGTCGTGCTCAGGGTCGGAGCGCTTGCACCGAGCTCGATCAGGATGCTCAGGTCGTTGTTGATGCCGGCGACCACGAGACCATTGAGCGCGACGTCGCCGCTTCCGCTGGTGTGGCTGTGGTTGTCGCTGTTCTTGGCGCTGAAGATGTCCAGGTACGGATTGTAATTGCTGCCGTTGCCGGACGCGGTGACCTGCCCTTGCGTCGCGCCCAGATAGATATCGCGCACGCCGAGCACGCGCGAGCCGTCGGCCAGCGTCACGCTGCTGTCGCCGCCGGCGTTGGCGGTGCCGCGGTAGAGCGTGGAGATCGGAATCGCGGTGTTGTTGTAGACGACCGTCGTCGCGATCGCCTCGATGCTGCTGAACGTGATGGTGTCGCCGGACATGCCGGCGAAGATATTGATGTCGTTCCAGGCCTGGATCTTCGTGCCGCTGAAGACATTGACGTCCTGGTCCGCGTGCACCCAGCTATTGGTGCTGGCGCCGACGCCTGCGATCGCTCCGTAGAGGCTGGCGTTGGCGTAGTTGGCCGCCGACATCTTTGCCGCCGTGCCGATGAAGATCTTGCCCACGCTGAACAGCTCGCGGGCATGGATGTTGACCTGCAGCGTGGCATTCGCCGTCATCTTGGATTCGGCGCCGCCGCCGGCGAAGAAGCTGGCGGTGGCGAGGCTCGCCGTGTCCACGGTCTTCAGCGTGTTGTAGGCCTCGATGTCGATCACACCCGTCGCCACGCGCGGATCACCGTTGAGGCTCAGGATCGTGCCGTCACCGATATTGGTGGTGACGTTCTGGGTGACATTGGAGTCGCTCAGCGCCGCAGCGCCGGAGAACGAGCCGCCTGATCCCGAGCGCGCACCGCCACCGGCCTGGTTCACGATGTCGTTGGAGATGACGACGATATCGCCGCCATCCGTGTTGATGATCAGATGGGTTCCGACCTCGGCGGTGGTGGTCGAGGTGACGTCGTTCTGCGCCTTGCCTGCGGAAACGCCTGCCGTGGACGCCTGGTAGGCGTCGCCGTTGGACGCATAATTGGTGGTGTGGGTAGCCTTGACGCTGAGACCGCCGAAATAAAGCGTGTCATCGGTCGTGCCGCCATCGAAGCGCGCATTGGTGACGGCGGTCGAGCTGGTCGTAGCGACCGCCGCTGCGCCGGCATAGGTGCCGCCCGCGCCGACCAACGCGTTGGAGACGTTGGTGTCCTTGCCCGTAGCGGTGATCTGAAGGATGCCGGTGTAGTTGGCATGGCCCAGGGTATCCATGTCCGCGGGCGCGCCGAGATAGGCGTAGGTGTGCGCGCTCGAGGACGTCTGCGCGACGGTCGCACCCAGCGCCAGGAAGCCGGACGAAAGGCCGGTCGCCTCGGCATATTGCGAGCTGTCATTCTCGGCCGCGATGACCACGTCGGCATTGGGGAGCCGGATTCCAACTCCGCCATAGGCGCTGACCGTCGCGTTCTGCGACGCCCTCGCCCAGCTGCCCTGCGCGCCGATCAGCGAACCGCCGCCACCCGCGAGCGCATAGGCGTAAGTCGTCGTGCCATAGATCGTGGTTGTGGTTCCGTCAGAATTGGTCTGCGTCCCCAGGATCGGGACGAGCGCCATGGCGGTCACGCCGAGCGCGCCGCCCGAGAAGATGGTGTTGTCGCCGACATCGGCCGTCACAGTGGCTCCGACCGTCGACTGGGCGATGGCGACGCCGACTGCGCCACCACCGACCGAGATTCCGTACGCTTCGCTCGAAACATTGGGCGTGATCGACGCCGACACCAGCGTGCCCGCGCCGGTCGCGGACGTGGTGATCGAAGACCCCGTGCCGATCTCGGCCTTCACGGTCGAATCCTCGTGCGCCTCGGAATCCGCGCCGACGCCGGAGAGGATGCCGCCGCCAAGCGCCGTCGCCGTCGTGGACATTCTGCCGGCGCCGGCAGCGCCGACCGAGAGCGTCGACGTATCGACGACGGCATTCGGCAGCACCTTCGCGGCGACCGAGCTCGATCGTCCCGCCGTTGCGACGGAAGCGCCGACAGCCGCGGCACCGGCGCTGACGCCGCCCGTGAAGACGACCTGGGTCGAGGAATCCATCGCCATGACGGCAACGCCGTCACCACCTGTGCCGGTGATCTGGCCGCCAAGCTGGGCCGTCACGGTATTGGCGACATTGCCGACCGCCACGGCCGCCTGCGCGCCGAAGTAGAGCGCGGCACCGCCGGCGATCGACTCGGTGTCGATGGTCTTGCCGCCATAAGGTCCGGTGGTGGCGTCCTTGACGACCGCCGCGACGTTCACGGTCGGCGCGGAGACGATCGCGCTCAGATTTGCGAGCACGCTGCTGTTGACGCTGGTGTAGCCGATGCCGGCGCCGATACCGACATTCTTCGCAAAGCCGGCGCCGAGCAGGTACATCTTGTTCGCGTTGGCGCTGGTGGCGCCGACATTGACCTCGGTGCCCGTGACGTTGCCGCCCGCGATCTGCGCGGTGACGCCGTCATTGCCGCCGGTCAGCACCGTGCTGACGTCGTAGGTCGAGGAGGCATTGGCGTTGCTCGGATTGCCGGCCGTCCCGCTAGCGACCGCGTCGCTGCCATGGTCGGTGCTGGTTCTGGCGTTCACCGCCGCAATCGTGCCGTTGCCGCCCTGATTGAGCTGGCCGGTCTGCTCGCCCTGCGTATCCGGATCGGCAGTGTTTGTGCCGATGATGATGACGCCAACAGTCGCGCCGATGCCGACGCTGCCACCGGCGCCCACGGTCACCGCATAGGACAGCACTTCCTTGGTGCTGATCGCGCCGACATTGATCGCGCCTGACGAGTTCAGGTCGCTGTTGCGGCTTTCCGCGGTGGTCTGGCTCTTGAAGACGAGGACATTGGCCGCGGCACCGATGCCGACGCCTGCACCGCTGGCGCCGACCGCGAGCGCACCCGCGATCTCCTTGATCGCAACGTCCTCGGTCGCGTTAATGGTGACGGCACCGGCCGCCCCGCCCGTCACCGACTGCAGCGTCGTGTCGTAGACGCCTGCGATGGTCGTGTTGTTGGCGATCTCGATGTTGGCCATGCCGGCGACCGCCGCCGTCCCGGTCGAGAGCGCGCCGCCGACCGAATAGGCCTCGAAGCGGTTCTTCGTCGTGGCCTCGACGTTCAGCGCGCCGCTCAAATTGAGCGCGGTCGTGTGCGCGGCGCCAGTGCCCTGGTAGTGCCACTCGTCGCCGACATAGGCCAAGGTCCGGTTCGACGAGACCTGAACCAGGAAGGCTGCGCCGATCGCGGCCTGGCTGCCATAGGCGCCGGAGCCGTTCGCGGAGAAGATGCCGGTGTTGTTGATGGCCTTCACGCTCAGCGAGGCAGCCGTCGTGGCGCCGCCGTCGACATAGGCTTCGGTCGTCGCCTGGAAGACGTTCAGCCCGA
Organism: Pseudomonadota bacterium; assembly: GCA_023390955.1. Lineage (GTDB taxonomy): Bacteria > Pseudomonadota > Alphaproteobacteria > Rhizobiales > Xanthobacteraceae > Bradyrhizobium. Next base: position 6,343 of record JAEWBW010000348.1, read on the forward strand.
CCGAGCCGGTGTTGAACCCGGTCGCGATCGAGGACGCGTCCTGCTCGGCATTGGCCTTCACGGTGACGGTGCCGACCGTCGGGCTCGACGATGCGACGCTGCCAACCGTGGCGTTGGTGATGTAGGCGAAGGTATCGCGCGCCATCGTCGTGGAGATGATGGTGGCGCCGCCGCCGCCCTGGCCGGTGGGCGGCACGATGCCGAAGCCGAACGCGCCGGAATAGGAGAAGCTCGATGCTGCGACCGTGACCTGCGGCGCCAGCGTCGTCGAGGTCAACCGCGTGTCGATCGCTGCGCTGTCGATATAGGCCCGGGTCGCCCCGCTCATCACATTGGTGATCGGGTTGATCATGATGGCGATGCCGCTGCTCGCGGCCAGCGAAGCGACGTTGGTCGTGACAGCCTGGTGCGAGCTCGCAACCACGGCAAGGCCGCGCACCGTATCCTGGTTCTCGGACAGATCAGGCGTCGAGTCGCTCGGCCTCTGGGCCGTGCCGAGATCGAACGCATGAACGAGCGTACCGTTGTTGACCGACAGCGTATCGGTCGAGCTGGTTCCGAGCGCATCGACCTTGGTGTTCGCGCCGCTGATGAAGGCCGCCGTGGCGCCCTCCATCTTGTTGGTCACCAGCGAGCCGGCGCCGCCGGCGGCGCCCTTGCTGATCGACAAGGCGCCGGCGAACACCGCCACCTTGTCATTGTTGTCGGCGATCACGCCGACATTGTTGGTGGCGGTGACGTCGGCTCCGTTGATCCCGTTGCTGCCGGCAGCGGTGATGCTGGAGGTGACGTTGGTCCCCATCAGATTGGTGGCGACGGAGCCGGCGAGCCCGACCTGCGATGACATCGCGATACCGACCGCGACGGTCGAGATGCTGGCGTTCGAGGTCGCGCCGACCGAGACGTTGCCCGAGGCGGTCAGCTTGGAGCCGGTGACGTTGGCGCTGACATTGTTGGCGATGCTGCTGTTGACGAGCGCCAGGCCCGCGGCGCTTCCCTGCGTCGAGGCACCCGCGACCGCGGCGGTTCCGGTGATGCTGGAATTGTCGATCGCGCTGACGGAAATGTTGCGGCCGGAAATCGACGATCGCGACGCGTCCGACGAATTGTTGCCGATGGACGCCGAAACGGTGTTGGTGATCGAACTGATCGTCATGCCGCCGACGCCGGCGAACTGGCTGGTGGCCAGGCCAAAGCCGATCGTGACCGCCTGGATCTTCGTCGAGTCCTGCGCGCTGACGCTGACACTGCCGTTGGGCGTTCCGGCCGTTATCAGCACGTTGGCGATATAGGCCGAGCGCGTCGTCGCGATGGTGTTGTAGATCAGCGAGGCGCCGACATTGTTCTTGCCGGCCTGGATGGTGCCGGCAACCGAGACGATGCTGGCACCCGGGCCGTTGGCAACGCCGTCGTTGAGCGCAGCCGCACTGAAATCGATGCAGTTCTGCCCGCCGGTACCGCCCGCCGCCGTACAGGTGTCCGAGGCGAGACGGTTGTTGTTCGACTTCTTGACGAGGTTGCCGAGCGCCGTATCCAGCGACGCGACGGCGCCGCTGTCCGCGACCACAGTCACGCGCCCGACGTTGATGCTCACCATCGAGTTGCTGTTGATATAGGCCGTCGTGGTCGGCGTGATCTCACCGACGACGATCGCGCCGGCAAGTCCGTTGGCCCCTGCTCCGCCCGAGGCCGCGCCCGACGCGATCACGGATGCGCTGTCGGCGAGCACCAGCAGCGTGTCGTAATTCGAGATCGACGTGCTGAGGATATGCGCGTCCGTGGCATTGCCGCCGGTGGGATCGCCGATCGAGGCATAGGTCAGCGCGAGGCCGAGGCCGACCTTGCCGCCGGACATGTAGAGCGAGCCGCCACCGATCGCGATGTTGGTGGTCTGGTAGGCATCGACCTCGAGCGCGCGGTTGACCCCGCTCGCCTGGCCCGTGATGGTCGAACTCTGGATATAGGCGTTGGCGCTATCCGTGATGATGCCGACGGACCCCGACAGGGCGGCCGCATTGGCCGAGGTTCCACCCGCGACGCCGAGGGCGACCACGGTCTGCGAGCCGCCATTGAGCGCCTGCACCGTCAGCGAACTCTGGTTCTGCATCGTGGTGCCGTAGATATAGGCGAGCGTGGCGTTGTTGGACAACGCCGCCGCGATGGCGCCGCCGATGGCGGCTCCCTGGGACGACGATCCCGACATGTTGGCCGCGGCGGAGCCGGAGCCGTTGCTGAGGATCGAGTCGTTGAGAGCCTGCACGATCGTGTTCGTGTTCACCGCGGTCGCCGTGGTGAACTTGTTGACCGACGTATTCCTGATATAGGCGCTGGTCCCGAGCGAGACGTCGGTGACCGACGAGCTGCCCGCCAGATCCAGGGTGAAGCCGTCCGTGCTCGATCCCGAGGCCGAGCTGATCTTGCTCGCAGCCATCGCAAACCCGGCCGGCCCACCGGTCGCGGCGGTACCGGCGGCGTTCGCCTTGTCGGCGAAGTTGGACACGGACGGCTCGGAGATCGCCGCCGCGACCGCGGCTGCCGTGATCCGGCCCGAGGTGGTGGCGCTGATCGCAAGGTTGTCGGCGTTGACCGAGCCGCTGCCGCCGCTGGTGCCGGCGAAGGGATCGTTGCTGCTGAACTGGCCGGGCCGGATGTCGGAATGATTGTCGCCAATATAGGCCGATGTGTCGGTATTCGCGCCCATATAGGCGACCGACAGACCGACCGCCGAACCACCGCCGAAATTGACCGCGCCGGCAATCGACACGACCGACAGGTCCTGCTGCGCCAGCACGCCGACGGTCGGCGCGAACACGCTGGCCTGGTTGGAGATCGACGCGTGCGTCGTATTGTTGAGGAAGCCGAGCGAGGTGATGCCGTTCAGCGCCAGCGCGCCGGAGGCCTTGCCGGATGACGGCGCCACCGCGACGAACTGGTCCGAGGTGATCGCGTTGACGGCGATGTCGTCCGCCGCCCGCACCGTCGCACGGTCCGAAACGCCGGCGATGGTGTTGGTGTTGAACTGGACGAAATTGAGCGAGCCGCCGATCGAGGAACCACCCGACGTGTTGCCGGGCAGGAAGCCGAGCGTGCCGACATTGCCGGCCGCATCGATCGACGCCGTCGTGGTTGTCGCGGCGATCTGGATGCTGGCGTCGTAGGTGTGGACGTCGCCGTTGTTGACCGTCGCGGACCAGCTGCTGCCGCATGCCGCGGTGGTGCAAGTCGCGGTCAGGCTGGCGCTGCCGGCCACCCAGGCCGTCGTGTTGTTGTTCACGACGAAATGATTCATCGAGCCGGCGAGGCCGATCACATCGCCCGCGTCAGCCGTGGCGTTGGCATAGCTCGTCAGGATGTTGCCGCCAACGCCGAGGTTGCCGTTGAGATGGCCGAGGACCTCGGTCAGTCCGTCCCACTTCAACCAGGTATTGGTGATCGGCATCCAGGTGTTGGCGTCAACAGCGATGTTGGCCGCGTTGATGGTGGTGCCGCTGCCGATATAGGCGTTGGAATTGTGGTTGAAATTGCCCCAGGCGACCGCCGCGCTGATCGCGACGCCCTCGCCGCTCGTGACATCCTTGGTGATCGCGGAAGCCGTCGCATTGCTGCGCACGCCCCGATCGACGAGGGTGCTGACGACCGCGACGTTGCCGCTGACATAAAGGCTGGGCGCGCCGCCGCTCGGATTCTGGCCGATCGATGCCGTCGCGTTTTCGGTGCTGTTGGCCAGCGACAGCGCACCGGCGGCTTTGAAATTGAAGCTCACCGGCATCAGCGGGACCATCATCTGGGACATAATTCCCGTCAGGCTGGGGCTGGAGACCAGGAATTCCTGGATCGCGCCGACCAGGGCCGGCGTACCGACAATGGTCGACGCCATGGTCGAGTTACTGGTCGTGTTCGAGGTCGCCTCGACCAGGACGGAGCCATTCATCCGCGACGACGCGTTTGTGCCCAGCGACGAGCCGAGCTTCGCGGTGACGGATGTGGTGACATCGCTGATCGCGAGCGCCCCGCCAACGCCACCGCTGGCGTTCGGCGTGCTCAGCACGACCGAGGTGGCGCCGGTCGAGAACGAGTTGTTGTTGATCGCGCGCACCGTCAGCGAGTTGCCGGATGCATTCACCGTGCCGACCGAAAGGTTCGCGCCGGTTGCGACATTGGCGGTGGTCGAGACCGTGCCCTTGGAATAGGCCACCGTCTCGACGAATTGCGCGCTGGAGGTCGCAGCGACCGCGGAGACCGCCAGAGTCGCATCGTTGATGGCGTGGATGCCGAGGTTGCCGCCAGCGCTGATGGTTGCGCCGGATGCGACATTGGTGGTGACGTTACCGTCGATCTTGCCGACGACAGCGGAGGCGCCAATCGGCGATCCGCCGAGCAAAGTGCTCGCAATGGAGGGATCCTGCGCCGTCTCCGAACCATGCGAGGCGATGGAGACGTTGCCGGTGCCGTTGATGTTGGCGTTGCCGTTGATATTGACCGTGGCGGTGGCGCTCGCAGCCACGTAGCCGCCGTTGATGCCGAGCATCGAGGCCGCGAGCGTGGTGCCGACCAGCGTCATGAGACCGGGAACCGAGCTCGTGAAGCTCGATGACGCCGTCGAAACCGAGGCGATCGTGATGTCGCCGCCGGTGATCCGGCCATCGACCGTAATTCCCGAGGTCGCAGTGGCTTGGCCCGACAGCTTGCTGTCGCTCGCCGTCGCCGCGAGTGTCACATTGCCGCTGGCGTATTGCGTACCGCCAAAGTTGACGGCCTGCGCGAGAATTTGCGCGCCGTTCTGGATGTCGATCGTCCGCGCCTGTATCTGGATGTGGTTGGCATCGCCCGTCGAATGACCATTGGCATCGAGGTGACGTGTGTCGACCACCGCGTGGGCCGCCAGCGTGACCGAGTTGTCTGCCTGGATCAGGTAGGTGGCACTGGAGCCACCGCTGATGCTGGCGATGGTGTTGGCGATCGTGGTGTTCGACAGCGTCACGCCGGTGTCCAGGGCCGCATCGCCGACGACCACGTCGGTCGGATCGATCAGCAGCGTGCCTGCCTTGCCGTTTTCCGCGCCGAGATTGACCTTGACGCCCTGGCCGACGTCGATCACGCCGTTCGCGCTGAACTCGACGAGGCCGGCATTGCCGGTCTTGGAGCTGGCGTCGAACTTCGCCCCGCCCGTTACCGTCAGGTTCTGGGCCGCCTTCAGGCGAACGTCGCCTGCATCTCCCGTCGCGCTTGCGGCACTGAGCCTGGCGTTCTTGCCGATGTTGATGTTGTTGCCGGCCTGAACGTTGATGTTGCTCGGCGTCGCCGTCTTGCTCTGCGCGGTCAGGCGCCCGTTGACACGGGCGTTGTTGACGGCGCCGATATGGATCGAGCCGTTGCTGACCGTGATGGCGCTGGCGCTGCGCAGGCCCTTCGAGTTCACCGATGCGGCGAATTTCGCGGCGTGGTCGAGATTGGCCAGCTCGCGCTGTCCGCTGCCGCCGCCGACATAGACGTTCTGGCCGGTCAGGCGCACGCCGTCCTGGGCGTTGATCCGGCCGTAGATCCGGACGTTGCCGTCGGGGGAGACCGGGAACGAGCCGGCCATCAGATTGCCGACCGCCGACTGGTTGATCTGCCCCTGCGGGCCGACCAGGCTGTCGGTGAACTCCCGCGTCGGCGTCGACACGTTCAGGCTGCCGACATTGACGACGCCGCTGCGCCCGACGACGAAGCCCTTCGGATCGGCGAAGTAGACGTTACCGCCGATCGAGCCGTTCATGTAGGAGTTCAGCGTGCCGTTGACGTAGACCGGCGCGTCGCGAACGATGTTGACGAGGTTTTGCGTGCCCGTCGGCAGTTGCAGATTGACCGTGTTGCCCTGCCCGACGCTGAACTGCGAGAACGAGTTGAAGGCACTCGCGCCCGAGATCGTCGAGGTCGTGACGTTGGTGATGTTGCCCGTGGTCTGCAGGCTGGTCCCGGTGCGGCCGTCCGGGACGATCACGTTGGCGGTCTGCGCCTGCAGCCGGACGCTGTAGACGGGCAGGAAGACCATCTGCATCGCGCAAAGCAGCGACATCGAGCGGAAGCCTGCAAATCTCTGCAGGCTCAGCCCATCATTGTCTCGCGTCGCAAAGGGTCGGCGCATTTCAAAACCTCTTCACCGGCAGCAATGCCGATCCACAACCAGGTGGCAGAAGGTCGCCACCGCCCGGGCTCAGAACTGACCGGGCGGAAGCTTGAAGATGTCGGGGCTCTTGGCGTCAGCTACGTAGAACAGCAGCAGGCTCGTGGGCGTAAGCACGCGGCTGTTCTCCTTGGTCTCGAACGTGCCCTGCAGCAGCAGGATCACCGAGCGGTCCTTGGTGTCGCTGCCGCGGAACATCACGATGCCGCCGTTGACCGGCATGTTCACCGCGATGGTGTCAGGCTTGAAGCCTTCGTTGAGGAAGTGGGCGCGCAGGATGTTGGCGTTGGAGAACAGCTTCTCCGCCGTCATCGCGGTGTCGGTACCCTTCGACCAGACCGCACCGACCTGGATCAGCGACTTGGACTTGTAGCCGAACACGTAGGAGAGCTCGGCGGTGCCGCCGTTCGGCAGCAGCTCGGGGACCGCCAGCAGCACGCTGCGCGTCAGCTCGGACGGATTGTCCTGCGACTTGATCGCGTCGGGCTTCGCGCCAAAATCCTTGGCGATGGCAGCGCGGACATCGGCTTCATTCATGCCGAACTTGGCGGAGCGGAAGCCGTCGATCAGCTTGGCGACCTTGTCCTCGCCTGCCGCTGCCGCGGGGGATGCAGGCGTTTCGGCCGCCGCCGTCGTCGCTGCGGGAGGCGCGCCGGTGGCGGTCGCCTTGGGAGCTGCGGTCTTCTGCTGCTTCGGCACCGCGCCCTGCGCGGCCACAGGGCCGGCCGCAACGGAGACGAGGAGACAGACGAGAGCCGGGACGAGATAGATTCTGCGCATCGCAAACCTTCGAAATAGTCAGAAACAAAGCCTCAAAAATCGGCAATCCGAAATTCGCCCTGGCCGTCGCAGCGTCGCGACAGAAAGTCGAAACATCGCGAAGACGTTACAAATCGAAGGCTGCCCCGGACGCGGCGACTCCTCAGTAATGAATCGATACGGTATTCGGCTGCCGAAAGCTGCGAATGAGCATTCACAGGGCACGAATTTTCATCAATTGTTAACGCGGCCCGTTCGCGCTATGCAGCCGAGGGGAACAAGCAACCGTGCGACAAATTCCATGACCGAGCGGTCTTCCGCACCTGCGGCGGTCAGCCGCCGCGGCTTCATCGGCCTCGCCGGAGCAACCGCCGCGGGATTGATCTCGCTTGGCGCAACCTCAGATCGCATCCGGGTCGTGGCGACGCTGACCGCCCTGCCGCTGGACGATGAGCTGACCCGCAGGAACATGACCGAAACCCTGGCCTCGCGCCTCGGCGGGCTGATCGCGGGGTTGAAGCAGCGTGGCTGGGTCGAAGGGGTCAATATCCGCTTCGAGCTTCGCTCGAGCCACGGCGGACCGGACAAGCTGAAGGCCGCGATCCAGGAGATCCTCGACCTCAAGCCGGACGTCATCCTGACCGGCTCGACCGGCGAGACCGCCGCGATGCTGGCCGCCACCAAGTCCATCCCGATCGTGTTCGCGACGGCGAACGACCCGATCGGCAACGGCTTCGTCGAAAGCCTCGCCCACCCCGGCGGCAATGTCACCGGCTTCACCAGCAGCACCGCCGAGATGGGCGGCAAATGGCTCCAGCTCATCAAGGAGGCCACGCCGGGTCTCGCCCGCGTCGGCGTCATCTTCAATCCCGTGAGCGCACCACGCGGCGGCCGCTTCTTCCTCGATTCCATCGAGCAGGAAGCCGCACTGACGGGAATGCCCGTGGTCCCGACGCCGCTCCATGCCGCGGCCGAAATCGACGAGGCGATCGGCCGCTTCTCCGGCGAGCCGCGGGCGGCGGTCATCGCGCTGGTCGACAGCTTTCTTGTGGTCCACCGGCAGGCGATCGTGGCGGCGGCGGCGAAGCATCGCGTCCCCGTCATCTATCCCTATCACTACTTCATGGATGCCGGCGGGCTGATGAGCTACGGGCCGACGCTCGAAGTGCGTTCGGCGGACTATGTCGATCTCATCCTGCGCGGCACCAAGGCCGGCGATCTTCCCGTGCAGTCGCCCCGCAAGTACGAGCTCGTGATCAACCGGACGGTCGCCCGGACGCTCGACTTGAAACTTCCATTCACGCTGCTTGCGCGTGCCGACGAGATCCGCGAGTGAACGAGGCGACCGACCAGGGACACTCGCGAGCGCCTCCCGGCCGGCTGTTCCGAAAGTATCTCTACTCGATCGTCGCCCTCGCCTTCGCGGCGCTTGCAATCAACACCGGCTTCGACGTCTGGTTCTCCTACAGCGAGCAAAAGCAGCTGCTCGCCGCGATCCAGCGCGAGCAGTCGGCGTCTGCGGCGATCCAGATCGGCCAGTTCATCGGCCAGATCGAGAGCCAGCTGAAATGGCTGTCGCGCCTACCGCCGGAATTGTCCGCGCTGGACGATGAGCGGCTCAATGCGATCCGCCTGATGCGCCTGTCGCCTGCGATCTCGGAGCTGGCTCAACTGGATTCGCAGGGACGCGAGCAGGTTCGCGTGTCGCGCCGCGTCGCCGACAAGGTCGGCAGCGGCGCCGACCTCTCCGCCTCGCCCGCCTTCAAGGAAGCGACCGGCGGCACGCCCTATTACGGCCCGGTCTATTTCTTCGGCGACACCGAACCCTTCATGACCATCGCCGTGCGCGGCACCGGGCAAGCACCCAACGTGATCGTCGCCGAGGTCAATCTGCGGTTCATCTGGGACCTCGTCGCCAAGATCGCTGTCGGCAACACCGGCAAGGCCTATGTCGTCGACCGCATGGGCCAGCTGATCGCGCATCCCGATCTGTGGCCCGCGCTTCGCCGCATCGATCTCTCCGGCGCCCCGGACGTACGGGCCGCACTCAGGGGCGTGGCTCCGCCCGTCGGCGGCCTCGTCAAGGAAGACCTGTCGCACCAGCCGGTGCTTTCGACCTATGCGCCGGTCGAGCCGCTCGGCTGGCTGGTGTTCGTCGAGCTTCCGCTCAGCGAAGCCTACGCGCCGATCTATGCCTCGATCGGGCGATCGGCCTTTCTCCTCCTCGCCCTCCTCGCAGGCGCCATCGTCGTCGCCTTCCTGCTCAGCCGCCGCATGACGGTGCCGATCCAGATGCTGACGCGCGGCGCCAAGCGGATCGGCAGCGGTGATCTCAGCTCGCGGCTCGCGATCAACACCAATGACGAACTGGAAGCGCTCGGGGACCAGTTCAACGCGATGGCCGCGCATTTGCGCGAGTCCTACGCGACCCTCGAACGCAAGGTCGCGGAGCGAACCGCCGAGCTTGAGAAGGCCCGCGACCAGGCCCTTGCCGAGCACGACGCCGCCGAGCGCGCCCGCAGCGCGGCCGTCGAGGCCAACGAGACCAAGTCGCGCTTCCTCGCAGTCGTCAGCCACGAGCTGCGCACGCCGCTCAACGGCGTCATGGGCGTGTTGCAGCTGCTCGACGACGGCAGCCTGAAGGACGCGCAGCGCCGACATCTGGCGACCGCCGCCGCATCCGGCGAGACGTTGATCGCACTGGTCGACGCCATCCTGGAATATGCGCGTCTCGAGGCGAGCACCGAGACGCTGGAGAACCGCGATTTCAGCCTCGGCCAGTTGATCGAGGCCGCCGCCGACCTGATGCGCCCGCAGGCGCTGGCCAAAGGCCTGGCGTTCGATCTCGTCTGGGACGAATCCGTCAACGCGCAGGTGCACGGCGATCCGGTGCGGCTCAACCGCGTGCTGCTCAATCTGATCGGCAACGCCATCAAGTTCACCGCGAAAGGCCGGATCGCCCTCAAGGCTGCGGTCGAGCCGCGCGAGGACCTGCTGCTGGTCCGCATCACTGTGGAGGATACCGGCATCGGAATTGCGCCCGACATGCACGAGCGCATTTTTGAGGATTTCGTGCAGGCCGATGACAGCATTGCGCGGCGTTTCGGCGGTACCGGTCTTGGGCTGGCGATCGCGCGCCGCCTCACCGGACTGATGCGGGGAGACCTGACGGTCGAGAGCGCGCCCGGCGCCGGCAGCTCATTCCATTTCACCGTGCCGCTCGCCCGCGGCGGCACAGGGGTCGCCGATGGCGCGCCGCGCACGCCCTCGCGCTCGCTCGACGTGCTGCTCGTGGACGACGATCCCGTGAACTGCGAGATCGGCACCGCCATCCTGACCCGGCTGGGTCATCGGCCCACGATCGCAAGGAACGGCGCGTCCGCCGTCGAGCTGGCCCGCAGCAAGGCATTCGATGTCATCCTGATGGACCTCCACATGCCCGACATGGACGGCGTCGAGGCGGCGACCAGGATTCGTGAATTGAAATTGCGGCCGCCGCCGCGGATCATCGCGGTGACCGCCGACATGTCGCGCGACGCGCGCGAGCGGCTGGCGGGCGCCGGGATCGCCAGGGTCCTGGGCAAGCCGATCCTGATGAACGTGCTTCGCGACACGCTCGAGCACGACCGCGGCCGGAATTCGACGACGGCGCGGCCGACATCGGGCGCACTGATCGACCGCATCTTCTTCGACGATCAGAAGCAATTGCTGGGCGCGAAGCAGATCGCCAATCTGCAGCGGCTGCTCGACGAAACGAGCAGGACGCTGATCGGCGACATCATGGCTGCGGCAGTTGCCGACGATCGCGTGCGGATGGCGCGAAGCGCGCATCAACTCGCGAGTGCGTCCAGCGCGCTCGGCCTCGTCCGACTGTTCGAAGG
>JAEWBW010000366.1 GCA_023390955.1 Pseudomonadota bacterium
ATAGGAGAAGATGCCCTCGGTGACCACGGTCACCATGTCGACGCCGTCGACCTCGGCGGAGACGATGAACGGCGCCGGCTTGTAGTCGGGATAGGTCGTGCCCGCCCCGATCGCGGTCACGAAGGTCGAGGGTTCGTGGACGATCTTGCCGTCCCAGTCCTCGGAGCTGCTGAACGGAACGAGCTTGCCGCCATGCGAGACGGTGCGCTCCAGGATCACATGCGGATCGACGCGGACGAGCTTGCCGTCCTGATTGGCGTAGCGGTCGCAGGCTCCCGCCGCACCCGGCTTGATGTAGCACATCACCGGACAGGCATCGCAGCGGATCTTGTCGGCAATCACGCTCGTCGTTTCAGTCACCATGGGAAAGCCAGCGGTCACGACGGTTTATCATTCGTACACGAACGATGTTGCGCGCGCTCCCGAGGACTGTCAAGCGGCGGTGCGGCGCAAAAGGTGCGGCTGCCGCATAAAACCTCATTTGCCTATTCGTTCTGTCCACAAAGCGAGCAACCGCGTTGCAGTGCGGCATGTCTTGCACGTTTGTGTACAAACGGTATCGTCGCGGCATATTTCGCGTACATTGATTTGCGCGCGTTTGATTGCGGGCTTGGGAACGAGGATGACGCAGACACCGATCCGCCTCACCGTGAACGGCGGAGTCCACGACGTCGCTGCAGCGCCGGAAACGCCGCTGCTCTACGTGCTGCGCAATGACCTCGCCCTCAACGGCCCAAAGTATGGTTGCGGCCTTGGCGAGTGCGGCACGTGCACTGTCCTGATCGACGGGCATGCCGCGCGCTCCTGTGTCATTCCCATCAGCGGCTGCGCCGGGCGCGACATCGTGACGCTCGAAGGCCTCGGCACGCGCGACAAGCCCGATGTCGTGCAAGAAGCCTTCATCGCCGAGCAGGCCGCGCAATGCGGCTATTGCCTCAACGGCATGATCATGACGACCAAGGCGCTCCTCGCGGTCAACCCGTGTCCCACCGAACGCGAGGCCCTGGAAGCCTTACGCTACAATCTCTGCCGCTGCGGCACGCATGTCGAAATTCTGCGCGCCGTGATGCGCGCGTCCGGCCAACTTGCCGAGGCCGGTGATTGATGGCCTCCCCTGCTCCGAATGAAGCTGAGCGGCTGTCCGGCTCGCTCGTCGTCGTCCGCACCGTCGACGAGGTCACGTCCGAGACGTTCATCCGGATCACCGCCGACGGCTCGGTGACCGCCTATAACGGGCACGTCGATCTCGGCACCGGCATCCGCACCGCGCTCGGACAGATCGTCGCCGAGGAGCTCGACGTCTCCTTTGCCCGTGTCGTGATCGTGCTCGGCGACACCGCTGTCGTGCCGAACCAGGGCCCGACAATCGCCAGCGAGACCATCCAGATCACGGCCGTGCCCTTGCGCAAGGCTGCCGCACAGGCGCGGCAGTTCCTGATCGCGCGCGCTGCCGAGCAGCTCGAATTGCCGGCGAGCGATCTCCGTATCGAAGACGGCCTCGTGCGCGGCCGAGACAATCGCAGCGTCAGCTATGGCGAGTTGATCGGCGGCGAGACGATCCGGCTCGAGCTTGCCGATGACGTCACGGTAAAGCCCGTCGGCGACTACGCCATCGTCGGTCAATCCGTACCGCGCGTCGATCTGCCGGCTAAGGCGACCGGCGAATTGACGTTCGTGCACGACATCCGCGTGCCCGGCATGCTGCACGGCCGCGTCGTGCGCCCGCCCTATGCCGGCGTCGATGCCGGAGCATTTGTCGGCACCAGTCTGATCGACGTCGACGACTCCTCGGTGCGCCACATTCCCGGCCTCGTCGCGGTCGTCCGCATCGGCGATTTCGTCGGCGTGGTCGCCGAGCGCGAGGAGAATGCGATCCTGGCAGCTACCCAGCTCAAGCTGAGCTGGAAGCCAACGCCCACCCTCACCGATCTCGCCGACATCGAGACCGCGCTTCGCGCCAATCCGTCGACACCACGCACCTTGATCGACAAAGGCGACGTGACAGCGGCGATTGCGGGCGCGGCCAAGCCGATGCAGCGCACCTATGTCTGGCCATATCAGATGCACGGTTCGATCGGCCCGTCCTGCGCGGTCGCGGACTATCAGGACGGCAATATCCGGGTCTGGTCCGGCACGCAGAATCCGCATGTACTGCGCAGCGATCTCGCGCTGCTGGTCGAACGCCCCGACGCCGAGATCGAGGTGATCCGGCTGGAAGCCGCGGGCTGCTACGGCCGCAACTGCGCCGATGACGTCACGGCGGATGCGCTGCTCCTCTCGCGCGCGGTCGGACGTCCCGTCCGCGTGCAGCTGACGCGTGAGCAGGAACACGTCTGGGAGCCCAAGGGCACCGCGCAGCTGATCGACGTCAATGGCGGGCTGGATGCCGAGGGCGGTATCGCTGCGTACGACCTCGCTACGCGCTACCCCTCGAACGCCGCACCGACGCTGGCGCTCCTGCTCACCGGGCGGGTATCACCGGAGCCCGCGGTGCTGCAGATGGGCGACCGCACCGCGATCCCGCCCTATGACTACGACCACATGCGCGTCGTCGCGCACGACATGCCGCCGATCGTGCGCGCGTCCTGGTTCCGCGGCGTCTCGGCACTGCCGAACACCTTTGCGCACGAATCCTACATTGACGAGGCCGCGTCCGAGGCCGGTGTCGACCCGATTGAATATCGCCTGCGCTACCTGAAAGACCAGCGCGCCGTCGATCTCGTCAATGCAGTCGCCGAGCGCGCGGGCTGGACGCCCCGGCCGGTGCGCGAGGAGAAGGACGGCGAGATCGTTCATGGCCGCGGCTTTGCCTACGCGCTCTATGTCCACAGCAAGTTCCCCGGCTATGGCGCGGCGTGGTCGGCCTGGATCGCCGACGTCGCCGTGAACAAGACGACCGGCGATGTCAGCGTGACGCGCGTTGTCGCCGGTCAAGATTCCGGCCTGATGATCAACCCGGACGGCGTGCGTCACCAGATCCACGGCAACGTCATCCAGTCCACCAGCCGCGCGCTGATGGAGGAAGTCTCGTTCGAGCGTGGCGCCGTGGCGGCGCGCGAATGGGGCGCCTATCCGATCATCCCCTTCCCTGACGTGCCCAAGATCGATGTTCTGATGCTGCCGCGGCCGGATCAGCCGCCGCTCGGCGTCGGCGAATCCGCCTCGGTGCCGAGCGCGGCTGCAATTGCCAACGCGATCTTCGACGCCACCGGCGTTCGGTTTCGCGAGCCACCGTTCACGCCGGAGCGCATCCTCAAGGGATTGCACGGTGAGGCAACACCAACATCGCAGGCGCTGCCCGCCCCCACCGCACCGCAGCCGTCTCGCATCTCGGAGAATCCGTTCGCAAAGCGCGCAGGAATCTTCGCGACGATCGCGGCCGTCTGCACGGCGGCGATCGGCATCGGCGCTGCGTTTATGCCAGGACGGGCGATTGCGCCGATCGCACGGCCCGACGCGTCGGTTTATTCCGCCGCGACGATCGCGCGTGGGCAGCAACTGGCGGCGCTCGGCAATTGCGCGGAGTGCCACACGACGATCGGCGGCGCGATCAACGCCGGCGGTCGTGCGCTCGAGACACCGTTCGGCACGATCTATACGACCAACATCACGCCCGACGTGGAGACCGGCATCGGCGCCTGGTCCTACCCTGCCTTCGAGCGCGCCATGCGCGACGGCTTGCATCGCGATGGACGGCAGCTCTATCCTGCTTTCCCCTACACGCATTTCGCAAGAACCGGCGATGCCGACATGCAGGCGCTCTACGCCTACCTGATGGCGCAGCCTTCGGTCCGCGCGACGGCGCCCGCCAACGCGCTCGCCTTCCCGTTCAATCTCCGCCCGCTGCTGGCGGGATGGAATGCGCTGTTCCACCAAGCGAAGGAATTCAAACCTGATCCGGCAAGATCCCAGGCCTGGAATCGCGGGGCCTATCTCGTCGAGAGCCTCGGCCATTGCAGCGGCTGCCACTCGCCGCGTAACGCGCTCGGCGCCGAACAGCGTGACGCCTATCTCGCCGGCGGCCTTGCCGAAGGCTGGGAGGCGCCACCGCTGACCTCGCTCTCGCACGCGCCGATCCCCTGGAGCGAGGACGAGCTGTTCGCCTATTTGCGCACGGGGCATTCGCGCTACCACGGGGTTGCGGCCGGCCCGATGGCGCCGATCGTGCGGGATCTCGCGGCCCTGCCCGACGCCGACATCCGCGCGATGGCGGTCTATCTCGGCTCGTTCAACGACACCGCGATCGATGCCTCCGCGGCCGATGCACTCGCCAACCGGCTTGAATCCACCACGCGCGTGACAGTCGCGTCATCCACCGGCGCACGGCTCTATCAGGGCGCCTGCGCGGTCTGTCACGAGGTCGGCGGGCTGCCACTGTTCGGCAGCCGCCCCTCGCTCGCGCTCAACAGCAATCTGCACAGCACAGCGCCGGATAATCTCGTGCAGATCATCCTCCACGGCGTCACCGATCCCGTGTCGAGCGATCTCGGCTACATGCCGGCGTTCAAGCACAGCATGAGCGACGCGCAGGTCGAGGAACTCGTAACCTTCCTGCGCAAGCAGTTCGCGCCGGACAAGCCGGCGTGGAGCGGCGTGAAGGACACGATCGGACGGCTGCGCGCCTCTGCGCGCTAAAGCGCGATGAGATCGAGTTGAATCATCATCGCGCTTTAGGCTTTGTTTTCGCATGATCTTTTCGGAAAACCGCTTCACACTTTTCCGGATCATACACTAGCCGTGCTTGACCTCCACCGGCGGCGTGCCGTGGGTGTGAAAGGACTCGATCGTCTTCAGGCCCCAGGCCTGGCCCTTCTTGCGCTCTTCCTCAGTCCACACGATCGGCTTCCAGTCCGGCGCGAGGATGAGGCGAGCGCCGGCATTGGCGACTTCGACGCGGTTGCCGCCGGGCTCATAGACATAGAGGAAGAAGGTCTGCTGGATCGCGTGCTTGTGCGGGCCGGTCTCGATGTGGATGCCGTTCTCCAGGAAGATGTCGGCCGCGCGAAGAATTTCCTCGCGGCTGTCCAGCGCGTAGGTGACGTGGTGGAAGCGTCCGGACACGCCGGAATGATCGAGCGAATAGGCGAAATCGTAGCTCTTGTTCGACATTGTCAGCCACATCGCGGCTTCCCGTCCGTCGTTGAGGACGATCTGCTCGGTGAGGCGCAAGCCGAGATAGTTCTCGAAGAACTCGCGGTTGGCCTTGATGTCGGTGGCAAGGCAGTTGAGATGGTCGAGGCGGCGGACGTTGACGCCGCGCGCCGGAAAGCGCTGCGCCTGGTTCTTCAGGGCCGGCTTCAATTCGGGCGGCGCCTGGTACCATTCGGTCTCGTAGTAGAGCTCGACAATGTGTCCATCAGGATCGCGGCAGCGGAAGGTCGGTCCCTGCCCCATGTCGCCGTCGATCCAGCCGATGTCGAAGCCCGAGCCCTTCAGCGCGGCGACACGGCGCTCCAGCGCCTGCTGGCTACGCGCCCGCAGCGCCATGTGCTCCATGCCCGACGTTTTCGACGCCGTCAGCTTCAATGAATAGCGCTCATAGTCGTCCCAGCCGCGCAGATAGACGGACTCACCCTTCCGTCCGCTGATGGTCATGCCCATGACGTCGACGAAGAATTTTAGGCTCTCGTCCGGCTTGGGCGTCAGCAGCTCCATGTGGCCGAGATGAGCGAGATCGAAGATGGGTTCGGGTTTCATGGTTCCTCCATGGCGCGACGTGCGATCGACCACACAGCGCACTCGGCGCGGACTGCGGACATGACGGCATCAGGCGCAAATCGTCGGGCGGCCTCCGGGCCGCAGGTTCATTTGTAC
>JAEWBW010000654.1 GCA_023390955.1 Pseudomonadota bacterium
TTGTCGAACTGGGCACCGTAGATGTCGTAGCCGCTGGGCCCGACGCCGCGGAAGAACAGCGACTTCGCCTCGCCGAGCGCTGCGAAGGTGGCCTGCAGCTCGCCGACCTGCCGGCGAACCTTGGCGCCGAGCGTCGTGCTCATGGTGTCGTAGTTGGGCGCGCCGCGGCGCAGGTCCGCGATGCCACGCAGCAACATCTCCTTGCCGCCGGGCGCGGGCACTTGCCCGCGGAAACGCTCCGGCACCTCGGCGATCCGCCGCGTGAAGTCGGCTTCGATCGCATCGGCCACCGCAGACTCCACACGCGGCGCCAGCCGCGCGCCGGATGCCGCGCTGTGCAGCAGGACGCGAGCCACCGCGCCCTTCTTGTCGCGCAGGAACACGACGAGAGAGTCGCCGTGAAGCGAGAAGGCATCACCACCTTCGGCCGTCAGCGTCGACTTGCCGATGCCTGTTTCCTGCATCTGCAGCCGGTCACCGTCGCGCTTGATGGTGACCACCTGGTTCTGCCCGGTCCGGTACCAGCCGACATATTGGTCGAGCGACGCGGTGTCGGCGGTCGGCTGCGGCATTTCGGCGACACGCGCGGCGCTGACGTCGCGGCCGTTCATGTTCACCTTGAGCGCGGGCGATGCCCGCTCCCCATCGATCGGGAACGTGACCTCGCCGAACGATGCGGCATAGGAGGCCGTCCCGTCCCTGACGGTGAGCGGCAGCCGGCGCTGCCCAGTCCACTGACCGAACAACGCGTCGCCCTCGCGGTAGATCGCAAGCACGGAGGTCGGCCCCGCCGCATAGAAGCTGACCTCGGACTGGTAGTGCTGATTGCTCGCGGTCTCGTCGGCATCGCGACTTGCGGGAAGCACATCCGGCGCGCGATAGGCGATCATGCCGGTCGAGACGATCACGGCCGGCACGATCATGGATGCGATCCACAACCGCTTGCGCCAGCCGACCGTGGCGGGCATGGCCGCGACCGCGATGATGCGCTCGACGCGCGTACGTACGGTGGATGCCCGCGCCATCGCCAGCTCGACCGGGCGCGGCCGCACGGTGGTTGCGAATTCGAGCAGGATCTCGGCATAAGACAACCGGTCATCGATCGCCTCGATGGCCTGGACGTCGCTGATGATCTCGTCGAGCTCGGCAAGGCGCGCGAGCTGCCACCACGAGAACGGGCTGAACCAGAACACCGCGCGGTTGAGAGAGGCGAGCAGCAGGATGTAGAAGTCGCGGTTGGCGACATGCGCGCCCTCATGCGCGAGCACGGCGATGCGCTTCTGCGCATTCCACGCGGCGAATTGCGGCGGCACCAGGATGGTCGAACCGAAGGTCACGGGGCCGCCGATGCCGCGGCTGACGCGCACGTCGGCTCCGATGTTCAGACGGCCACCAATCGGCTTGGCCGCCCGCGCCAGGCGCCAGGTCAGCCAGAGCCCGATGGCGAGCCGCAGCAACAGGATCGCGGCGACGCCGGCGTAGACGACCGAGGCGACGAGCCACCAATTGAGCGCCGCTGCGTGCGTTGCGAGCGGAGCGCTGGCCACGCCGTGATCCAGCAGCGGCCCCGGCTGGACCACCTCCGGCAACATGATGTCGCTGGGCCAGAGATCATCCAGCACCACCGGCGCCAGCGCCGGCGGCCGGGTGATCGTCAGCGTCGGCCAATGCATCACGAATGGCATCGCGAGCGAAGCCAGCAGCACGATGACCCACGCCGTCATGTGAACGTGCGGATTGCGCACGCGGAAGAGATACAGACCGAACCAGACGACGCCTCCCAGCATCAGGGAGCGCAGTGCCGCCTCTGCCAGAGTTGCGATCATTCTTTTTTCACTCCCCTCGCCTTCTTCGCCTTCCCCACCTGATCCGCCAGCGCGCGCAGCTGCTGCTGGTCGAGCATCGCATTGTCCACCATGCCGACAAGGACTTCCTCGATCGACCCGTTGCAGAACCAGTCGACGACGCGCTGGACCGCCTTGGCGGCGACGCGCGCCCGCGGCTCGGCCGCCTCGTAAACATAAGTACGCCCGTCCACGGTGTGGTTGGCGTAACCCTTCTCTTCCAGCCGGCGCAGCACGGTGCGGACCGTGGACTCTTTCAGTCGTCGCGACAGTTTTTCACGGACAATTTCCGCCGTGACCGGACCGTGGGCCCAAACCAATTGCATGACCTCGCGCTCGAGGTCGCCGAGTTCAGGCAGACGATCGTCCATGGCGGCTCACTTTGCAGCTAGAGATTTTCTGTAACGCTACAGATCGTCGCATATAGCCGCGCGCCGCGCAACGGCGTTTCCACCTGGAATAGAGCTGGCTTGCTGACCGATCCGCCCGCCTGAGCGGGCGGATCGACTGCATCAATAATGCGGCTCGTACATCTGCCCCTGGACCTGGCTCATCAGGTCGTTGGGCGCGGGTCCATCCGCGAGGCCGCGCTGATAGGCGACCTGGGCGACTGCGGCGGCAATGCGGGCCGAGACCTCGCGGATGCGCGGCAGCGCGGGATAGAGGCTGCCCTGGCCGAGATCGTCGGTGCCGACGCAATCGGCGAGCGTGTGCGCGGCCGCCATGAACATCTCGTCGGTGACAAGCCGCGACCGGCTGGCGATGACGCCGAGCCCGACGCCAGGGAAGATGTAGGAGTTGTTGCCCTGGCGCGGCACGAAGGTCTTGCCGTTGAGCGTGACGGGATCGTAGGGGCTGCCGCAGGCGAACAGCGCGCGGCCTTCGGTGTAGCGATAGGCATCCTCGGCCGAGCATTCGGCCTTCGATGTCGGGTTCGAGAGTGCGAACACGATCGGTTGCTTGTTCAGCCTTGCCATCGCCTTGAGCACGTCGGGGGTGAAGGCGCCGCCGACCGCGGCCACACCGATGATCGCCGTCGGCTTCAGCGTTTCGATCGCGGTGAGGAAATCCGGGATATGCGCGTTGTCGTGGGCATAGCGGAGCTTGTGGCCATGCAGCCCGTCTCTCCCCTTGACGACGAGGCCGCGGGAATCCGTCAGCCAGTTGCGGCTGAGCGCCTCGGCCTCGGACGCGCCTTCCGCCATCATCGCCGACACCACGAGATCGGCGATGCCGGTGGCCGCTTCACCCGCGCCAAGGAACAGGATCTTTTGATCCCGCAGCTTGCCGCCGTTGACGCGCAACGCGGAGAACAGGCCTGCGAGCGCCACCGCCGCGGTGCCCTGGATGTCGTCGTTGAAGACGCAGGCCTCGTCGCGATATTTGTGCAGCAGCTTGAACGCGGAATGGTTGGCGAAATCCTCGAACTGGATCAGCACACCGGGAAACGTCTTGCGCGCCGCCGTCATGAACTCGTCGACGAAGCTGTCATAGGCTTCGCCCGTCAGCCGCCGCTGGCGCAGGCCGAGATAATAGGGATCGCGCAGCAGCTCCTCGTTGTTGGTGCCGACATCGAGCACGATCGGCAGGCACTGCTCCGGATGCACGCCGGCGCAGGCCGAATAGAGCGACAGCTTGCCGACCGGAATGCCCATGCCGTTGGC
The DNA here is from genome assembly GCA_023390955.1 of Pseudomonadota bacterium. Lineage (GTDB taxonomy): Bacteria > Pseudomonadota > Alphaproteobacteria > Rhizobiales > Xanthobacteraceae > Bradyrhizobium. Next base: position 3,509 of record JAEWBW010000654.1, read on the forward strand.
GCCGAGATCGCCAAGACCGAGGATGCGCTCGCCGTCGGTGACGACGATGAGTTTTGCGGAATATGGCCAGTTCTGCAGCAGGTCGGCGATCTGGCCGCGGTCGCGCGAGGAGATGAACATGCCGCGCGGACGCTGGAAGATCAGGCCGTATTTCTGGCAGGCGAGCCCGACCGTCGGCGTGTAGATCAGCGGCTGGATCTCGTCGATGTTGTCGCAGACGACGCGGAAGAACAGCGCCTCGTTGCGATCGTGCAGCGCATTCAGCGCGACATATTTTTCGAGATCGTTCGGCAGATTGCGCAAGTTCACCAGCACCCGCTCGACCTGATCCTGCATCGTCAGCACGCAGGGCGGCAACAGGCCGCGCAGGCCGAGGGCAGCGCGCTCGGCTTCGGTGAAGGCGGTGCCCTTGTTGAGCAGGGGATCGCGCAGCAGGGCCATGCCGTGCGAAGATGGCGACGACGTCGATTGGGTGTTGACCCGGTCAGGCCTATTCACGAATTCCCCCAAGAGTTTCTTATTCGGCCGAACATTGTCGGCCCGCGCTCAATGGAGATCAAGGCGCTTGGGAGTCAAGCCTCGATTGTGATCTCGCACTGCAGCGACGCATGCACAGGCGCGCGGCAATGGTTAATGGCTATGCGCTACTCCGCCTTGATGTCGGCGGCCTTCACGATCGGCCACCATTTCTCCGTCTCGGCCTTCTGAAAGGCGGCGAGTGCTGCTGGCGATTGCTCCTCGCCCGGTGGAATTTCCTGCCCCAGCTCCGCGAAGCGCTGCCTGACGGCCGGATTGGCAAGCGCCGCAACGACGGCCGCATTGAGCTTTGCGACGATCTCCTTCGGCGTGCCCTTCGGTGCCCAGATGCCGTGCCAATAGGAGATATAGAGACCGGGCAGACCGGCTTCATCGACGGTGGGCACATCCGGCGCCGATGCGAGCCTGGTCGGCGACGTCACCGCGAACGCCTTGATCGCACCATTCTTGTATTGCGGCAGGGAATTGGCGGCCTGGTCGAACATGATGTCGATCTGGCCGGCGACGAGATCGATCATCGCGGGGCCTGCGCCGCGATACGGAATGAACTGGAAATCGGTGCCGGTCTTTTCCTTGAAGAAGACGGCGGCGACGTGGGCGCCCGTCCCTGCGCCGGACGTGCCCGCAGTGGCCTTGCCGGGATTGTCCTTCAGCCAGGCGATCAGCTCCTTCAGGGTGTCGACCTTCAGCGTCTTGCGGCCGACGATGAGCTGGGTGCCCATCGCGATCGTTGCGATCGGCTCGAAATCGGCGATCACGTCATAGGGAAGCTTGAGGATCGCGCCGTTGAGCACATGCGTGCCCCAATGGCCGATCGTGATGGTGGTTCCGTCCGGCGTCGCACGCGCGGCGCGTGCACCGGCGATGCTGCCGGAGGCGCCGGCCACGTTCTCGACGACGACGGTGGTGCGCAGCTCGGCGGCGATCCGCTCCGACAGGATCCGCGCCAGCGTATCGGTCGGCCCGCCCGCAGCGAACGGCACGATGAGCGTGATAGGCTTCGAGGGTGATTGGGCCTGTGCCCACGATGCGGTGAACCCGAGAGCGACCGCGAGCACGACCATGCAGCCGCGCAATCCCGACATCATGACGCTTCCCCCTGCCGGTCCGCCGCTCTGTCGCGACGGCTCATTCAGCTCAGGGGAAGTGAACGCTACCGTCCGGCCAGAGGCAAGGAGGATTTTGCCTGGCTATCCGGCCGCGCGCCGCGGCGTCAGATTCGCGGATGCCTCGGGAGGCGCGATCTGCATCAGGATCGTCTGCACGGGAGATGCGATCTCGATCCCGTTCTGCTGGAAGCGCAGCTTCATGCGCCGGTTGAATTCGCGCTGCACCGGCCAGCGGCCGGAATCGGTACAGCGGATCTGGCCGACGATCGACGCCATCGCGCCGTCCACCTTGTCGATACCCCAGAGTTCGAGCTCGCCGCGGATCATTGCGCGAAACTCGGGCTCGCGGCGCATCTCCTCGACGATGTCCTTGAGGATCAGGCCGGCGCGGTCGGTGTCTTCCTTGTAGGCGACGTTGACGCTGACCGAGGCGTTGCCGGCGCCGCGGCTGGAATTGGTGATGGTGGTCACCGCACTGAACGGGACGATGTGCACGGAGCCGTCGCCCGCACGCAGGCGGATGGTGCGGATCGAGACGTTCTCGACCACGCCGCTGAGGCCGGACACGCTGACGCTGTCGCCGACCTGCACCGTGTTCTCCAGCAGCAGGAAAAGGCCGGTGATGAGATCCTGCACCAGCTTCTGCGAGCCGAAGCCGATGGCGATGCCGACGATGCCGGCGCCCGCGAGCAGCGGCGCGACATTGACGCCGATCTCGCTGAGCGCCGTCAGGCCGACCACGGTGGCGATCAGGCACAGCAGGACCGTCCGCAGCATCGGCTGGAAGGTGCGCAGCCGCGCGGCGCGGGCATAATGCCCTTCCCGCGACAGATTGTTGATCTGACGGTCGAGCAGCGCGTTGCTGGCCTCCCAGATCGCGGCCGCGATGACGACGGCGATGCCGACGGTGACGACCGCCGAGAGCAGCCGGCTGCCGATCTGGCCGCCATAGAACCAGACGATCGCGTCCACGCCCCAGACCTCGAGCACGGCGACGAAGCCGATGAAAGCGACGATGCCGGTGACGACCTTGCGCAGCAGCGGCAGATAGCGATTGGCGCGCGTCTCCAAACCGGGGAAGCGCTGCAGGATCTCCGGATTGATGCGGAAGCCGCGATCGATCAGGCTGAGCGTCACGATGATCGCAACACGCGTGATCAGCACAACCGCGATGGTGCCGACGAAATATTGCAGCAGCAGCGCATAGCCATTGCGGATGTTGAGCGCCCAGACCGCCCATAGCGCGAGATCGAGCGCGATCGCGAAATAATGCCAGACGCCGGAGATACGATTGCGCAGCCGTGCCGCCAGACCCTGTCGGTCGGCAGGTGCGCGGATGGCCTCCGCAACCGGACGACGGCATTGCAGGATGATGACGACGATGAAGAGATGCACGACCAGCATCACCATGCGGATCAACGCTGCATAGCCGCCGCGATGCAGCCCGAGCAGCAGCGCCACATTCGCAAAGGCGATGCCGGTGACGCCGACACCGACGATGCGGCGGGCCCAGATCTCGATATAGGCCGCGGTCTCGGCGCGAACGGAGAACAGGCCGACGGGACCTGCGAGCGTGCGGATCAGCGAGATCAGCCCGCGCGAGAACGCGTAGGCGTTGACGACGGCGAGGATCACGAGACGCACGGTGACGGGATCGCCGATCTCGGTGCCCAGCAGCGCGGTGGCGACGCCGATGAAGACGACGACCGGAAGTAGTTCGAGCACGAGGCGTCCGAGCACGAGCGGCAGCCGCAGCATGACGTGCCAGGCCCGCGCCAGGCTGACATGCCGCTTCTGCTGCACACGCGCGGCGGCGATGTCGGCCATGGATGATGGCGGATCGACCAGCGGAACGACCGGCGCTGGCGCATGCGAAGCCAGCGTCGCGCGCGACTCCAGATATGCCACCGGCCGCCTGATCAACCGGAACATCACCCATTCGGCGGCAAAGGCACAGCCAAACACCAGCGCCAGCTTCCACGCGATCTCGATCAGCAGATTGTAGGCCGCCGGATCATTGGCCGTGCGCATGATCCAGTAATAAAAGGCCGGGAAATGCGTCAGCGTCCGCGCCATGAAGGCGACTTCGCGCGAGATATCGCCGATCTGCTCCGACACCGTCAGCAGAAGCTGCGCGCCGAGCCCGTCGGCCGACAACGGAATCGGCGACTTCTGCTCGGGTGCCGGTGTTGCACCGGGCTGGGACGACGCGGTCGCGATCGCGCGCAACGTGTCGATCATCTGCGAACGCTTCTGGTCGTCCTGCAATGTTTCCAGCGCGCGCCTGGCCTGCTCGGGCGACAGCGCGGCCGCATTATTCGCCGGCGGAGACGTCGGCTCGGCGTGGACCTGTGTGGCGGCGGGAATGGCAACGAAGAGGCAGGCCGCGAACAGCGCGGCGAGAAGCTTTTGCGGCACGATGAGACCCCGGCAAAAATCGTCGCGCAGGCGGCGCCGGAACCTGTGCCACCGTTCGCGATCGAGTCATGTCTGATGAGGGCTTTTCGCTCCGATCGTGTGTCGGAAGTTTGCCGACGAGACGACATTCTCTTGGCATTGATCCGCATTGCAGTTCCCGCATTCGCGCATAGGCGAGCGCCGGAGCTGCAGATCCCGGTCCTCGATCTCTGAGATGTGGGGATGTCGATCGGGGGACGAAGCAATAACGCATCATCGCGTGATGACTGAGATCATCACCACCGCCGAGCCAATGATTGCCCAAAATACAGCGCCGGGAAGGCAAGGGGCTTTGCCTCACTGATGCAGCCCACTTGACCTTTACCCGGCGTGCCGTTCGCGGTTTCTGCCGCTATGCGATAATCCGAACGAGCTCCATCGCACTTAACGCGGCTGGATTTGCGGAGGTGGAGTCATAGACCTCCCCTTGCTCTCTGGTTGGACGATACGCGTCGCCTGAAGCGACCATGCACATGCTCCTCCCATGACATATAACTGTCAAGTGGGATCAAAGGCTGAAACCCCTGATGTAACGTGCGCCCATATGCGCGTTTGACCGGGAACCGGCAGCAACGTTACGTTGACGCGTACGCTCCTTCAGACCTGTTCTCGAGTCCTGCGGAATAAACTCGTCGTGCCGGCGTTGGTGCAGACGAGACCTGTTCGCTCCCGCCCCGTTTTCATTAGCCCGGAAAAACAGAGATGAAGATCATTGCCCGTCTTGTTGTCGCCGCCGCATGCGTCGCCGCGATCGGATCCGCCTCCGCGCAGAACCCGCCGCAGACCTCGACCAAGAAGGTCGAGGGCACCGAGAACGTCTACATCTTCCGCTATGGCGGTCATCAGTCGATGTTCATCGTCACGCCACAGGGCGTGATCGCGACCGATCCGATCTCCTATTTGCGTCCCGCCAAGCCCTATATCGACGCGATCAAGGCCGTCACCGACAAGCCGATCAAATACGTCATCTACAGCCACCATCACTATGACCACATCGCCGGCGGAGTACCGTTCAAGGAAGCGGGCGCCACCTTCATCGCGCACAAGCGCGCCAAGGAGCGCCTGCTCGAACTGAAGAAGCAGAATTCGCTGCCGGCCGATGTCGTGATCCCCGACAAGGTGGTCGGCGACAAGGAGACCATCAAGCTCGGCGGCACCACGCTGGAGCTGGTCTTTGTCGGCCGCAACCATTCGGACAATTCGCTGGTGATGCTGCTGCCGAAGGAAAAGATCGCCTTCACGGTGGATTTCGCACCGATCGAAGCGGCCTTCTTCCGCAACATCCCCGACAACGCCTCGCCGATCGAGTACATCGCCTCGCTGAAGAAGCTGGCGTCACTGGATTGGGACCGGATGATCACCGGCCACCCCTATGCCGGCGGCCGCTACGGCACCAAGAAGGACGTGCTTGATGACGCCGCCTATCTCGAGGACCTCTCGAGCGAGGTGAAGAAGGCGGCCGATGCCGGCAAATGCTTCGACACCGCGATGAAGGAGGTCAAGCTGCCGAAATACGAGAAGTGGGCGAACTACGAGACCGTTCTGCCCGCCAATGTCGAGCGCCTGTGCTACTGGTGGGCTCGCGGATATTGATCAGAAATCTCTCCCTCTCCCCGTTCTTGCGGGGGGGAGGGAGAAAAAACCTACCGCACAGGCTGGCCGCGCCGCGGCAGCACCCGGCCATAATAGGGGTTCATCATGCAGGTGGCCGAACGGCCCGAGGCGGTGGCCTGGCATTGCGGGAGCGAGGTGAAGATGCAGTCGATCCGGTCGCCCTCGAGGTCGCCGTAGATGTGGATGCAGACGGGATAGGCGGGATCGTAGGTCTGCGCCCGCGCGGGGACGGCCAGCAGGATCGCAGCGAGCGCGGAGACGGCGAGAACGGACTTCAACACGGACGACCTCGAATCAGAGAAACATTTCGGCGACGTCCACCGTAGAGCACTTGCCGACCTGATCAAAGTTACGCTCGAGCCAGCTCTGCGCCGACGTACGTCCCTCGTCGCGCAAACGGCATAGCAGGCTCCACTCGGGGTGAAACTGCGTCCCGGTGCCGAGCGTCGACATCAGCTGGTCGTTGCCGATCCAGTGAATGTACATGCGGCTGTGCTTCGTCGGGTCGAGCTCGCCGGCATCGATCAGCTTGGTGGCAAAGGCGACCGCGCGCATCTCGCGCATCAGCGACGAGTTGAAGCTGATCTCGTTGATGCGGTGGAGCACGTCGGCGGCGCTGGACGGAAGCTCGTCGCGGCGGATCGCGGTGACCTGCACGATGATGACATCGTGGCTGCCCCGGCGGTAGATCAGCGGATAGATCGCGGGATTGCCCAGATAGCCGCCGTCCCAATAATGCTCGCCGT
>JAEWBW010000576.1 GCA_023390955.1 Pseudomonadota bacterium
ATCCTGAGCAAGGCGCAGCGCGTGATCTGCGAGTCCGGACATGTGAAGGCCGACATCGTCGGCTCGTTTCATGTTCCAGAAGAACTCATCAAGATCATTGCCGCGCCGCCGCAGCGTCAGTTCCTGGCGACGCAATCGGACCAGGAGCTTCAGGCCGTCCGCGAGCGGCTGCAATTGCCGCAGCGATTTCTATTCTACCCCGCACAGTTCTGGGTTCATAAGAACCATCTGCGATTGCTCGAGGCGTTTGCCGAGGTCCGGAAGGAGGCTCCGGAACTCAAGCTGGTGCTGACCGGCAAGAAGCGCGACGAGTATCAATCCGTGATGGATGCGGTCGATCGGTTGGGGCTGAGGCAAAGCGTCGTGCATGTCGGCTTCATCGAGCGCGATGAGCTTCAGGCGTTGTACCGGCTCGCCACGGCTCTGGTGATGCCGTCCCTGTTCGAGAGCATCAGCATCCCCGTCTATGAAGCCTTCCTTGCCGGCACGCCGGTGCTCGCCTCCGGTATCCTCGGTATTCCCGAGCAGGTCGGCGATGCCGGGCTGCTGTTCGATCCGAACTCGATCGCTTCGATCCGTGATGTCATCATGAAGGTCGTCGGGGATGCCGGGCTGGCAGGGACGCTCGGCAAGCGGGGGCGCGAACGGATGCTTGCGATGACGCCGGAGCACTACGGCCAACAGTTGCAGCAATTGCTCGCCGAGCTGGCGTAGCGCCGATCAGAATTCGAGCGTGTAATCCGGAAAGCCCGGATAGTTTGGGCTGTCCAGTCCAGGCCGCGGATAGTTCGCGCGTGACGGAGGCGGGGCTTCGGCGAAGAAGCGCTTGTTGAGGAAGGTAATCTCGGGGGCGATCGGAAAATTGAACGGCGCCAATCCTCCGAGATTGTTGCCGTGAACGTGAACAATGTAGAAGTCCCGCTTCATTCTTTCGATCAGGGCGTTGAAGCGTTCCGTCACGATATCGACGTCGTGGAATTCGATGGCCAGCGCGACGATGTTTTGGGCGTGATCCAGCAAATCATCGAGGATGCGATACTCGCTGCCTTCGATATCGATCTTCAGAAAGACCTGCGATTCCCTGGGCAGGCGAGCCAAGCAGTCGGTGATAGTTGCGCTGTTGAGCTCGTGGTTGTGCCAGACGCGCTGCCTGTAGTGGACTTTGTCGCCGCGAAAGAAGAACAAATAGTCGATCCAGGCAAACGATCGGCGCAAATAGTGGGAATCGCGGCGCAGCACGAAGCGTGCAAGCTGGCCGATCGAGTACTGAATGGCTGACAGCACCGTCACGGTATGATCGTAACAATGAACGATAGCGCGCGGATTCCTGTTCTTGAAGTCGCGCTCAAAGGTCCAGTCGTGCGAAAGCCCGAACGAGAGCAGGGCGTCGGCCGCCTTCACGGCGTCGAGCGGGACGACATAGCCACCATCGTTTGCGCTGCCGACACGAGCCAGGGAGTTGCAGTCCAGGGGTCTGAGGTCGCTGAGCGGAGTCGGCACACCCGGCTCCTCCTTGGTGCTCACCATGAACTACCCGCGCCCAATTGCTCTTTCTCCACCCGGTTCCGCCCAGCCATACGACGGGAGGGCAATCCATTCCACCCTTACATCCCCACATTTCGTGCGGCCAGCCAATCCCGACGTCCCGCCTTGATTTGTGGTGTTGTTTCGATAAGAAGCAGGTGAGCAAATACTCACCCGGACTGCAGGTTTTGGGTCTCCAGGCCACGGCGAGGCGGTCCATGAGGGCCCACTAATGGTCAGATTTGGCTTGCCTGGTTGCGGACAGGCTGCCAAGCGTCACTCCGGCCAGTTGGGCGCAACCACATCGAGGGAGCATCCCCGTTGCGGTCTGCGATCATGAGCGCGGGCGAGCGGCTGCGTTCGAGGCGCTCAAGCTGAGTTGAGCTCCCCTCATCATCGCATCGGGCTCTCTATAAGGTTTCGAGGTAACAGCGCATGTACGTCATTGGAATCAGCTCCGGGATCAAGCACGGTCACCACGACGGCGCGGCGGTCCTGCTCCGCGACGGCGAGTTGATCGCGGCGGCCGAGGAGGAGCGGTTCACGCTGGCCAAGCATGCGCGCGGCGAGCTGCCGCGCGGGGCGATCGGCTTCTGCCTGAAGCAGGCCGGCATCACCATGCGCGACGTCGACTGGATCTGCTCACCGCTCAAGACCTACACCAACTACACGCAGCGCCTGACCGAGTACTTCAAGTATCAGTTCGGCCATAGCCCGAAGATCGAACTCTACGACCATCACCTCTGTCATGCCGCCAGCTCGTTCTTCGGCTCCGGCTTTTCAGAGGCGACGGTCGCCTGCTTCGATTTCTCAGGCGATTCCAGCTCCGGCCTCGTTGCGCATGGGCGCGGCAACGACTTCCGTGTGCTGACGCGGTTCGCTCGCCACAACAGTCTTGGTCTCTATTATGGGATGCTGACGCAGTATCTCGGCTATCAGATGACCAATGACGAGTACAAGGTCATGGGCCTGTCGTCCTATGGCAGCCCCGAATATCTCGACAAGTTCGCCAAGCTGCTGCGCCCGGCGGGCATCAATTACGAGCTCGATCCCGAGCTCGACAAGCGCAGGCGCGATGCCGAGATATTCACCAGCGATTTCTCGACGCGGCAGGAGCGCATTTTCACCGAGAAGATGGAGGAAATCCTGGGCCCGCGGCGCCTACGCGGCGCACCGCTCGACCAGCGGCTGACCAATATTGCCGCGAGCGGCCAGAAGCAGCTCGAGATCGTCGCCACCGAAGTGATCCGTTCCGCGATCGCCGAGACGGGCTGCGGCGACGTCTGCATCGCCGGCGGCGTCGGCTTGAACTGCAAGATGAACATGGAGATCGCGGCGGAGCCGTCCGTGAAGCGTCTCTACGTGCCGCCGGTGCCGCACGATGCAGGCGTGGCGCTCGGCGCGGCGATGATGAAATGCGCCGAGGCGGGCCACACGATCGCGCCGCTGACTCACGCCTATTGGGGCCCCGAATATTCCAACGACACGATCCGGGAAACGCTGGACAAGATCGGTGCGAAGTTCGAGCTGCTCGACGATCCCGTGTCGCGCTGTGTCAGCGACCTGACGGACCAGAAGACCGTGGGCTGGTTCCAGGGACGGATGGAGTATGGTCCGCGCGCGCTCGGCAACCGCTCGATCCTGGCTGATCCGCGCCATGCCGGCATGAAGGACCGCATCAATCTCACGATCAAATATCGCGAGGAGTTCCGACCGTTCTGTCCGTCGGTGCTATACGAGCGCCAGGCCGAATATTTCGAGGATACGTTCGACGCGCCCTTCATGGTGGTGACGTTTCCCGTCAATCAGAAGGTTGCGGAGACCATGCCCGCCGTGGTGCATGTCGACAACACCGCGCGGATCCAGAGCGTCCATGCCGACAGCAATCCGCTCTACAGCCGCCTGATCGGCGAATTCGCGAAGGCGACCTCGCTGCCGGTTCTCATCAACACGAGTCTCAATATCAACGAGCAGCCGACCGTGAACGCGCCACTGGAGGCGTTGCATACCTATTTCTGCTCGGGACTGGACGTTCTGTATTTGGGGCCCTATCGGCTGTCCAAGCCTCGCTGAACTCCTGCCGCTATGCCCTGAACAGGGATCGCGGCGTCACGAACCACAGCAGGAAGAGAATCCAGAGGCCGTGGGTCAGAATCGTCGTGGAAAGCGGCGTATTCATCATGACCTGCGGCATGACGGCCGCAGAGATCAGGACGAATCTCGGTGACAGGCCGGCGGAGACGCGATTGCCCAACGCGACGATCAGTCCGCAGACAAATGCCACAGCGGGCG
>JAEWBW010000676.1 GCA_023390955.1 Pseudomonadota bacterium
TACCCAAAGTTACTGGCGTCAGGCCAGCACGCCGTTCTTCTTGAACCAGGCCAGCGCCTGGCTCCAGGCATCTTCAGCGGCGTCCTTGCGGTAGGAGCCGCGGTAGTCGGCATGGAAGCCGTGGGGCGCGTCCGGATAGATCTTGAACTCGGCGGGCTTCTTGGCCTGCTCGAGCGCGGCCTTGAGCTGCTCGACCTGGGCGACGGGAATGCCGGTGTCGGCGGCGCCGTAGAGACCGAGCACGGGCGCCTTCATGTCGGGCGCGAGCTGCAGCGGGCTCTTCGGCCACAGCGGGTTGGCGGGATCGACGATCGAGCCGTAGAAGGCGACGCCGGCCTTCAACGTGCCGCTGTGCGCGGCATATTCCCAGACCGTGCGGCCGCCGCGGCAGAAGCCGATGATGCCGAGCTTGGAAGTGTCGCCGCCCTGCGACTTGGCCCAGGCCGCGGTAGCATCGAGATCGGACAGCAGCTCCGCGTCCGGCTTGGCATTGACGATCGGCAGCAGGTCCTTGACGTCGGTGATCTTGGTGAGATCGGTGCCCTTCCGGAAATAATAGTCGGGCGCAATCGCGAAGGCGCCGGCCTTGGCAAGACGGCGGGTGACGTCCTTGATGTATTCGTGCAGGCCAAAAATCTCCATCGCGACGATGATCACGGGCGGATTGGCGACGCCGGCGGGCTTTGCGAAATAGCCGGGCATCTCGGTATCGCCGACCTTGATCTTGGCTTCGCCGACCTGGAGGCCGTTGGTATCGGTGGTGACGACCTGGGCGCGCACGGGACCGGCGGCGAGCGTGTAACCCGCAGCGAGAGCCGCGGTGCCGCTCATGAAGCCGCGCCGCGACACGGGCGCCACCTTGGTCAACCCGACGACGTCGGCAGTCATGATAGTGTCATTCATCGGCTCGTCCTTCTATGGGGGATTGGAACGGGCCGGATTGATCAACAAACGCGCGCAGAACGCAAGTCACCTGCGTGCGAGGATGACGGGGCGCGATTCTCGTGCCCCGGACGCGGCGCAGCGCGCAGCGGTGCGCTGCAGAGCCGGGGCCCATGTATCCGCGAGTGCGAGCTAGGCGTGGGTCCCGGCTCTGCAGCGCGGCACCAAAAGCGCGTTCACGCGCGTCTGCGACGCGCTATGGCGCCGCACCGCGTCCGGGACACGAGAGTTCGTTACGGAGCGGCTTACGCCGCCCGGATCGAGCTCATGAAGCTGGCAACGCCGCGCTTGAGGCGGTTGCTCTCATTGGCGAGCGACTGGGCCGCGGACTGCACCTGTGCCGAGGCCGCACCGGCTTCCGCCGCGCCGCGCTGGACATCGACGATACTGGTCTCGACCTGTGAGGTGCCTTCGGCAGCGCGCTGCACGTTGCGGGAAATCTCCTGCGTCGCAGAGCCCTGCTGCTCGACCGACGAGGCGATCGCGGCCGAGATCTCGGAGATCTTGCCGATCGTGGCGCCGATCTCCTTGATGGCGGCGACGGAGTCGCGGGTCGCGGACTGGATGTCGGCGATCTGCTGGCTGATCTCGTCGGTCGCCTTCGCGGTCTGCTCGGCCAGCGTCTTCACCTCGGACGCCACCACGGCAAAGCCCTTGCCGGCATCGCCGGCGCGCGCAGCCTCGATCGTCGCGTTGAGCGCCAGAAGATTGGTCTGGCCGGCGATGGTCTGGATGAGGTCGACGACGTCCCCGATCCGGCTCGCGGCCTGCGATAGCTCGCTGATGCGGGTGTCGGTCTTCTGCGCCTGGCTGACGGCCTCGCCCGCGATCTTCGCGGAGGTACCGACCTGACGGCTGATCTCGCCGATCGAGGAGGCCAGCTCTTCGCTCGCGGCAGCGACCGAATGGACGTTGGAGGACGCATCGCCCGAGGCGGTGGAGGCGCGGTTGGAAACCTGCGTGACCGTATCGGCCGTCTTCGACAGCGTGGTCGAGGACGATTCGAGCTGGCCGGCGGCGACCGAGACGAGCTCGATGATCTCGCCGACCTCGCTCTCGAACTGGTCGGCGAGGCGATTCATGTCGACCTTGCGGGTCTCGACCTGGCGCAATTCGGCGGCGGCCTGCTCCTCGCGCATGCGATTGGTCTCGATCATGGCGTCGCGGAACACCTGTACGGTGCGCGCCATCTCGCCGATCTCGTCGCGGCGGTCGGCATGGGCGACCGGTGCCTCGAGCTGGCCGGCGCTGAGCGATTCCATGCGCTCCTTCAGGCCGGTGAGCGGCTTGACGATGCTGCGGCCGACGGCCCAGGTGATGGCGATCGAGACCAGCATCAGCACGACGATCACGATCGAGGCGGTCTGCACCATCGACCAAAAGGAATTGTCGACCTCCGACATGTACTGCGCCGAGGCGATCATCAGATTCCACGGCGCGAAGCCGCGGGTGAAGGCGACCTTCTCGAGCGGGGTCGGATCGGAGCCGCTGCGGCGGAACGAATAATGCAGCGTCCCCTGGCCCTTCTTGGCGATGTCCATCAGGGTGACGGCAAAGAGGTTGCCGTTGGCGTCCTTGTTCGGACGCATGTCCTTGCCGACGAATTGCGGAATGCCGGGGTTGGAGACGCAGAGCCCGGTCTCATAGTCATAAATATAAGCGTAGTTGGTGCGGTCTTCGTACCAGACGTTGTTGTTGGCCTCGAGGAAGCGCTTCTTGGCCTCCTCCTCCGTCATCTGCCCGGCCTTGAAGGCTTTGTAATAGCCGTCCGCGAGATTGTAGACGATGTCGACCGCGGCATGCGCCTTCTCGACGCGCTCCTTGACGAGCTGATTGCGGGCGGTCCAGAGCGCGTTCGACGCAACGAGCACCATGCAGATGGCGCCCACCACGTTGATGATGGCGAGCTTGGCTCCGATCGAACGAAAGGAAAGCTTGAAGGCTGGCATTCGGCCTCTTCAATATTTGCTGGGGCTGCGCCGTGATGTCGCGCTCTGCCCATTCACAAGGCGGTGGGAAAGCCAGAATTAGAGCGAATTCGTTAAGAACTTGGTGATGATGCGCAATCCGATTGCGTTACCAAAGTCTTAACAGGGTGCGCGCCGGCTCCGCATCGCGAGCATGCTCTGGCGAGCGGGTCGCAACGTCTGTTATCTGCGGCGGCCGTTGATGGGCGAGTAGCCAAAGCGCCGCCGGAAGGCGGACGAAAAATTGGACGCGTGCGCGAAGCCTGCGATGTAGGCGGCCTGCTCGATCGTCAGACCGTCGGCCGCAAGACCAATCCGCGCATTTTCCATGCGTTGCTCGGCGACATATCCCAAAATGGTCTTGCCGAACGTCTGGCGGAAATGGCGGCAAAGCGAGCGAACGCTCATGCCATGATGGGCGGCCAGTTCGACCAACCGGACATCAGCGCCGGGCGGCAGGGTATCCAGCATTTCCTTCACGCGCTTGATGCGCTCGACTTCAATCCGGGATGCAGGCCGAGGCTGCCTCGCAGTTTCCAGGCTCGTGAATGCCTCGGCAAAGAACGCCAGCGCAGCGGCTTCGCGACGCAACCCGGCCAGAGGGCCGTCGAAATTGAGCGCTGAGTACAAACGGTCAGCGACGGCAAGCAGTGCGGGCGATGCCACGGCTGCTTCCGATATCCCGCGCTGGGCGAGCCCCTTCCCGACGATTCCCGACTCATCGAAACGCTCGAACATGCCGGCGCCGATCCATTCAGGACGAAGCGAAAAGCCGCAGCGAATCTGCCGCTTTCGCTCACCGCGATGCAGCCTGATCGGCACCGGCTCGTCAAACGAAGCGAAGTTGATGTTGCCGCTCGGCAGATAGGCCAGACGGTTGGGATAATCGGCGCTGATCTCATCTCCGAGATTCAGCGCGAAGTTGAAGCCAAGGTCGACGGCCTTGCTGATGTTGTAGGTATCATAGCTGTCGTAGCGAGTGGCATAGACCGTGAAGCCCGGCTCGATCACCGCACTCTCGATCCATCCATGCGCCAGCGGACGATCGAGCTTCGTCGAACGTTTCAACTCAACCGATACGGGTGAAGCTGCGGTCGAGAGAGCGGTGATATCTGTTGCAAAGATCGGGTGAGGAGCAATCGCCAAGAAAATCTTCCGGGGTTCAAGGCATGGCCCCGGCGCTGATGAAGAAAGCGCCACACACCTTGATGGTCAATTTGACGCAGCAATCTAGCTGCTTGCTGTCCATCTGGCACGAGCAATTGGCAAGATGGAATAGGTTATTTGACAGGTTCTAAGAGCGCCGCCGATGCGTCGCATTGAAAGCCTCGCTAGACCGAACCTTGGGGATGCTGACGAGGTCAGCGGTAATCAGGGGCGTTTGTCGTGCGGGGAAGTGTTTCTATTTCGAAGGTCGTGTGTTTGAGCGCGGCCAGCTATCTGGTGCTGTCGTCGAGCTATGTCGGGGAGGTGCGCGCGCAATCATCCTCCTTGCCGCCGGTAACGGTCGATGCACCTGGCCAAGCGGCGCGCCCTGCACCTGCCCGCCGGACAAGCGCAAATCGCAATCAGACACGGCGTCAGGCTGCGCGCACCGACCAGCGGCCCGTCGAGGCAATCCGCTATGTCACACCCTCGACCGGTACGATCGGCGCACTGCCCGCGCCGTACGCCGGCGGCCAGGTTGCAACCGGTGGCCGCGTCGGCATGCTCGGCAACCGCAGCGTGATGGATACGCCGTTCAACCAAACCAACTTCACCGAACAGGCGATCAAGGACCAGCAGGCCCGGTCCATCGCCGACATTCTCTATAGCGATCCGTCAGTGCGGCCCACATTCGGCGGTGGCGGCAACACCGAGCGCTTCATGATCCGGGGCTTTCCGGCTCAGAACCGCGACTTCATGTTCAATGGCTATTTCGGCCTCACGCCATTCGGCCGCGTCGGCCTGGAAGGCATCGAGCGCGTCGAACTCTTCAAGGGCCCGAGCGGGTTGATCAACGGCATGACGCCGTTCGGCTCAGTCGGCGGCACCGTCAATTTGGTGCCAAAGCGCGCCAAGGATACGCCGATCACCGACCTGACCCTGAATTACCTGTCGGACGCACGTTTTGGCGGGCATGCCGACATCGGCCGCCGCTTCGGCGACAACAAGGAATTCGGCGTGCGGGTGAACGTTGCGGGCCGCGGCGGCGACGCACCGATCGACTTCCTGCACGACCAGTTTGCGATCGGCACGATCGGGCTTGATTACCGTGGCGAGCGCTTCCGGTGGGAAGCCGATCTCGGCGTTCAGCAGCAGAAGATGAACGGCCAGAACCAGACCATCTCCGTCGCTGCGGGCTTCCCGATTCCGGAGGCCCCCAGGAATCGCAACAACTACGCGCAGCGGTGGACGGAAAGCAATTTCACCGACTATTACGGCGCGACGCGTGCCGAGTTCGACCTGTCGGAGAACGTGACGCTCTTCGCGGGCGGCGGTGCCCATGCGCTGGATTATACCGCAATCAACACCTATGCGACGCTGCTGAACCCCACCGGCGCCATCAGCAACTTCACGACCCCGCAAACCGGGCTTTTCGCCTACAACACCGGCGACGTCGGGGCGCGCGCGAAATTCGACACGGGCCCGGTCGGGCATCAGTTCGTCGTCTCGGCCACCGGGCTGCAGCAGACCTTCTACAGCGGCAGCGGATCAACGCCGTTCGTGCCCAACTCGAACATCTACAACCCGGTCTACTCGCCGATGCCATTCTTCGCCAACTATGGCACGCGTCCAAAGATCTCCGACACGGTGCTGACGAGCGTCGCCGTCGCTGACACGGCCTCCTTTTTCGGCGACCGCATCCAGCTCACGGGCGGCGGGCGCTATCAGAACGTGGACGCCAAGAACTTCAACGCCGTCACCGGCGCAGTTTCCACGGCTTACGATCAAGGCCGATGGAGCCCCGCGGTCGGAATCGTCGTCAAGCCGATCCAGAACGTCTCGCTCTATGCGAACTACATCGAAGGATTGCAGCAGGGCGCGACCGCTCCCGCTACGGCCAACAATGCCGGTCAGACCTTTGCACCTTTCGTGTCGGCGCAAACAGAAGCCGGCGTGAAGGTCGATTTCGGCAAGGTGACGGTCACGACCAGCGTCTTCGAGATCACGCAGCCGAGCACGGTCACGGTGGCCAACGTTTTCTCGGTCAACGGAGAGCAGCGTAACCGGGGCGTTGAAATCAACACCTTCGGCGAAGTCGCGCCCGGGCTTCGCGTCCTCGGCGGCGCGGCCTATATCGACGGCCGGCTGACGAAGACACAAGGCGGCATCAACGACGGCCACTATGCCGTTGGCGTGCCCACCACGACGGTCAACATCGGCGGCGAATACGATATCCCCTATTCGTCCCTGACGGTGACCGGCCGCGTCATCTACACGTCCTACCAGTTCGTCGACCAGGCAAATACGCAGTCCATTCCCGACTGGACCCGCGTCGACCTGGGCGCGCTACACCACAGCGTTCAACGGAACGCCGGTCATCATCCGGGCCAATGTGCTGAACGTGTTCGACAAGAACTATTGGGAATCCGCTCAGGCTGGATTATCGATTGCGGCAGGACGCACGTTCCTGCTGTCCTCGACCTTCAGATTCTGAGTTGGGTCGGCTTGAATATTTTCGCCCGGCTTGAGCGGCCGGGCGACTTCTTGAGGGGCAGATGAGAGCAAGCTTCACCGTTATGCATCGATGGATGGGCCTCCTCACGGCGGCCTTTCTGTTCTTTTCGGGCGTGACGGGAGCCATCATCTCCTGGGACCATTCGCTTGACGAATGGCTCAACAGCCATCTCACCAGCGCCAAGACCGATGGCCCAGCAAAGCCCTCGCTCGAACTGGCAGGGCTCATCGAGTCCCGGGACCCGCGGGCGCGCGTCACCTACCTGATGACGACGCCCGAACCCGGCGAGTCCCTCTGGTTCTTCGTCCAGCCCAGGATAGATCCCGCGACCGGCAAGCGGTTCGTGCTCGGCTACAACCAGGTGTTCCTTGACCCCGCCACCGGCGAGGAACTCGGCCGCCGGGATTGGGGAGCGGTGTGGCCGGTCACCAAGGAGAACTTCGTCTCGTTTCTCTATCGCCTGCACTACACGATGCACATCCCAGAGTTCTGGGGCAGCAACCGCTGGGGCATGCGCATCCTCGGCATCATCGCCATCATCTGGACGATCGATTGCTTTGTCGGCTTCTACCTGACCCTGCCGGCACGTCGAAAAGCGAATGCCGCAAGGCCGATGGCGGTCGCGCGCCAACTGGACCGCGGCTTCTGGGCACGATGGAAGCCGGCCTGGACGATCAAGACATCGGGCAGCGCCTACCGCATCAACTTCGACATCCATCGCGCGTTCAGCCTGTGGACGTGGCTCCTGCTCTTCATCATCGCGTTCACGGCGTTTTCGCTGAACCTCTATCTCGAGGTTTTCTCTCCGATCATGAAGACCGTGTCGAACTACACCCCGACGCCCTATGAGCAGCGCACCGCCACGCCGCTGGACCAGCCGATCGAGCCGAAGCTGACCTTTACGGAGATCCTGTCGAAGGCGGAGGCTGACGCGCGGAGCCGTGGCTGGACGACGCCGGTTGGAGCCGTGGCCTATGCCCCGCAATATGGCGTGTTCAGCGCACGGTTCTTCCGACCCGGCGACGATCACGGCGCAGGCGGCGTCGGTCCCGCGCAGCTTTATTACGACGGGCTGGACGGCCGGCCGCTCGGCGCCCGCATCCCATGGGTCGGCACCGCCGCCGACATTTTTGCGCAGGCGCAATTCCCCGTGCATTCGGGACGCATTCTGGGTATTCCCGGCCGCATCCTGATTTCCGTGATGGGGATCGTCGTGGCCGCGCTTTCAGTCACCGGCGTCGTGATCTGGTATCGCAAGCGTCGTGCGCGCATCTCGGCTGCAGCGAAGCAGAAGAACGCCCTGAGTGGACAGGTCCTGGCTCCGGCTGAGTGAAACGCCG
The DNA here is from genome assembly GCA_023390955.1 of Pseudomonadota bacterium. Classification (GTDB taxonomy): domain Bacteria; phylum Pseudomonadota; class Alphaproteobacteria; order Rhizobiales; family Xanthobacteraceae; genus Bradyrhizobium. The sequence continues at coordinate 7,911 of JAEWBW010000676.1, forward strand.
CCTGCTCGGCCCCGCACGGCGCTGTCAATGACTGACGTCGCGCCCTGATCTGTGGCACAACGGCCGCCTCGCCGTTCGACCAACGAGGCCAAGCATGCCCGCGCCAACATCGCCAGCACTTGAGACGCCGATAGCTCGCCCTCCCGGGAAGATCGATATCCCGTCTGCCTGGCTCGGCGCGGAGATGAAGGCCAATCCGGATCGATGGATCACCTCGCTTTCTGACAGCGATATCGCCGAGCTCGAGAACGCGGCTCAGTCATATCTTGCGAGCGGCAAGAGCATCGCCGACATCAGCAAAGAGAGCTTTCCGCTCCCCCACTTCGGCGCGCACCTGGAACAGTTGAAGGTGACGCTGCTGACGGGCCTCGGCTTCGAGGTCATCCGCGGCCTGCCCGTGGCAAAGTACAGCCAGGAATTTGCCGCCACGATCTTTTGCGGCGTGGGCGCGCATCTGGGATCGGCGCGGTCGCAGAATGCGGCGGGGCACATCCTCGGTCATGTCCGCGACACCGGGGCCGACGCGAAGAACCCGAACACACGGATTTACCAGACCTCGGAACGGCAGACATTCCACACGGATTCGTCCGACGTCGTCGGCCTCCTCTGCATTCGCGAGGCCATGGAGGGCGGCGATTCCCTCCTCGTCAGCACGACCACGATCTACAACGAGATGTTCGCCAGGCGTCCCGACCTTGCGGCGCTCCTGTTCGACCCGATCGCGACCGACCGGCGCGGCGAGGTGCCGGAGAACGCAAAGCCATATCTCGAGATCCCGGTGCTGAACTGGCATGCGGGATTCCTGACCGGCTTCTATCAGCGCCAGTATATCGATAGCGCACAGCGCTTTCCCGATGCGATGCGGCTGACGCCGGCCCACGTCGAGGCCCTCGATCTCTTTGACACGCTCGCAAATGATCCCAAACTGCATTTCGACATGCGGCTGCAGCCGGGCGACATGCAGTTCGTCTACAATCACGGCCTGCTGCACGACCGGACCGGCTTCCGCGATTGGCCCGAGGCCGGCCAGAAGCGCCATCTGTTGCGCCTTTGGCTGAGCATGGAAGGCGACCGGCCGCTGCCCGATTGCTTCAGGCAGCGCTATGGCTCGATCGAGATCGGCAACCGCGGTGGCATCATCACCAAAGGCACCCGCCTGAACGTGCCGCTGGATTGACGTCCGAAGCCGCGCCGGCGGCGAGAGGCCGCCGCTGCATGCTGCCACACCGCGCTGTCAATGGCTGACGTCCCGGCCGATCTGTGGCACAACGGCCGCCTCGCCGACCGACCAACGAGGCCACGCATGCCCGCGCCGAAACCGCCTGCCTTCGAAACCCTGAGCCTGCATGCGGGCCAGCATCCGGATCCCGTGACCGGCGCCCGCGCGGTGCCGATCTACCAGACCACGTCCTACGTCTTCCAGGATTCCGACCATGCGGCGGCGCTGTTCAATCTGGAGCGCGCCGGCCACATCTACACGCGCATCTCCAACCCGACCACCGGCGTGCTGGAGGAGCGGCTCGCGGCGCTGGAGGGCGGCGTCGGCGCGATCTGCACCGCGAGCGGCATGGCGGCGCTGCATCTGGCGATCGCCACGCTGCTCAATGCCGGCGACCACATCGTGGCCTCGAGCTCGCTCTATGGCGGCACCATCAATCTGCTGGCGCACACGTTGCCGCGCTTCGGCATCACCACGACGTTTGTGAAGCCGCGCGACCACGACGCGTTCCGCGCTGCGATCAAGCCGAATACGCGGCTGGTGATCGGCGAGACCATCGGCAATCCCGGCCTCGAGGTGCTCGACATCCCCAAGGTGGCGCAGATCGCGCATGACGCAAAGATTCCGCTGCTGATCGACAACACGTTTGCCACACCCTATCTCAGCCGGCCGATCGAGCTTGGCGCCGACATCGTGATGCATTCGGCGACGAAATGGATCGGCGGCCATGGCATCGCGATCGGCGGCGCACTGGTCGACGGCGGTCGCTTCGACTGGCGCTCCTCCGGCAAGTTCGGCGTGCTGACCGAGCCCTATGGCGGCTATCACGGCATCGTCTTCGACGAGCAGTTCGGCACCGCGGCCTTCATCATGCGAGCACGCACGGAAGGCCTGCGCGATTTCGGCGCCTGCCTGTCGCCGACCAATGCGTTCCAGCTGCTGCAGGGCGTCGAGACGCTCGGCGTGCGGATGGACCGCCACATTCAGAACACGCACGCCGTACTCGCGGCGCTGAAGGCCAACAAGGCGGTCGACTGGGTGCTGCATCCCTCGCTGGAGGACCACCCCGACCATCAGCTCGCAAAGCAGCTGCTGCCGCGCGGCGCCGGCTCGATCGTCTCCTTCGGCATCAAGGGCGGACGGCCCGCAGGACGCAAGTTCATCGAGTCGCTGCGCATGATCAGCCATCTCGCCAATGTCGGCGACGCCAAGACGCTGGTGATCCACCCGGCTTCCACCACGCATCAGCAGATGGACGCCGAACAGCTCAAGGCCGCCGGAATCGGCGAGGAGCTGGTGCGGCTGTCGGTCGGCATCGAGACCGCAAGCGACATCATCGACGACCTCGCGCAGGCGCTGCGCATCTCGCAGAAGGCGTGACACAATGATGCTCTCCGTCAACGGCACCGAAATCTTCGTTGCGACCGGTGGCCGCGATTTCGACAAGTCCCTGCCGACAGTCGTGTTCATCCACGGCGCCGGCTTCGACCGTTCGACCTGGGCGCTGCACACGCGCTGGTTCGCCCATCACGGCTTTTCCGTGCTCGCACCCGACCTGCCCGGCCATGGCCGTTCCGCGGGGCCGTCGCTCGGCAGCATCGCCGAGATGGCGGACTGGACCGCAGCGCTGCTGGATGCCGCCGGTGTCGCCAAGGCGCATCTGATCGGACATTCGATGGGCTCGCTGATCTCGCTGGAGACGGCCGCGCGGCATCCCGACCGCGTCTCCGCGCTCAGCCTGATCGGCACCGCTGCAACGATGACGGTCGGGCCCGATCTGCTCAAGGCGGCGGAGGCCAACGAGCAGGACGCGAACGACATGGTGTCGATCTGGGGCCTCGGCTTCAAGGCCGAGCTCGGCGGCAGCCTCGCGCCGGGGCTTTGGATGCATGCCGGCGCGCAGGCGGTGCTGAAAGACTGCGAACCGGGCGTGCTGTTCAAGGATTTGTCCGCGTGCAATTCCTACACGAATGCGCTGGCCGCGGCGGCGACCGTGAAGGTGCCGGTGACGCTGATCCTCGGCGAGCGGGACATGATGACGCCCGCGAAGGCCGGCAAGGCGCTGGCCGCCGCGATCCCGCATGCGAAGACCGTGGTGGTGCCGGGCGCCGGCCACATGATCATGGCCGAGCGCCCCGATGAGCTGCTCGCCGCGCTGAAGGCGTGAGCAGCGCACGCGCTGCCCGCTCGGCGTCCCGCGCCGAGCGGAATTGCTGGCCCTCGAGACTGTCGAACATCCGCTCGGACGAGAAGAAGCGGAAGCCACGCGCGTCCCGCGTGACGATGCCGGCTGTGTGGTCCTGGATCTCAATGATGTAGGCGTTCGATTGTGCTCGTGACATGACTGCTCGCTCGCCGGCGGGCCGGCGCTTCCTGTCTGGGATGTGCGGTGTGAGTGGTTGCCAGGGCGCGATCAGCAACAACAGCAAGCGCCGGTGGCCGCGGATACACAGCGCCGCATCATGCACATGTGCATGTTGTCAGGGGTGCGCTGGTGGTGCGGTTTCATGGTGCGGCGTGAGCTCGATGAGCAGTTTTGATGCTGCGAATATCGAGCGTTCGGCGCGTTTGGTCAATGAAATGGGCATCCATATTTGCCACGACCGCATATCGGCGCTTCTCCAGCCAGCGCGATCGGTGAACGGAATTACCTCGCGGCGAAATTAACCGTGCTATCGTGAGGCCAACGACCGGAACGATACGGGAGAGCAGGCATGGCGGAGAGTTTGAAGGGGCGCGTTGCGCTCGTCACCGGCGGCGCGCGCGGCATCGGAGCTGCGATCTGCAACGCGCTTGCAGATTCCGGTGCTGCCGTCGCCATCAATTGCCGCGAGCGGATTGGGCAGGCTGAGCAACTCGCAGGCGAGATCGGTAAACGCGGCGGCCGCGCCATCGCGATCGCCGCCGATGTCTCGCAGCGCCAGGCCGTAGCCGGGATGGTCGCGCGCATCAATGCGGAGCTCGGACCGGTCGACATTCTGGTGAATAATGCCGGCATCGCGATCACGCGCGGGGTCGACGATCTCACGGAAGACGATTTCGACCGCACCATCATGGTCAATCTCAAATCCGTCTTCCTCTGCACCCAGGCCGTACTGCCCGCGATGCGTGCGAGGAAATGGGGACGGATCGTCAACATCTCCTCGGGCGCAGCGCGCGGGGCCGGCTCAATCGGGCCGCATTACAATGCGTCGAAGGCCGGCATGGAGGGCCTGACGCGCGGCTACGCGGCGCGGCTGGTGAAGGAGGGCATCACCGTGAATGCAGTGGCGCCGTCGCTGATCGCCACCGACATGATGGCCGGCGCGCCGCAACTCGTCAGCCGCATCCCGCTCGGGCGATTTGGGACGGCGGAGGAGGTCGCGAAGGCCGTGATGCTGCTGGTGGAGAATGAATACATGACGGGGCAGACCATCGCGCTGAGCGGCGGGATGGCGTTTAATTAGGGCGAGGTTGCTCTTTCACCTCGCCCCGCGTGCGGGGAGAGGTCGGATAGCATCGAAGATGCGATCCGGGTGAGGGGGAGCCTCCGCAAGCTCAACTCTCACCGTCCCCGTGGATGCTCCCCCTCACCCCAACCCTCTCCCCGCAAGCGGGGCGAGGGGGAAGAAGCGCAATCACCACATCGTTGCGGCGGCACGCTCCGGCCAGATGCGATCGTATTCCGCGCCGCCGACCTTGTTCTCGCTCATCTCGGCGAGGATCTGGCCGGGTGTGGGCAGCGTCTTGGGATCGATGCGCTTGTCGGGATTC